>JANQLN010000111.1 GCA_028280575.1 Clostridia bacterium
GGCGGTAATCCGGACGGATTTTGCCTCATGGCATGGTTTCCTCATCCTAAGTTTTCTGTCCCTGAGACAGCTCCCGACGCAGACCCTTCGGTGCCGGATTCACAATGTGAAGAGAACTATCCCATGCATAAAACACAAAAGATGTTTGCCGAGAAGTTATTGAATTATAATCCAATTCCTGTGCCTACACCAACACCGGCACCTGTTTTCTATGACAGCTTTGAAAACGGTTTTGGACAATGGGGAGTGAATTTTGGAACCCCAACATTAAGTAGTGTGGCATATCATGGCACCAGCAGCTATTTTCCAAATGAAGACCGGGATGAAATATACCATAATATGGGCGCTCAATACAGTAATGTTGTAACGGTCATGTTTTATGACGATACAACTCAAAATGACATGAAAGTGAAGGCAAAGCTGAATGATGGATTGAATATAACCATGCTGGGTGTCAACACGAACATATCCACAAGTAAATACTGCTATTCCACAGGAGGCGGTTTTATTGCTTCAGCAGTAGACAGGACAACAGGCTGGCATGAATTTAAGTTTGACCTGTCCAGCGGAAGCGACTGCAAGATGTATATTGACGGAGTCCTTGTCGCCGCTACAAGCAACATGACCTCATACAAAAGAATAATACTTGGGGACAATGCGGCAGACGGAAAAATGGGAAATGTATATTTTGATTATGTTCTGGTTGAATGACTTTTAAAGGATGACAACATACATCCTGTTATTTTATTTAATATATAATACACAACGGTAGATTGATATCTGCCGTTGTATTTTTGATATTGCTGCCTGTTTGCTTTGTTTACCATAAGATAGTTAGGAGATTATATGTATGCTATTAAAGGATTGCTTGAAAAAAATAAAAACCCCTGGAAATACTTATAGGTCAATACCTTTTTGGTCTTGGAACAGCGTGCTTGACGAAAAGGAATTGAAGTGGCAGGTCAATGAACATAAAAAAGCCGGTCTTGGCGGATTTTTCATGCATGCCAGAGGAGGTCTCAGAACGGATTATATGGAAAAAGAATGGATGTCCATGGTTAAGGCATGTGTTGATGAAAGCATTGAAACCGGTATTGATCCCTGGCTGTATGATGAGAATGGATGGCCCAGCGGAAGCGGCAACGGCAAAGTGCCTGAAAAGAACTACGATTACCGGCAAAAACTCTTACTGTTCGAAGAGATTGAAAAAAATGCGGCGGAAGAAAAAAGAAAAATCAAGGAAACAATTGAGATATATGAGCTTGATGGAAAATATATATGGGCTTATTACAAAGTCAATCCTTATTATATTGATGTTTTAAACCATGAAGCCGTGAAGGAGTTTATAGACAGCACCTATGAGGTGTATTATAAAGAGTTTGGCGAGTACTTTGGAAATACTATAAAGGGTATTTTTACAGATGAGCCTCAATACGGAAGGAAAGCACTTCCCTGGTCTACCGTACTGGAAAAAACGTTTCTAATGAGATATGGCTATTCTGTAAAAGAAGCATTGCCAGCCTTGTATTGTAATGTTTTGGGATATGAAAAGTACCGGTATGACTTTTTTAACCTGGTAACAGATTTGTTTACAAAATCTTTTTCCAGGCAGATTTCAAAATGGTGTGAGCTCCATAACTGTATGCTGACAGGCCATGTGCTTCTTGAGGAAACCATTGGTAACCAGGTAATGAATTCCGGCTCAGCCATGGGTTTTTACCAGTATATGCAGCTTCCCGGAATTGATTGGCTTCAAAGGAGAATCGGCAATCCTGTTATAGTAAAGCAAGCTGCGTCTGTTGCAGCACAATTGGACAAAAAGCATATAATTTCAGAATTGTTCGGGTGCAGTGGTGAGAATCTCAGCTTTGCAGATATGAAATGGATTGCCGAATGGCAATATGTTCTGGGAATCAATCTGCTTTGCCCTCATTTGGAAGGCTATACATTAAAGGGACTGCGCAAAAGAGATTGTCCGCCGGGGCTTTTCTACCAGCAGCCATGGTGGGAGGAATACAATGTACTTCAAGATTATTTTGCCGGATTAGGCCTGTTATTAACTGAAGGTAAAGCTGTTGTTCCCATATTGATTATTCATCCTGTGAGAAGCGGCTGGATACTCTTTGAATACAACCATTATGATGAAGCTAAAAGAGCCGAACATGTTTATACGGATGGGATTGACAGAGAGCTTGTTAAAATAAGCAAAACCCTCTCATTGTCTCAACTGGATTACCATTATGGAGATGAGGAAATTCTGCGGCAACATGCCAGGGTTGAGGGAAGGAATCTGATAGTAGGCTCATGCAGTTATGAAGTAGTTATTGTGCCGCCTGCTGTTTCCCTTGACATATCTACTGTTGATTTGCTTGAGCAGCTTTTGGACCAGGGTGGTATAGTAATAGGGTTTGAGAGGTTCCCGTATTTGTGCGAAGGGAGAAAAAATAAGTCCATAGATGCTTTACGGTACAGGATTGAAATTATACCCTGGGATATGAATAAATTTGTAAATATTATAAATCAACATTTTGAGCCCCTTGTCAACATTGAAACTTACGGAATTAAAAATGATTCAATCTATGTGCAGGTAAGAGAATATGATGACGGGTATGTTTTATATGCCGTAAACTTGGATCAAAAACAGGAATATATGGCCGGTATTTATTTTCGGCAGGGAAAGTCCGCTAAAAAAATTGATTTGAAGGGAAAAGGTTTGCTTGGATGTGAATATGAACTTAAAAATGACCGTATTAAAATACTGCAAAGTTTTGCACCCATGCAATCCCATGTTTTTATGATCGGCAAGGAAAATGAGGATGAATATGAAGCGGATAAACAGGTACAATGTGTTACCGGCCTTCAAATCAAGTGGTTACAGGACGGCTGGGATTTAACAGATAGCGACTATAATATGTATACTCTTGACTATGCATCCTTCAGGAGGGAGAGAGATGTGAAATGGACGGAAAGAAAACATGTATTGAAAATTCAAAATGAACTGGTAGAAAGTGAATATGGCGGCGAAGTTGAAATACGGTATGAATTTGAATCGAAATGCGATCTTTTTGATGAAGAGCTATACCTGGTTGCGGAAGAGCCTGATTGGTATAAAATATACATTAATGGCAAGCAGGCAGATACAACAGGATGCAATTGGTATATGGACAAATCCTTTAAGAAAATACCAATCAAGGGTATGATACAAAAGGGAAAAAACAAAATCCATGTAAAGGGAAATTATTTCAACTCTGAAAAGGTTTTTGAGACCCTTGAAAAGGCAAAGGTTTCCGAGTCGGAGAAAACCAAGATTTTTTACGATTCGGAAGTAGAAGCTGTTTATCTTGTGGGGGATTTTGAGGTAAAGCATTCAGGCGGGATAATTGAAGGGGATAGAAAAGCTATTTGGTTTAAGAATAATTTCATGCTTGATAAACGTAAAAAACATATTAAGGATATTTCAAACCTGACAATACAGGGCTATCCATTCTTCAGGGGGCACATGAGATTAAGCAGGGACTTTTATATGGATGAAATTTACAAAGAGAGAAGGTACATACTTAAGTTTAAAGGTATAGATGCACCTTTAGTTAATGTGCATGTAAACGGAGATTATGCCGGCAAGCTTTTATGGGAGCCTTTTGAAGTTGATATTACAGATCATTTAAGACATGGCTGTAATAAACTGTTAGTGGATATCGTATCCAGCAACAGAAATATGCTCGGGCCCCATCATCACCTGCAGGGAGAATTGTTTGGAGTGACTCCCGGCCACTTTAAGGATTTTGAGAATTGGACTGATGAATACTGTGTTGTTAGATTTGGGATAGATGAAGAGGCAGATATGAAAATAATACAAAATGGTATGGCTACTTCCCTTCTTTGCCGGGAGTGACTCCAAAATGCTTTTTATAAATTTTAATAAAATAACGGGTATCCGTATAGCCCACTTTTTCGCCGACTTCATATATTTTTGCACTGCCCTCCATGAGCAGTTGTCTTGCTTTACCCATCCTTATGGAGGTAAGGTATTCAAGTGCAGTCTTCCCAATTGTTTTTTTAAAAAGAACAGAAAAATATGAATGAGTCAAATATACGTGGTCGGCTACATCATGAATACTCATATTGGAGTTGTTTTCCATGAACCTGATTGCCTTTTCAATTACTGTACAATTCTCCCTCTTACGCTTTTCAATAATTGACATTGCCACATAGGAGACAAATCCGTTCACAACCTTTATAATTTCTTTAGCGCTGTTTGACTTTCGTACCCTTATTTCTACAGGGTCATGATATGCTTCCAATATATCTGTCGGTATATCCCATTCGGATATCTTTCGAAAAATAGTATATACAAGACGAAGCCCGTAGCTTTTAAAGACAGGATAGACCAAACCGTTGATGTCCATTATTTTATTAAAAAAGCGTTCCGATGATTCTTTTGCATCTTTTACTTCACCCTTGTTTAACGCCTGAATGATCATATTTTCTTCATTTATGGGATAAAGGATATGTTCCTTGCGGCTGCTGTTAATGGATATATCCGTAAAAAAGAGTATTTTAGCTTCATCCGATACAGGATAGTTTCCGGTAGCTTCTAATGCTTCACTAAATGAAGCTGCTATACCGCTGCTGTCGGAATAAATACTCCCGATACCGATTTTCACATCCCTTTGGTATATGGAAAGGATCTTGGAATAAATAAGATTGCATAGTAAATAAACTTGATTATAGATTTCTTTTTTATCCTTGTCTTTATCATAATTTAATACGACCCCTATTGTTCCGGCAGAAAAATCTGCCATTTCCCCTTTTGCATTTACTTTTATTATTTTTTGCATCATTTCTTTAATACCTATCATGTCCAATTGGAAAGATTTCATCTCACTGTTTTTTTGTGCAATTACAGTCAATGCAACCGATATGAACTTTGGACCGTCCAGGTCCAGGCTAACCTGGGTGTAAAATTCGTTGATTTGCTTTAGGTCCATATATCCCGCCAGCAAATAGTATATACATTTTTCCCTTATAACAGGTATACTTTCCTCCAGCTTTTTTTGCAATGCTTCAAGGTTTTTAAGCCTTCTGATTTCCGATTCAATATCCTTAATTGCTTTTTGCAATGCGCCAACCAGTACTCCTGTCTCCACAGGCTTCAGCAAATAATCAAAAACCTTGTTTCTTAAAGCTTTTGCTACAAACTTGTAGTCATTATGTCCACTTAACACAATGATCCTGGTGTTAGGAGATGATTCCATGATGAGCTTTGCCAATTCAAGACCGTCCATTCCCGGCATATTCACATCTGCAATAACCAGGTCAGGTTTATCAGAGTTTACTATATCCAGGGCATCCTCAGCATCTTCAGCCATTTTAGTGGGCTCTATGCCGTAATCTATCCAATTTACCTTTTGCATTAAACCCTCTCTGGCAATTTTTTCATCATCAACAATTAATAGCTTATACATATTATTCTCCAGTGTTTTTATTTTTTAAAACAGGTCTATTCCCCTTCAAGCCTTTTCATTTATATTCAACATACTTTTTACTATAAGAGGAAGCCTGACACGAACCAGGGCCCCGGCATTTTTGCCGGTGTCAAATTCCAATCCGTATCCTTTTCCGTAATAAAGGCCTATTCTCTCCTGTATGTTCCAAAGACCGTAACTACCTTGCTCCTGTGCTTTATGGCCCAGCCTAAGCTTCATTTTTTCCGGATTAAAACCGACACCGTCATCCAGGACCTCAATAACCAGGTTCTTTCCCTGTATCTTTGCAGATACTTGTATATATGCTCCCAATTCCCCCTTCATGATTCCGTGAATCAATGCGTTTTCTACCAATGGCTGTACAATAAACAGCAGGCAAAAATGTTGGGAAACCTCATCTTCAATCAGGACTTTGTAGTCAAAGGCATTGTCATACCTGGCCTTTTGGAGCTTCAAGTAATTTTCTACATGCTTTAGTTCATTTCCCACTGTTGTTAAATCCCTGCCTTCATTCAGGCTCAGCCTGAAAAAGTTGCTGAAAGACATTAAAAGCTCTCCCGTTTCAATATGTCCTGCCTGTAATAATTTATTGCAAATCATATCCAGGGTGTTATACAAAAAATGAGGATTAATCTGTGCCTGCAATGTTTTTAACTCGGCTTTGCGGATTTTTAGCTGGCTTTCCTTCTCTTTTTTAAATAAATTTTGTATATTTCTAACCAGAAGATTGTAATGATGCGCAAGAACGCCCATTTCGTCCTGTCTTTCCTCATTAATGTAAATATTAAAATTGCCTTTTCCAACTTCATTCATTTTATGTATGATATTATTTAAAGGTTTCGTTATCCCACCAGAGATAAATATAGCTAATATGACAGATATCAAGAGCATGGATATGACAATTACACCAATGGTAACCAGCAGCTTAAGGGTTTCCTTTTGAATGGAATAGCTGGATTTAAAAAGGGCTATGCCAAGTCCTGTCTTATTTGACCGGGCAAAAAGTATATTTGCTTTTTTGCCATTGATAGTGGCAGGGTATATTCCATTTCCTTCTAAATTCACATTTTCCATTGTATACAGTAATTGTTTGGATGTCCATTTGTTACAGTCCAGAAAGAATGGCTTCCCCTTACCGTCCATAATGACAATGGCCTCATCGGCAAAAAGACCCATTTTAGAAGGATACTCACTGAAAAAATTATCCTTCAGTTTATATACAATATAACCTAGTTCTTTGTATCTTTCTCCCTGCCGGTATTGCCAGGTATGGAGTTTTCTGATGCCGGTCAGGTGGAGCTGGTCGTTTCCTCGCAGGGGCAAAAAGCACTGGCCGATATCACCTTCGCTAAAAAACCAGTGCAGCTTGCCGTCTTTAAAATCGGCCTCAATAACAGCATCAATGGCAGTATAATATTCATAATCCTGTTCCTCATACAAAAGTGGCTTGATATTATACAGCCTCAACCCATTCTTTCCGATAATAAAAACATACTCCATGTACTGGTTTACCGATCCGAATACCGACATATAAGTACTATCCTGGAATTCCTTTAAGAAGCGCCGGCTGCAATCCTGCATAACCCTTTCCAGTTCCAATTGGGTCAATAACTTGCTGTTTTCTCCGTCACCCTTCCAGCTTATATTATATATCTGGTCATCTATGAACTTAAGTTTTTCTTCCAGGGTATCCAGCATACCTATTACCAGAGATTTGCGGGACTCAAGGATATTATTCCTTGAATAATTGATTAGGATGGCTCCGGAAGATAACCCAACCAGTATAATAGAAAAAAACACCAGAGAAAAAAATGCAAGGATAAGCTTGTTTTTTAAGCTTGTTTTTTTCAAAAAACTGATTCCTTTCATAATAACCACCTAATGAGATAAATGTATAAATCTAACATAATATCCATTATTATTTGAATTCATATTTACTGTCCGTCTACTTGCATTTCATTGTTGACTTTCTTATAATCAACTCGGTTTCCAGCATATAATTTTCTTTTCTTTTATGTTTGATCTGGTTCAAGAGCATTTTCATAGCTATACACCCCATTCGACTTTTAGGTACTCTTACAGTTGTAAGCTGCGGTTCATAAAGCTTTGACATATCTATATCGTCAAAACCGACTACCGAAATATCCCCAGGTACTTTGATACCGTACTCCCTGATTGCTGAAATTGCACCTAACGCCATTAAATCATTCACAGCTATAAGAGCCGTAAACTCAACATTCTCATCCAAAAGATTCCTTGTCAGTTTTTTACCGGAATTTACGGTTGTTTCATATAATAATCTTCCACATGCGATGAGTCTGCTGTCATATTCTATTCCGAATTTATCAAGGGCCTGTTTGAAGCATTTGTATCTCAAATCATTCTCTAAATCGGGCAAGCCCGTTATATATGCAATCCTTGTATGCCCAAGCTGGTAAAGGTATTCCACAACACTCTCAATTGCCGCTTTGTTGTCAATATCTATTGTTGATGCAAATTTGTGCCCTGTTCCTCCAACCAGCAGGGCAAGACCTTCCTTGTGAAGTATTTCAATAATCTTATTATCCTCTTCGTTCAAGTAGGAGAAGATGATTGCACCGTCCATTTTTCTCTCACTGATTTGCCTGGCATTTTGTTTAAACTCATTTTCAGCAATATATAATCCAACGGAATAATTATTTTTTACGGCTACTTCGTTTATACCTTCAACAATTTCACCATAAAAGGGATTTTGCAGGTTATCCACCATTACCCCGATTTGATAAGAATACTTGGAATTCAGCATTTTTGCAAAATGATTAGGTTTGTAGTCAAGCTCCTTTGCTATTTGAATAACTTTTGCCTTGAGCATAGGACTTACGTATTTCGTGTTATTGAAAATATTTGATACGGTTGCAACCGATACACCGGCTTTCTTTGCCACATCTCTTCTTGTTGCCATTTATTAATGCCCTTTCTATATGAAACGGCTTAAATTCTTGCAATATGGCCTTTCATATAAAATTAATTACCTAGGTAACTGCTTTATATAATATATATTCTGTATTCTTTTAAAAATTCCTTCTTTATTTTTAGAGCTTAAAGGTCTTTTCCTCCATAATAGTCAAATAGGCCGCTTTATCCGGTTAAATTGCTTTGATTCAGAACATTTTTGACAGTTATTTTATGACAGTGATATAAACCTGTCCTTAAGGCCTGCAAACGGATTCCACATCAAGCGAATGGTTGCTGAAAAAAAATAAAAAAATCATCATAAAAAGCTAAAATCCATCTCTTTATGTTTGATTATACTATGGTAAGATTAGTATAAGTGATGAAAAGAAAGACCTCAAGTACTTGAAAAAAGCAAATGGGTATCGCTCTGCTGTGAATAAAAACAGGCATAACAAATTCATTAAGGAAAGGAGTGGAAAAAGGTTGAAAATAGCAAAGGTGTTTATTGTAGTTTTATTGATGGCATTGATTCCTTCAATGTCGATGGGATGTCAAAAAGAAGACAGTGAAATAGCCGGCACTACAACTACAGCCGGAGAGGAAAAAAAGGAAGAGGAAAAAAAGGGTGAAGAAAAAAAAGAAACAGAGGATGATGGCCTGATTAGAGTTGATGTAAAAGGGAAAATGTGGTATGAAGATAACAATCTTCGTGTGGCTGCCGGCTATCCTTCGGATATGGTATATAAATTCAGCACAGCTCCGGAGAGCTGGCAGTATGCAAGAGACAATATGAGCGTCTAC
>JANQLN010000114.1 GCA_028280575.1 Clostridia bacterium
GATGAGGTTGCCGAATTATTAGAACTGCCTTACAATATTGTAGAAAAATTGCAAAAAGAGATTAACCCTGTAAATTAGCTTACTATAATGAAAGTGCAAAAATGTAACAGTGTATTTCATTCTAACTTTTGGTAATATTTTGCATGCGTTTCTGCATTCCAGTGTACTTCCCAACTTTATTCAGTCCACTCTGGTAAGATTTTAACTCTAAAGACACATATGTATATGTGGGAGAAGATAATTTCAATACCACTCTGGTAAGATTTTAACCCCATTACAAAATCGGGTAAAAAGCTCTTAAAATAAGAGCTTGCTTTCTAATTTCATACCTTTTTTGTCGTCAACCTCTCACAGTGCAAAAAAGCCAGGGGCTCGACGACACCAGTAATACCAACGCTTGTAGAGCCATTTTATACTATTTTACTGGTTTTTGTCAACCAGTATTTTCTTCATTTTCATGACCTCGACGACTAAATCTTATTGTCGATATTACAAACAATTTAGTATCTCAATTAATTCTCCCGGCCTAAAAATTATCATGTCAAACTCCTTGTAGTCTTCAACTTCACAATATCCATATGCCGCACCAACCGAAAATATCTGATTATATTTGGCAGCTTTTGAATCCTTCTTTCTGTCACCGACCATTACCCAGTTTTTTACCGGTTTGTTCTTTATAATGTTTGCTACCATAAGCTCTTTATCAGGTTTGTTACAATGAATCTTTTCAAAAAATGGATGCAGTTCACATGCTCTTAAGCAGTCATCAACGTGTTCAAAATCTCCTGTACTTGCTATATACATCTTATGCCCTCTTTTTGACAGGTCTTCAAGCAAATCTTTTACACCCTCAAAAAGCATACCTTTATTAATATCTTCAACAATCTTTCTTTCTGCTGCTTCAACTTCTTTAGCAAAACCAATCAAGATTTTTTTATCTATATCCGGATAAATCTTATAATAAAAAAATGGATTCGCATATCCAACGGCAGCTTTAATAACTTCATCTTTGGGCATTTCAAGCCCATATCCCTGGCACACTTTTTCAAATGCCGGAATGGCAATTTTTGCAGAATCAATCAGTGTCCCATCCATATCAAAAATAATATTAGTCTCATTTGTCATAATATCCATAATTTATTTACCCCGTTACCTTAAACATATCCATCCAAACAGTTAATAACTCCATCGTGAATTAAGCTAAACTAGAGCATCGCCAAACCTGACAAGCGTAACAAGCTCTCACGCATCATCCAAAAAACGTTTAAAAGTTTCTGCCTTTCACACTCTTAACTATATTCCACTTTAAAAAATCTGGATAATAAATATATTATCCAGATTCCGTCCTTTTTCCCAATCAATCCGGGCTATTATTATTTAATGCCTTTATTATTTCTTCTAACCTGGTTGATACATTGAATTACAAATACTGCAGGCACTAAAATAAAGCCAATGGCTGGAATCTTAAATGCCGCAAGAATCCCCATAGCATCCAGACAGTCATGTCCTATTCCATCCGCACCATAAGCTGCAAAATCATAGATTGTAGACAAGAATGCTGTTCCGAATATCAGCAAGAATCCATATACAAAACCTGCGATAATCGCACCTCTTCTTCCACCTTTAGCATTACCAAAGATACCGGCAACACCGCCGGTAAAAAATGCACCGATTATGGACACCAATGGAACAACGCCAAATACCCAGGAGCTTACAAGCATAGCTACTATCATACCAGCCACAGCAGTTACAAAACCAATCATAAGCGATACGGGAGCATAAGCGAATATTGCAGGTACATCCAATGCAGGAATCGAGCCAGGAACCAATTTATCAGAGATACCCTTAAATGCGGGTACAAGTTCACCCAGGAACATTCTAACCCCCTGCAATAACACAAGTATACCGGCTGTAAAACCTAGAGCTTTTAGAATACCAAATATAATATAATTCTGATCTCCGGCAAAATCAACAACTTTAGCCGGTCCTGCAATAAGAACCAATGCCAGGTAAAATAAACCCATTACGATAGCTATAGCCATAGTTGTATCCTTAAAAAATTCAAGTGCTTTCGGCACCTTCATATCTTCAGCGTCTTTTGATTTATCTCCAAGCCATCCGCCGATATAGCCGGCAGGAACCGTACCAAGAGTTGTCAGATGAGCAATACCGAAACTATCATTCCCGGTAAGCTTTCTAACAAGCGGTTGAGTCATTGTAGGGAAAATAACCATAAGCAAACCCTGAAGCACACTTCCGATTACAATCATAAGGGCATAGCTGAAACCTGCCGCATATAACAAGAATGCAACCGTTACGGATAGTATCCACATCATATGTCCCGTCAGGAAAATATACTTTAGCGGAGATACCCTTGCGATTAAAATATTAACCAGAAAACCTACACCCATTATAAGCGCACTGGCTGATGCAATTTCCGGAACGGCTCCTTGCATAGCCCCAACAACTCCTTCGGATGTTGTCGCAAATCCCTGGAGATTAAACACACCGGTAAATAAGTTTACAAACGGTATGATTTCTCCCACCAGCAATCCGGCACCTGCAGATAAAATCAAAAGTCCTATAGCTGTTTTAACTGTTCCGGAAAAAACAATTCCAAATTTCTTTTTCTGCAATATCAGACCAATCATTGCCACAAGTCCCAATACTATTGCAGGCGTCTTCATGATGCTTAGAATAAAATCCAAACCTTTCATATAACAACCTCCCCCTTTTATTTAGTTAACAACTGTAGGAAATATCAGCTTTTTTCATCAAGAAACGCACTGATGTTTTCCTTCACCTCGTTAACATCCATAATATTATTAACAAAAACTACGTTATCCTGACCGGCAAAGTTCTCACGAAAGCTCTCTGTCGTAACGATCATATCACATTTCTGGCCCTTGATTGTTCCCATATCCCAATGCTCTATTACACAATCAACGCCTAATTGTGACATAGCTGTATCTACCGTCATTTTAAGTATCAGGCTCGAACCAACTCCTAATCCACAGACTGTAATAACTCTAAACAATATTCCTACCTCCATTATTCATAAAATTTTGAAATCTTATAAACATGAAATCAATGGACCATATTTTTCGATCCACTTTTCGTTAATCTTATCTCCTATATCCAAATTCGAGCTAACATATATAGGAGGATTAACGCCGTTTTCAACGCATAACTCAACGGTTCTTGCCATTATGCTCTCCATTACGGCAGTGCCGAGTACTGTTGACGTCCCGCAGAACTTTGGTTCAAGACCGTCAATAGAAAGAGCTGCATCCCCTTCAATACATTTGATATCAATAACCACATCAACAACCTCTTTCAAAAGCTTGCCTGAGGAATGTCTTGATTCAACCCCATTGGAAAAGTTAACTGAAGTAAGGGCGATTACTTTCATTCCTATCTCTTTTGCCGCCAAGGCCATATCAATAGCTCCGGCATTTCTTCCTGAAACCGAAACTATAATCATAGTATCATCCGGTGAGGTGTTTTCCAGTTTTAAATATTCGTCACTAAAACCTTCTATACGCTCTTGCAGTGTGCTTAGTTTTGCCTTGGGAAATAATGCCAAATGCGGAATGATCAGCGCATTAACCGGCACTAAACCTCCTGCTCTATAAAATACTTCCATTGCAAATATCTGTGAGTGACCACATCCGAAAACATGAATGACCCTGTCTTTGCATATGGAATCTGCACAATACCTCGCTGCTTGGTCTATTGATGCATTTTCTTCATCGAACTGTCTGGCTAATTGTTTTGTAATAACTGAATAAAACTCTTTATGTTTCATTTCCCTCTCCCCTTAATTATTTTTAAGCTTTAAGTGCTGCAAACACATTTTATAATTTCTAAAATCTTGTCTTTATCACCTATATTCCTGACAAGGCCTAAAAACTCTTCGTTCTGCAGCAATTTAGCTAATTCTTTTAAAGCTTCAATATGTGACTTAGAATCAATTGCCCCAAATGCAAAGGCAGCTTTTATTTTCTCACCGTTAAAATCTGTAAACCTGACCGTATCCTTTAATGTTATAAGGCTTAAACACGTTTTATGGACGGACTTACCTGGCCTTCCGTGAAAAAACGCTAACTCAGGAGCTAAAATCATGTACGGCCCAAACTCTTCAACAACCTCTATCATGGACTGGATAAACGGCTCATCTACATCTTCCGCTTTAACCAAAAGGCTTCCGCTTGCCTTAACTGCTTCTCTCCAGCTTGCGCATTCTACTCCGACAGCTATTCTTTCTTCAGTCAACATCTTTTCTATCATGTACTATCTCCTTATGTAATAATTTATTCTTGTGGTACTGTCGTTATTACCAGTCTTATTAATAAAAAATCTTTATCAGGTTTTTAGTTCTATTGTAAACTCGAACACATCGTTTTTTGATACTATTGTAGAGTAGCTTACGACTTTTGAACCCATATACGATATACGTTTAATCAAAAGGCCATAATGATCTTTTACACACTCAAGCAGCCTGCACTCTGACGGTCTTAATTCACAAGCTTTAAAAGTTTCAATTGCCCTATCTATTGTTATTCCATGCTCAGATTCAAGTGTTTTATATAATGATACCTTCTCCAAGTCAATGTTTAATAAAAACTCATAATCTCCAAATGGAAAATATGACTTTTCAATAATAACCGGTTTATTTTTTTCAGCAAAACGCAGACGCTCTAAAAATATAACAGCGGAATTTGGTTCAATATTCAAATTTCGTGCTACGGTCTCACTTGCATCAACAACAACACAGCATATTACTTTAGTATAAGAAACCTTGCCCTGCTTTTTCATCTCCTCAGAAAAACTGTATACATTTTTTAAGTTCTGAACAATGCTACGGTTAACTACAAAAGTTCCTTTTCCCTGGAATTTCTCCAATTTGCCCTGTCTTACACTTTCATCTATTGCATTTCTGACTGTAATGCGACTCAAATTATATTTTTCCACCAATTCACGTTCTGAAGGAATCTTTGATCCAACAGGCCAAATTCCGTCTTCTATTTTTGAATTGATTTCCTCTGCAAGCTTATAATATAGAGGTACTGCATCGTTTATCTTGCTCATCTCGGCTCCTATAATCCAATATCAACTTGTATTATATATTATATTATAAATTGGTTATATCCAATTGTCAATAGTTTTTTTATTAAGCTTTCAGAGTTTTTCAAAAGCAAAACTAATTTACGTCTTACAATTATCCTTTAATTCCAGAAAGTGCACTACCCTGCATGAGATATTTCTGGCCAAATATGTAAATAAGCAGAGGTGTAATTAAGGAAATTGATACTCCCGCAAGTATCGCAGAAACACTCCCGGTACCCATATATCCCTTTAATACTGTTAGACCTAACGGTAAAGTCATTTTTTCATAAGTGCTAATAAAAATTAAGGGATTCATAAAATCATTCCACATCATTATGAAACTCATAATACTCACAACTATTATCGAAGGAATAGACATAGGCAATAGAATATTCCAATATATCCTAAACCTTGTGGCTCCGTCAATATATGCTGCTTCGTCATAACTTTTGGGTATAGTAAGCATAAATTGTCTTACCAGAAATATTCCAAGAGGATGAATTAACGCCGGTAAAATTAATGCCAAATGAGTATCCATTATACCTAAAGCCTTTACAAATAAAAATTTAGGTATAATAGTAGATTGGTAGGGTATCATTATTCCCGATAACATTATTATAAATAATACATTTCGCCCCTTAAACTTGATTCTTGAAAATGCATAAGCCGCAAGGCTCGTAACGATACTCTGCCCAACTGTGACTACTATGGTTATTTTTATACTATTAAATATAAAATTAAAAAAAGGTAATTCTGTAAACACCCTTTTGTAATTTTCTATGTGAAAAGAAGTAGGGAAAAACGAAGGCGGTAGACTAAAAGACTCCTTCGGCAAACGCAAAGATGTAGAAATAATCCAACAAAAAGGCAGTAACATAAAAGCTGCAACCAGAAACATAGCTATTTTAACCCATGCATCTGATTTTTTCTTATTTTTTTTATAGCTGAATAAAGACATAAATTAATACCACCATTTCTATTTTAGTGTTTGATTTATTTTATAAAAATTACTCGTAATCATAATTAACCCACTTTTTCTGTAAACTAAATTGTATCAATGTCAATAATAAAATAATGATAAACAAAATTACCGCAATTGCAGATGCATATCCCATTTGATAGGATTTAAATGCTTTTTCATATATAAATAATGCTATTGTCCTGGAGGAATCACCAGGTCCGCCATTTGTTAGCAGGAAAGGTTCTTCAAAAATCTGCATTGCACCGATAAATGTTGTAGTTATGACGAAAAAAATTGTAGGTGACAATAATGGTATGGTTATTTTAAAAAATGTCTGTAATTTGTTAGCTCCGTCAATAGTTGCAGCTTCATAAAAAGAATCCGGTATATTTTGAATTCCTATTAAATAGTACAAAAAAGGAGTGCCGACAAATTTCCATATGCTGAATATTGCAATTGCGGGTATGGACCATTTAGTTGATATAAGCCAGGGAATAGAATCAGCTCCCAACCTGTTTAAAAAATAGTTTATCACACCAAAGTCCTTATTGTATAAATAAGTCCATGCAATAGCAACAGAAGCAGTAGTAACAACACTGGGAAAATAGATAGCTGTTCTAAAAAAATACTTCAATCTTCCAGAGACTTCTTTTGAAACTCCTATTGCCAGCAAAAGTCCAATTATTACATGTAACGGAACCAACACAACTACGTATTTTAGAGTATTTTTGAATATTGTTCCTGTAACAGGATAGTCAAATAATTTTATGAAATTATCTAATCCTACAAACTCTGTGGGTGTTATTATATTGTATTTTGTAAAGCATAAATAACATACGGTTAAAACAACAGGACCGGCGACAAAAAGTACAAAAGTAATAATAGCAGGAGATAAAAACAAATAGGCAGATATAGTGTCCTTTACATTATTTTTAGTATATTTTAATTTTAAATTTTTATTATTTGTCACAATACTACTCCCCTTATGATGCATTATTTTTAAGTGCTGAATTTGGATTTAAATCCAGCACTTTTATTTTTTCCCAAAAGCAAAAAACTACTTCCGAAATTTTCTATACATTACTTAATCGGACTTTGTTCCAGTACATTATCTATTTCCTCAGTCGCCTTATCCATTGCTTCTTGTGCACTCATTTCATTGGTTAATACTGCTGACAGATATCTGTCAAAAACATTTGCTATTTCCGCATATGCAGGTGGTGATTCTACAGGCTTTGCATAGTCAGCACTTTTATAATACAATTCATGATTCTCTGGTATTCCTAATTTTGGTATTACTTCTTCAGCAACTGATTTTCGACATGGAATAGAACCTGCAGAATAATAATTTTTAACAAAATACTCCCCTGCCGTCCACACAGCAGTTTTCATTGCCTCATATGGGTGTTTTGTTCCGTTTATTACACAAAAACCTCCACTTCCGTATATTACATTTTTAGACTTGAATTTGGGCAAATACTGAACAGCGGCATCTTTGAAATCATTATTAATGTAGGTCAAAGTAGGCCATCTTCCCCAAGACCCCATAGCAATCTGCCCGTCTACCAATCTTTGAATGTCATCTACCCCTGGTTCAGGCATAGCTGCATATTCGTATTTATTAACCATATCCTGCCAAAATTGAAACATCTCTACCGAATTAGGCTGGTTTAGTGTACACTTGGTCATATCCTCATTCAATACACTTGCATTATTATTAAAAAGCCATGAGGAAAATCCAAAATAATATGCTGGTACGGCAACAGCATATTGCTTTTGTCCTCCTTCAGTTTTAGTAAGTTTACTGCAATAATCTAAAAACATATCCTTGTCCCAATCTTGTGGCGGCAATTCCAGTCCCGCATCTTCCAATAATTTTGTATTCATGTGCAATACAACATTATTCCATTCGCAAACCAAAGCATATGTTTTTCCGTTAACAATAAATGGTGCTTGGAGTTTGGGATGAATATCATCTTTAGCTTCTTTCAATTGTTCAGGGTTTTTATCAAAATATTCATCCAAAGGAACAGCTAAACCCAAATTGACAAACATTTGTATTCCTTCAATTGCAACAAAAGCTAAATCTGGTGGATTGCCACCGGCTACCATAGTCTTTATTTTAGTGAAGAAATCGTTCCACCCTGATCCACTGGTAACCGGTACATATTGAACTTCAGCTTTTATATCAGGATTTTCCTGGTTAAATTTATCGAGTATTTTTTGAGTATTTTCTTTATTCTGTCCCTCTCCCATAATTGCCAGTTTTATTGTAACCGGTTCATTTTTATTATTGGAATCAGTATTTTCCGATGACACTTTATCATCTTTATCAGGCCTATTTCCACTACTACCTCCGCAACCTGCAAATGCTAATACCACTGCCAACACTAATATAGAAATTAATATTTTTTTTAATTTCATTCTAAACTAACCTCCCTTTTAATTTCGTAGCATCAAAAGTACTGATATACTAATGACCTGTAGTACTTTATTTCAAATGCTTTCCTGCCGCTTTTATTTTTGTCGTATAATTATAGCAGCAACAGGATTATTAACAATTGTGGAGTTTATGGTTTTAATTATGGCAAAACTGCAGACAAAATGTTTCCAGTATTTTGTCTACAGTCTTTACCTTAGCATTACACACTGAAAATTATTTTTCCATCAAATCCACTTTTATTATGTCCTATGCATATGAACTAACCTGTTCTTATCATAGTAACTCCTATATAAAATAAATAAAGCAAAGTTACTATTTACAAATGTCGATTTTTATGCGAAAATTAAATTGTTGAGAAAGTTAAAATTTGCAATCCAAATAAATGGTACTAAAATCACCACCTTTTCTATCAAGATAATTGCTTTTTTAATCCCATGAGAAAAAGCAATTATTTTGTATTATTTTTTGTTTGCGTACACGCTATAAAAATATTTGATATCTGCTGGTACGTACCACTTCATTATTGTACTACTATAGTCTTTATTTGTCAACATGAAATTAACTTGAGTTTTCCAGTTTTTTATTTTTGTTTTTTATTTTTAGAAAGTTTATGTGTATTTTGTAAATGGAGAAACCCAAATGAAATTTACGAACACGACAGCTTTAAAAAAAATGGTATATCTAAAGACTATCACCCTGACCCGATAGTCCAGATGGGCTTACTTGCGGATAATCTACAACATAAACGCTCAAACCATTTTTTTCAATATGGAAATGACATTTTACCCTAACTTATTATTTTAATTTGTTTGGTAAAATACTTTTAGATATTGCTCTTATTTTCCAAACTTATACGGTATTTAAAAATATCTCCTCTTGCTATTACTAACGAATATTCGACTATTTTATTTTTGAAATTATCATTAGCGTATGTAAAACGTTCTATTTTTAGACCTGGCATTCCTGTTGGCACTTTCAACAATTTACTCTCCATTTGGTTAATTGCAATTGGTCTGAAAAGCTGCTCCGCGGATGCAAAATTAATATTATATTCTTTTCTCATCAAATCATACAAAGGGCTGGTTTTTAACACCTCCAGAGTTAGGTTATTAAACCTACTATAAGGTAAGAATGTTGTTTCCAACATCATAGGTATGCCATCTCCAAGTCTTAGTCTCTTTATGCAAAATACATCTTCCCCCTGATTGATCTGCAGCTTTGCAGCTATTTTATCATTTGCCCGCTCAAGTTTATAGTCTACAAATACTGATTTAGGCACTTTTCCTATTCTTTTCATCTCTTGTGTAAATGAATAGATTTCAACCATTCTTTGTTCAACATATTTATTAGCCACAAAATTCCCTTTTCCATGGACCTTAATAATATACTCATTTTTTTCCAGCTCGTCCAAAGCCTGTCTTGTTGTCGTTCTGCTTACATCATATTTTTCACAAATATCTCTTTCACTATCAATTTGACTGCCTATTTCAAGATTTTGAATCTGTTCTATCAAAATATCTGCAAGCTGAACATAAAGCGGAATATTAGAATCTCTATCAATTTTTTTCAGATTAATCCCTCATTTCTTTTTATCGTATTTTAGCATAGTTACTTAATTTACACAATACTTAACCATATCGTCCTCGTAATGAATCACAGGATTTTGTTTCTGTGAACTTATTTATTCTTGACATATAAAACCTTTTGGTATATTTTAATATTAAATTAAACTATTATAACCAGTTGATAGTTAATGATAATACTATCTGGATGGATTAAGAATATGGTGATAAAAGGAATGGCTGCATCCAGCAGTTGAGAAATTATTTGAATTGTTCAAAAAAACCAATACTACAGAGAGGGGCAACCTTATGAAAGCGATAACCAATGCGCATGTTGTTCTTAAAGACAAAGTTCTAAATAACCATACTGTTTATTATGATAAAAAAATCCAAAGTATTGAACCTGCAAACCACGATGAAAAGGGCGAACAAGTCATTGATGCTGAAGGTTTGTACCTGATACCCGGATTGATTGACCAGCATATCCACGGATATATGGGATTTGATACCATGGATTCAAACCCGGATGGATTGTTGGAAATGGCAAAAAACCTGCTGCAAAATGGTGTAACAGGTTTTCTTCCTAGCACAGTTTCCATGGACAACACCAATTTAGAACATGCTCTTCATTCAATTAGAAAAGCGAAAGAAAGCAGTTATACGGGAGCTCTTATACTCGGTGCCCACCTTGAGGGACCGTATCTTAACCCTGTAAAGAAAGGCGCACATGAAGCAAGATATCTTAAGCGACCCGAGAAAAAATTTATTACACAATTTTTGGATATAATCAAAATTGTTACATTAGCTCCGGAAACCTCATCCGATTTTATCTCATGGGCAAGAGACAAAGGTGTAATCATTTCACTGGGCCATACTGCAGCAACATATGATGAAACATGCCATGCATTTAATAATGGCGCATCACAAGTAACACACCTGTTTAACGGCATGAGCGGAATACATCATCAAGACCCTGGAGTTGCAGGCGCTGCACTGCTCAGTCCTGGAATAAAAGCGGAACTGATTGCTGATACTATTCACGTTCGAAAAGAGCTTTTTCCATTAATATATCGACTCAAGGGTAAAAATGATATCATATTAATATCCGACTGTATACGAGCAGGTGGTATGCCTCAAGGAAAGTACAAACTTGGAAACCTTGATGTTTTCACTGATGAAAAGAGTGTGCGTTTAAGCAATGGGACGTTGGCAGGCAGCAAGCTTAAACTGAATAAAGCAGTACATCTATTTAAAAAACATGCAAATATTCCACTACATGAAGCTGTTGCCATGGCTTCTTTCAATCCTGCACACCATCTGGGTATTGATCACGAATGTGGCTCTATTGAGCAGGGATTAAGAGCAGATTTAGTTTTAGTAGATGAAAACATGGATGTAAGGTTGGTTATTACAGAGGGCAAGGTTGTTTATCAAGAATGTACATGATATGCCTTGAGGTGCCGGTATTTGATGGTATATCATGGAAAAATCGACTTTAGTCCTGCATAATAATGAGTTCGGGTAAAAATAAAAAAGCTCATAAACCGAAATGTATTATGTAGCGAAAGACAGAGTTATTATTATTGGAATAATGACAGCTGACCTAGTAATGGTCCTGACCGGTTTGATTGGTGATTTATCGGCCGGGATCAATTTTTATATTTTGCCGCTAAGTCTGAGTATTTGAGCTAATAAAGTCAAGAACTTCTTTTGCCTCTTCAATACCGGATACATCAATATTCAGAATTATCCTTCCCTTTTTCAAAGAATCAATTTTATTATAAACATCTGAAGCCGTACACCTTGTCATTAAAGGTATATTGCCATTCATGGCGATCACATTTTCAATACGGTCAATTGGGCGTTCAGCATTAGGGTCCCAGCTTATCTGGAGGCATTTCAAGTTATCCAGCTCCGCTATCTTTTTGTGAACATGGTAACCTTTAGCATGATGGTGTATATATGCACCATCGTTTGCATCCAACACTTTTTGTGAATATGGCATTCCAAATTCTTCATAGATTTGAGGTGAACACAGGTCTGCAATATCTTCCGACAAGAATATTGACTTTCCGGGAACCCAAACACCCCATATTACAGTTCCGCCTTTAGCATCGGCAACATATTTTCGCTGGCCCTTTTCAAACTCAATTATTATTTCCGTACAAATTTCCAGCAGCTTTTTTACCTCCAACGGATAATCATAAAAATCATAAAAAAGGTCGCTGCCCCTGAATCCATTGGCCATATCCAATGGGGAAAAATGTGAGAAGGTCTGGATAAAATAGTCTCCTTCGTTGTATTTATAAAGCGTTTCCGTATATTTTTGTATCAGTTCATACCAAATAGTATTCTTATTGAAGGCAAAGCCGTTTAAATCCTCCCAATCCTTAACGGGATGGTCTGCCCAGCTGGTGTTTTTGCCGAAGGTCACTTCCATTGCCGAAGCGAAGGCACTGTTTACTCCGGTCCCAAACTCAGGAGCTATAAAAGGCAGGTAATAGTTATCCATTTTTTCTGTTTCCTTCATAAAATGGCGGATTCGTTTTATCCTGTCCAGAGCAAAATTCTCAATCTCATTGGCAAAATCCCACTGGTCGTAAGTCCTGTTGTCAAATTCATCATTATCGTAGTCCATGTTAAAGGCATAAGGGCTTATAATCGGTATAATTTGTCCAGGACTATTATCTTTATAAAATTCTATGTACCTGTTTATGGCCTTTTCTATTCTTCCATTCATATCCTCAAACTCCTTTGGCAGCTTAAAGACTATAAAATATTTGCTAAAAATATATTATAAAAGAGAATTTGACCCGGTGTAAACTTCAAATTCACAACAATATTTCAATTTCGCGCAAAGACATATAATTTAAACAGCCATCTTACAGTGTATTACAACTGTATTCAATCATCAATATTCCTTATAATCCATTTATGTCCTTGATATTATGAATTTCTTTATATTGTCTTCCAATTTATAATATTCAAGAAAGAGATAGTGAGTTTTATCCAATATAGCTACTATAAAAATAAATAACACCAAAAAAGAAAAGAAAACACTTCCGGTTTTAAGCTTGAATTTTTTTAACAGCATTTTATCTCACCCAAATAGTCAGATTATGACAATACCGAAAATGCTCTTAAGCAGAGCACCTTGCTGTAAAACAGCTACATGGGCATACCCGTTAATTTGTTGCTTTACATGTGGAGTTTGAGCTAAAATAATGGATGAAAAGACACTTGCAAGGAGTTTTATCCAGAGCTGCCATTTGTGTCAGAAAAACCATACCCTTGACAATGCAACTATTTATTAGTTGCACATTAATATAAATAAGTGTATAATATCTTGAGTTTAAAAAAGTATCAAATTAATGAATTGATTGAAGTATTAAAAAACCAAGGAGTGATATAAATTATGAAGGATGTTATGTTATATAAAGAGTTTATAGGTTCGGTACACTATAGTACAGATGATGAAGTATTCTTCGGAAAAATAGAAGGTATTGGTGACTTGATTACTTTTGAAGGCAGTAGTGTTCATGACTTGAAGTCTGCATTTGAAGAAGCTGTTGAAGATTATCTTAAACTGTGCGAATTGAATAATAAACAGCCACAGAAAACATATAAAGGGAGCTTTAACGTTAGAATATCACCTGAATTGCATGGTAAAGCCGTACGGGAAGCTTTGCTCAGGGGTATCTCCTTAAATCAGTTTATTGAAAGTGCCATTAAAGAGAAGGTGCTGACATTAAAATAACAATTGATACAAGGGAAGTGTTGTGCAATAATTAATTAATTTTTTATTTATATGCATATTATACATTATAAGGATATTATCTGTTTTCTTGCAAAATAGAGTGGCGTATCTACTGGAACAACACAGCAATGACGGATCTGTAACATAGTTTAAATAAATAGCTTTAGGTATTAATATTTAGTGTAAAAATACAGTTGACTTTATAAAAAGTAGGTATGGATATAGGCCACATTAAATATTTCATAAATTTATGATTGACAAAAATGTAAGGCAGCCATATAATATTCATATGATATACCGTAAAGATAATAAAAGTCTTGCATATGCTGTTTTGAACCTGGCGGAAAATTATCTGCGTCAGGAAAAAGAAACTCGTTACTATGGGACTGATGTTCCGATTTTCTATTCGGAAATCCATGTGCTTATGGAAATTGTCGATCATCCGGGAATCCATATTAATGGACTTGCAGAAGAATTAGACGTTACCAAAGCATCTGCTTCCGAAATGGTCAAAAAGCTGGAAAAAAAGGGTCTGGTTGAAAAGAGAATCGACGAGCGGAAACTTTCAAAACTGGCGGTTTATGCAACGGATAAAGGCAAGCTGGCACATGAAAATCATGTGAAATACCATGACAGGTTTGAACAAATGATTGAAAAACATGTCTCCAGTGGGACAGCAGCTGAAGTTGCGTTTTTACTAAAATTTCTTCATAACGTTGTCAAAGACCTTGACAAAGTGAATGAAGTAACGGTACATCAGGAAAAACAGAATAAATAGGAATATACACCATTGCTTTTTAGCATGTTGGGGCAATGGTTTAATATACAAGTTTTAGTATGGTTGCCATACTTTTAATTCGGCCCAAATAGTCAGGTATCCATACTTTTTTTACTATAACAAAGTTAGGGAGGTCTAACTCTTGAAGTACAAAGATTTTATCAAAGAAATCAAATCCAAAAACAAAGCATCCTCGTTCTACATGGTTGTTAATGTTACAGCGGGACTGGTTACAGTTTTGCTGGCAGTATGGATGATAAGCCTGTTCCGGCAAGGAGAAGCCGCCAAAGAACACCTCATCGGCATATGTGCAGCAATTTGCATCTGCCAGATATTAAAGGCTGTATTTTATGCGATGGGGATATGGAAAGCGCACTATGCTGCTTACCATTCACTGGCTGACATTCGTATGGACATTGTAAACCATATGAAGAAGCTGCCTATACGGTTTTTCCAAAAAAAGAAAACCGGCGATCTGTCCAACATTATCAATCATGATGTAGAGCAGGTGGAAATTTTTTTGGCCCATGCACAGCCGGAAATATTCATTTCAATTTTGATGGTACTTTCGATATCAGCGGCATTGTTCATTATTGACTGTCGCACCGGTCTTGCCATGTTCATCCCAATACCTGTAATAATTGTCTATCAAAACCTGTGCACCAGGTTTCAGTCAAAAATCATGAATACCTATGTAAAAAGCACAAAAGAAATGAATGAGGATTTGGTTGAGTATATCGGAACCATGCCGGCGATAAAAGCCTACTCCGATGAGGAAAAGAGAACGTCGCTTGTGCTGCAACATATGAAAGATTACATCAAATGGGTGAAGAACATGATGCTTTCCATTTCCTGCCCGCAAAGCATCGGGCAGCTTATCATGGAAATTGGCATTGTGCTGGTGGTAATCGTCGGCTCAAGCCGTATGGTAAACGGTGATCTGCCCGTGACCAGCTTTATACTTTGTATCGTTCTTGCCAACCTGTGTATCACCTCAGTCATGAAGTATATGTCGTTTCACCATGCCAACATTGTTTTAGGCTCATCGGCGGCGAGTATCTATACCGTCATGAGTGAAACTCCAAAGGAAGAATATCCTGCACTTTTAAACCTGCGCAGCGGTGATGTGGAATTGAGAAATGTGTCTTTCAGTTATGATAATCGTGATGAAGCACTTCATGACGTAAGCTTGACTTTTCGTGAAAATACCGTCAACGCCCTTGTAGGTTCTTCCGGTTCGGGGAAATCCACAATAGCTAATCTGATTATGGGCTTCTGGAAAACGGGCAAAGGCACTGTTTCAATCGGCGGACAAGATATAGCCAGGATGAACAGCCGGGACTTGTCTACACTGGTATCCATTGTCCAGCAAGAGTCTTTCCTGTTCAACACGACCATCGCGGAAAATATCCGTATTGGGAAAAAGAATGCCACCATTGATGAAGTGATAGCTGTCGCGAAGATGGCTCGTATTCATGACATGGTACAGGCATTACCTGATGGGTACAACACCATTGTAGGGGAAGGCGGCGCAAAATTGTCAGGTGGTGAAAAGCAGCGTATCTCCATTGCCAGGATTATGCTGAAAAATTCTCCTATCATCATTTTAGATGAAGCTACGGCAGCGATAGACCCTCACAATGAATATTTAATACAGGAGGCCATTAGCAATTTGAGCCGTGGCAAAACCGTTATTTCCATCGCCCATCATCTGCGTACTATCGTTAATGCGGATCAGATTGCTGTCATGGACGACGGCAAGGTAGCGGCGGCAGGCACACATCATGAACTGGTGCAGAACTGCCCTTTATACACCGATATGGTGAGAGCGCAGGATGAAGTAGATAATTGGGAAATCAAGGAGAGGATTTTATGATTAAAAAGATATTTTCGATAACAACAGGCAGGGGCAAGGCTCTTATTATAATGGCTTCACTTGCTTTTACAGCCAGCGGTTTGCTGGGTGCCTACTTGATGTACGTTGTAGTGAAATTAATCAATGATATCAAGGATTACAACAGCGGAGCCTCTCTGGGCGGCATATGGCTGACCCTGCTTATCATTGTCGGGCTTAAAGCACTCCTACGAATTGTGGCTGATCTGGCAAAACACTTCGCGGGCTTTGACGTGGTTTACAAGGTGCGTGAAAGCATCATTTACAAACTGAAAAAGTTTTCCCTCGGATTTTTCAGTAATGAGCGTTTGGGGGAAATCAGCACCATCATTCATAAGGATGTTGACAAATTGGAGAGCATTGTCGGCCACTTCATATCTATCATGATCAGTGACGTATTGATATCCTTAATACTCGGCGTTTGGCTGTTTAGTCGGAGTGTTCCATTGGGAATTGCCATGGTTTCTTTGCTGCCCTTTGCCGTTATCGCGTTAATGTCCGGACTGAAAAAAAATATGAAGCTGCAGAAAGAAACGGGCAATGATCTGGCGGATATGGTGAGTCTGTTCATTGAATACACAAAGGGTATCCCTCTAATGAGGGCATTTCCCGAAAACAGCACTTTTGAAAAGAAACTGCAAGAAAGTATTGATGAGTTTGGCAAAAGCTCCCGTACAAGATCAAAATCTGTGGCGAACTATGTGGGGAGATTCCGCTTTTTCTTAGAGCTTGCCAATGCGGTGATGCTTATTGCGGGAACAGTTATGCTCTACAAGGGAATAGTTGATATAACCGTGTTTTTGATGTTTGTTATATTCAGTTCGGAATTTTATAAGCCGTTTTGCAAAATGGAAAATTATTGGCGGGATTATCTGGACGTGAAAGACAGCTATCTGCGTGTGGAATGGCTTTTAAGCGCCCCGGTTGTTCCTGAAAAGGAAAATCCCATTAGAGCAAAGGCCTTTGATATTACCTATGAACATGTAGGTTTCTCTTATGAGTCTAAGGACAATACCCTTGATACAGACGAATTCTCCTTACAGGATGTGAGCTTCCATGTCCCGCAGGGTTCCCTTGCGGCTTTGGTAGGCCCTTCCGGTTCCGGTAAAACCACAATTACCAATCTGCTGCTTCGGTTTTGGGATAATCAGGATGGTTCTATCAAGGTTGGCGGTGTTGATATACGGGACATGGATTACGATTACCTGCTTTCCAATATCAGTATCGTGATGCAGAATGTAGTGCTTTTCGCGGACAGCATTTATGAGAATATCCGTATTTGCAATAAGAACGCCACAAAGAAGCAGGTTATTGAAGCTGCCAAGAGGGCACAAATCCATGATTTCATCATGACCCTGCCGGATGGCTACGACACACAGGTAGGGGAAAATGGCGTAGGCCTTTCCGGCGGACAAAAACAGCGCCTATCCATTGCGCGAGCCTTTTTGAAAGATGCACCTATCGTCATACTGGATGAAATCACCAGCAATGTTGATCCGGTCAATGAAGCAAAGATACAAAAAGCGGTCAGTACACTTGCACAGGGGCGGAGTATTTTAGTGATTGCCCATCACTTGAAAACTATACGGGGTGCAGACCAAATTGTTGTATTCAATAAAGGAAAAATCGCAGAAACGGGAACACACCGGGTACTTCTTGAAAAAAACGGCCTGTATGCGCAATTGTGGCAATCGCAGGAGGATGCACAAGGATGGAGAATAGCATGAATTTATGATGCGAACCTGAATATAAGATTGTGATGCCGCTTATGCGAAGTTTCAAGATTTAGGACGAGCCGGTGCCTCCGTCATGGTCAGGGGAACCACAGCAGATATAAAAAACATGAGAAGAACTTAACCTTATACAAGAAAGGACGTGAGAACGAGTTGTTTAGATACATAAGAAAGCGATTGACTAACCTTATCGTTGTGTTGTTTGGCGTAACAGTCCTTTCCTTTTTGCTGTCAAATATTTCTCCGGTGGATCCTGCTGAGGCTTATGCCAGACGGATATTGAAGAGTCCTGCTCCTCAAAAAATCGAAGAAATCCGTCTTAAAATGGGGCTTGACTTGCCATTATATCAACAGTATATCAATTGGATTGGCAGATGTCTCAGAGGTGACCTGGGTTCATCTCTGCTGACAAAAAATCCGGTCAATTATGACATTGCGCAGAAACTGCCTGCAACCATGCAGCTTGTAGCTATAGCTTTGTTTTGGATTCTGATCTCATTTATACCCATCGGTATCATTTCTGCTGTCAGAAAAAACAGTCTTTTTGACCACTTAATAAAAGGGGTGGCCATATTAGGTATCTCCATTCCAAGCTTTTGGCTGGGCTTTCTGTTTCTTTTTATATTTGCGGTTACCTTCCCTGTTTTTAAGGTTATAGATTATGGAAATATCAAAAGCCTGATTCTTCCCTCGCTGGTTCTTGCCATACCTACAGCATCCTCGTTTGTCCGGTTATTCCGTGCCACAGTACTGTCTAACTTGAACAAGGACTACGTCGTTTACGCCAAGGCGAGAGGAATCAGCTCCAACAGGATTGTCTGGGGTCATGTTTTAAAAAACTCACTTCCCCCAATAGTTACACTATTTTTTCAACACTTGGGATATATGCTTGCCGGAAGCGCAGTAGTTGAAAGCGTTTTTTCGCTAAAAGGAATAGGACTGCATCTGCTTAATGCCGTTACAGCCCGTGATTTACCGACAATCAACGGCTGTGTACTGGTCATTGCCATTATTTTTGTACTTTGCAGCATACTTGCGGATGTAATCAACATGGTTCTGAATCCTCGAATAACGGACAAGGAGGAAGGACTTTATGAATAAAGCACTCTTAAAAAACAAGCAGATCTTGATTGGTCTTGCCCTGATACTGTTTGTATCAACGATTGCGGTTTTTGCTCCGCTCATTGCGCCTAATGATCCGAATAAAATAGATGCACTAAATAAGTTTCTATCTGCAAAGGGAGAATATCCGTTGGGAACGGACCAGTTAGGCCGATGCGTTTTTTCAAGGCTGATCTTTGGCGCCAGGTATTCTCTGGGTATTGCAGTTCCCACACTGCTGGCGTTGGGAACCATGGGGCTGGCCTTTGGAACAGCTGCAGCCTATATAGGCGGACGGCTTGAACGGGTATTCCTTATTGTTTGTGATATTTTCATGGCATTTCCTCCGCTGATTATCGTTTTGTCCCTGGTCGGAGCACTGGGACAAGGGTTAGAGATTATTCTTGCAGCGGTGATTTTCTCCATGTGGGTCTGGTACGCGAAGGTTATACGAACCTATGCGGGGATTGAAAGAGCAAAAGACTATATTCTGGCGTCAAAAATCGCCGGATGCAGTGGACTAAGAATTGTATCGCGTCACATTATACCCAATATCCTGCCCCAGTGCATTGTAATTGTAAGCACGGGGATAGCTGCCCTTATTCTGATGGTTTCCAGCTTTTCTTTCCTTGGACTAGGGTTTGAGGCGGGAACGCCGGAATGGGGTGCAATGCTCAACCAAGCCAGATCCAGCTTTTATTCTCATCCGAGATTAGTTATCTATCCCGGCCTTTGCATTTTACTCACATCGGCAGGTTTCAATCTTTTTGGGGAAGCTCTAAGGGATGTGATCTCCCCTGAGGAGGCGAGCGAATGACTGAACTGTTGAAGGTAAGCAAACTATGCATCGGCCTAAAGCCACAAACCTTCCCTATTGTGAAGAATGTAAGCTTTGCGCTCCGGGAAGGGACTTCATTAGCTGTTGTCGGGGAAAGCGGAAGCGGAAAAACCATTACCTGCAAGTCAATCATGCAGCTTCTAAACCCAAAAACCTTTCAGGTTTCCGGGAGTATACGGTATAGGAAAACAGAACTCCTTACTATGGACGAGAAAGGAATCCGTGCACTGTGCGGAAGCAAAATCGCCATGATCGTCCAAAATCCCATGACGGCATTTGACCCCACTGTCAAAATAGGAGCGCAGATAGTGGAAACCTTAATGGCCCATCAAAGGATCAGTAAAAGAGATGCTTATGCATCCGGAATCCTCGCGCTTCAAAAAATGAACCTTCCCCGCTGCGAACAGTTGATGGACAGCTATCCCTATACTTTAAGCGGAGGCATGCTGCAAAGAATCATTATCGCCTTGTCCCTTATTCACGAGCCGGACATCATCATTGCCGATGAAGCCACCACCTCCCTGGATGTCAAAAACCAAAACATGGTCCTGGATGAACTGGAAAAAATGAAGAGAAACGGCATTGCACTATTGCTTGTGACCCACGATTTTGGCGTGGCGGCAAAGCTTGCGGACAATGTGATCGTAATGCGGGAGGGTAAGATTATCGAGCGGGGTACGGTATATGACATTTTTGAGTCTCCCCGAGAAGCCTATACAAAGGAACTGCTGAAGGCCAGCATTCTTAAAAGGGGGAATTGTATTGATTGAACTTAAAGACTTATCTAAACGCTATATTTCCAAAAATAAGTACGGAAAGAAATTACGGGTGGATGCCTTGAAGCAATTGTCCTTGACCCTTGTTAGTGATACAAGCTATGCCCTTGTCGGTGAGAGCGGCAGCGGTAAAAGCACTCTCGCCCGGATACTGGCGTGTGTCGAACGTCCCACAAGCGGTGAGATATGGTTTGACGGAAAAAATGTTGCCGCTATGCGTTCCAAAGCACTTCGCTTGAAAAGAAAGGAATTCCAGATGGTTCTGCAAAACGCGCAAAGCTCTCTTGACCCCCGGCTCAGGATCTACGATTCCATAGCCGAACCAATCAGATGCCTGACTCAGACTAGCAGGTCGGACGAGCGCAAAATGATTTTAGAGATTGCCGAAAAAGTTCAATTACCTGAGGCGCTACTAGAGCGCTTTCCCCATGAACTCAGCGGTGGGCAGCAGAAAAGGGCTTGTATTGCAAGGGCAATGAGCGTTTCCCCAAAATTCATAGTATTTGATGAATCAGTTACCGGCTTGGACGTAACGCTCAGGAAACAGATCCTGGATTTGATTTTGCAGCTTAACAGAGACGGGCGGCTTAGTATGTTCCTGTTTATTACCCATAACATTGATGTAGCGCTTTATATGGCTGATAACATCTTTGTTATGAAAGACGGCTCTGTTATTGAACAGCTTGAAAATGCAGCATCCTATGGGGATTTCCGCCATGATTATTCCAGAATGCTAATAGAATCTCTTCCACCCCGATCACCGTTGCACCGTTAAGGCGGAAGGATTTTAATATAAACTCTAACAAGAAAAGGAGATTGATTATTTTGAAAAAATTGATTGTTATGCTATTGGCTATTGCGTTGTTACTGACGGCTTTGGCCGGGTGCTCCAAGCCTGCTGATGATACCGGGAGTACGATTAATGAAATCACGCTCAGCGAGAGCTGGAACTTTGAGAGCTTTGCCCCTCTTACATTGGAGGCTAGCAACCATGGAATCATGTACTATACGCGTAATTTTTATGAAACCCTTGTCAGTTACGATAACGGCAAAATTGTTCCCGGCCTTGCTGAAACATGGGAAGTGTCTGAGGATGGTCTTGTGTATACCTTCCATCTGAGAGAGGATGTGAAATTTACTGACGGAGAGCCCTTTAATTCTGAAGCTGTTAAAAAGAATCTGGAGTTAATTCCCATCAACCTCGGTATTTATAATGGTTATTTTGGAACAGTGACTACGCTGTTCGACAAAATCGTCCCAGTGGATACCCATACGGTTGAGGTGCATTTGACCCGTCCCTATTATGCAGCACTGAATGATTTTTCCATGGAGATGGTTTTGGCAATGGTGTCTCCTAACGCATACAATGAGGACGGCTCCTACAAGGATACTTTGAAAACTGCCACCCTGGGTACCGGGCCTTATGTGTATCAAGGAGATACAGACGGTACAACATATACATTTGTTAAAAATTCTGAATACTGGGGTGAAGAACCTCAAATAGATCGTTTTTATGTGAAGGTGATTCATGATAATGACGCCAGACAACTGGCTTTGCGCAATGGCGAGGTGGACATTTTCGTGGGGGCCAGGCAAATGTCCTACAATAGCTTCAGTGAACTGAAAAAGGCAGGGTACGGATCGCTTATCTCCGATGGCTCAAGTAAAACTCAATACCTTGCGTTTAATGTGGAAAAATCACCTTTTGACGACTTGAATGTTCGCCGGGCCGCCAGCCACGCCATTGACAAAGCGAGTATTTGCAAAAGCGTACTTGGGGGATTGGCTACAGAGGCAAACAGCCTCTTTCCCCCGAATTTACCTTACTGCGATGTCGAGCCTGTAACATATGAATATAACAGAAAAAAGGCGATTAAGCTCCTGGAGGACGCCGGTTGGTTTGATACCGATGGTGATGGCATTCGTGAAAAGGATGGCATCCAATTAAAGGGAGAACTGGTTTATGAAACAGACGATACGGTGATGGAGGATCTTGCTCTTGTTTTGTGTGCTCAACTGAAAGAGGTCGGCATGGATATTAAGCCAAATGGCATGGAGGTTGCTGCTTGCTTTAACGAATACGAAAAGGGTAATTACTCTATTGGCCGCACTTTCACATACGGCGGCGTTTGGGATCCTCATACGACCATTACCAACGCTAATCCTGGTCAGGGTAATGATGTGCTAAATCGTGCGTCTACGCTTATTGACAATGCCGGCGAGCTAATTGAAGCTCTGAATGTCACTGTTGACAAGGAAAAAATAAAGGAAACTTATGAATTTATTTTATGTGAGATCAGCGATAAGGCTCTACTTGTTCCACTTTACTATACGAACGAACTAGTAGTATACAATAAAGACAAAATCCAGGATTATTCATTTGAAGGAGAGCTGGGTTATATATACGTTCCCCTAATTAAGGTGAAATAAGGATATTCGATTTAATTCTTGGACGCAGATTTGAAGACCTATTGTGGCAGAGGGGGTGAGATTTGAACCCACGGAGGTATTACGATTTCCAGTTGTGGATTTTGAAAAAATTGTTTTATATCTTTTTATAACACCTTGGATAACAAAAGGGTAACACGTTTTGACTGCGTTATTATTTACAGTGTTCCATACTAATTTTAAGGTTAACCCAATAGTGGTTAAGAGTTTATATCTTATTTAATATAGTACTCTAAATTCTTTATCAGAAAATATTCTATCTACAATTTTTACACACTCAAATGTTTCTGTTGCTTGTTGTATATCAAATTTTCCTACATAGAATATTTTTGCATTTTCATTATATGTACATTTTAAAATGTCTATCATTTTTCCCTTTTCGGTCAACATGTATCTATAGTTGCAAATCTTTTTTTGCAACCATATACTAAAAATAGCAAATAAGGACAGGTAATTAAAATCATGAAATGTTATTATTAATATAGGGGGTTACTGATGAATAAAGAAAATTTTTTACAACAAGTTTTTAATTATATTGATGAAAACATATCAGAATGTATTGCAATAGACAAAATAAGTGAGTACATGCATTATTCAATCTATCATTTCAGCCGTACTTTTACCGAATTAACAGGGATGTCACCAATGCGTTATATTACACTTCGAAAATTGCAATATGCTATTTTCAACCTTTCCAACAGCGAAAAAGTAGTTGATGTTGCTTTGAAATATGGTTTTGATACTCCTGAAGGCTTCTCAAAAGCCTTTAAAAATTTTTATGGGTATAGCCCTGCTAAATATCCATTTTATGATAAATTAAATCATCTTCAAAAAATAGATATGACAGTATTCAATAATTTTTTCGGAGGTAGTATTATGACTTCTCAACCTGTTCAAAAAGGAGCATTAAAATCATTATTGACTGTTGCAGAAAAGGGAGTAAGAAAGAAATCAAAAGAAAAACTTCCCACACACGCAATGGGCTTTCCCGCCATGATGTCAGCAATAAAAACTTTTATGGGTTTAGACCCAAGAATGCAAATTCACTTTCATGAACCATATAACAAAACATTCCTATGGGATTTGGATTACTATTTTCAGATGGCGGTATCAACAGAAGGATTTGGATTGTTTTATGATTTGCCCCAAACAGCAATTGCAAATAATTATTGGAACGGGGAAGCACTTAAAGATTGTTTTACCGGCGAAGGTATAAAATATCGGCTTTTCGCGGAAGAAAAATGCATTTCAAAAGATGAGATGTTAATTCCCGAAAATATCAATAACCTTATTCATAAACATTTAAAGAAAAATCTTCCATTAATCATTATTTATAATGCAAATCTTTATTTATTTGTTACCGGTATATGCGAAAACAATATGCAGTTATTGGCTTTTCCATTTTCAGACGGCAATAATAACGGAGCATTTGAAATGCAAAAAAACAGCCGATTATATCAAAACTGGAATGACAATATCGGAGCTATTATTTTCATTGACGGTATATGTGAACCTGCTCCGCGAAAAGAAATTATTACAAAGGCTTTAAGGCGCGGATATGAAATGCTGACCGAAACGAAACCGACGTATTATGAATATGGATTTGGCGATAATCTTTATAAAAGTTGGATTTCATTTATAGATAATGACGAGAATTATAAAACCAAAAAGGATTCCCAAAGATATATCTCGCCTGAATGGTGCGATATGGCTGAACGACGTGCTTTTACAGCAGAATTTTTCCTTGAAGCTGAAGAATATATTGGTCAGGGGAAACTCAAGTCCGCATATGATTCTTTTTATCAAATCACTGATAATATGAAGAAAATTCATGGTTTGGTTCTAGGCAAAAATATGGGCAAATTACTCGAAAGAGAAACGAGAAATATTATTATTTCAATTCTAAATCAATGCAAAGATTTAGACCATACAGCTGCTGAAAACATAAAATTTGTATTGGATGAGTGTTGTACAGTATAAGCACATGGGGGTTGTTTATCGGTGTTAGCTTGTCCAGCGGCACATTCACTTCCCATAATACCGGATTTGCCGCCTCAATCTCTGCGATAGAAATATCTGTAACTTCCTCCGGCGGGTCGAACAGCGCGGGATCAGCCATTCTTTTTTTCACTGGAACAAGCAAGGCGGCAAGCTCTCGTTTTTCATCGGGGGAAATCAAGTTCTCCAGTATAGCAGGATGGCGCATCTCTCCTGAATGAGTATAGTCAATCATATAAAATTTGTTGTCATCAAAGCTCTTTACAACAGCTCGGAGCCTCTCACCTAAATCATCGTCAAGATAAACATTGACCGATGCGAACAGCCCGCCGTTAAAAGTAAAATCATAATATCCGCTGTCATTTTTTTTTTAATGTCCCCTGAAGGAAATAGACAATATATACCCCAGAACTTGGACATTTAGTGCCAACATACTTTGAGCTTTATAAAATGGCAAAAACGCTAATTACTATAATCCATACTGCAATCTTTCAAATCAGCAATTAACTCATGAATATAATACTATATTACCTGTGTGTGGCTTGGAAGCTGCATGAAAAGGTAGGGGAGATCCATCTGCAAGGCTGTAAAGAAGTGAAACAGGAAATAATAAATCCCCATATATTGATTTTGCTTCTGAAGTTGCTCCAAATAGGTTATTGCTTCCTGTAAATCCATATCTGCCTCCAGAATTCCGGTCAGCTAAATTGGAGGCGTATGCTCCCGTCATCAGATTGATTTTGCTTAAAACAATATGACCATTGCCTATCTCATTTCTGCCGTCAAGGCTATTTTTTTTAAAAGTGTAGTGAAAATATCTTGATAAAAACAACTGAACTGGCAAAAAGTACACTTTTTCAGTTGTATTATCCATGTACTTGAACTTATGCATAATGTATAATTATAATCAATAAAGAGGTTATTTTACGGGGTTTTATAATGAACAAGAATATGTATAATACAGTATTGCAAAGCTCAAATGCCTGGACTGAAAAAATGAAAAGAGGTGTTCGTTTCTGGGGAAAAATAAAGCAGCACGGTATACTTTATTTGCTTTTTGCACCCGTCATAGCATATTATGTTCTGGTAAGATACTGGCCGATTTTTCTGGCGTGGATAGCGGCCTTCAAGGATTTGAAGATAGGTTCAGGCGTTTTCAGCAGTGAATGGGTAGGACTTGAAAACTTTCGCATTGTTTTTACGGACGCAGAGCTTTTAAGGGTTATAAAAAATACTTTTGAAATTAGTATCCTTCGCCTGGTTATAGGTTTTTTACCTCCCATATTTTTAGCTATCATGTTTCATGATATGGTACTGGTCAGGTTTAGAAAATGGTGCCAGACAGTGATGTATATACCTCATTTTTTTTCATGGGTTATTATTTATGGTCTGGTTTTTGCATTTTTCTCAACAGGATCCGGATTCATTAATAATATCCTTGAGATGGCAGGTATGCAGAAGGTGGACTTTCTGGTCAGTTCCGCGTGGTTCAGACCCATACTCATCGGGTCCAATTTATGGAAGGGACTAGGCTGGGGAACAATTATATACATGGCTGCATTAACTGCAATAGATAAACAACAATATGAAGCAGCAAAAATAGATGGTGCAGGTCCGATAAAAAGAATCATTCATATTACGTTCCCCTGCATACTGCCGGTAGTAAGCTTTGTCTTATGTATTAACCTGGGTTTCATATTGTATGCCGGTGGTGAACAGATTCTCATGTTTTACAACAGCTCTGTATATGATGTTGCAGATGTAATAGATACATGGGTTTACCGTATTGGCCTTGGCAGTATGAGGTACGGGGTTGGAACTGCAGTTGGCCTGTTTCAGTCATTTATAGGAATGATTGTGGTTATAGTATCAAATTACTTATCAAAACGTTATACCGGCAATGGTATATGGTAGGAGGCAAAAAGATGCGTAAAGTAATACAGGTTGATTCGGAAAAGCTATATCAGATAATTATTACTTCAATAGTATCCATATTGTCTTTAACCATGATTTTTCCCCTTGTATACGTACTGGGAATGTCACTTACATCCCAGCCTGAGTTAATTAGACGAGATTACTTTGTTATAATACCTGAAATGCCCGTTTTGACAGCATATAAACGTATACTCTCTTCTCCATCAATTTGGAAAGCGCTGGAGATTTCATTATTCAGAAGCATTTTTGGTACGGCGCTGTCACTTTTTATTATGCTCATAGGTGCTTTTGTTCTTTCCAGGAAAACTCTGCCGGGCAGAAAACAGTTTCTTATTATGATACTGGCAACTATCCTTTTTAACGGCGGATTGATCCCTTCCTATTATGTAGTGAAGCAGCTCGGACTTATCAATACGGTTTGGGCCATGATCATACCTCCCCTTATTGACAGTTTTGGTTTACTGGTTATCAAGATTTTCATTGAGAACCTCCCCGAAAGCCTGGTAGAATCAGTCAAGCTTGACGGGGCAAGCGAAATCCAGCAGCTTATATATATTGTTGCTCCATTGTCAGGTCCTGCCCTGGCAGCCATAGGAATGTTTACTGTTGTAAACCACTGGAACAGTTGGTTTGATGCACTAATATACCTGACCAGGAAAAATCTTTACCCACTCCAGATGGTCCTGCGAAATATGATGAGTGTAGAAGGGATGGGTAATGACATGATGAACTACCTGCTAAAAGACACGGAGAGAGTAGCAAGCGAATCCATAAAAATGGCAACTGTTGTAGTTGGCGTACTGCCCATCTTGATGTTATACCCTTTTTTGCAGAGATATTTTATTCATGGAATCTACATGGGATCTGTGAAGGGTTAACTATACAAAAAGTCTGGCGCGCAGACAATTCAGTATTTATTGTATAGAAGGGGGATGATATTCTAAATACATATATTGATTGAATTTTTTTAAGTGAGAACACTATATAAGCCAATTAACAAGGAGGTATTGTAATGATAAATTTTAAAAAGGCTGTTTGTTTGCTTATTGCACTATGCTTATTCTCAGGCCTTATTCTGACAGGCTGCAAAAGTAACAGCGACCAGGCGGATACTCCAAAGGACGGGGAAAATAGTTCAACAACAGGAAAAGATAATATAAATGATGTAATAGAGCCCCGGCCGGTTACCGAATTTCCGGATGCTTTTCCCCTAGCTCCCAGTGCGGTAGACCCGAATGTTTACAAATATGATGACCTGAGTAAAAAGTACAGTTTTGAAATTATGCTGTCAGGCGCTATATTCCAGTCAATAGATGATGATCCTATAAAGAAATATATGGATGAAAAATTCAACACCGATGTTACATTTACAAGCCTGAAACCAGAGGATTTACGAAATACAGTAGCTGTAAGGTATTCATCCGGAGATGCACCGGATGTAGTTAAAATGCCCTTTAAGGAAGTGGCAATAACCCTTTTTGATCAGGGAAATCTGGTTGAAGGTTCAGTGGTACTTCCATACATGCCGCAGCTTGCCCAATATGTTACCAAATCATACAGGGATTATGCCACTGTTGACGGTAAGATGATCGGTATACCAAGGTATCCGACCTTTGCGGACAACTGGGGATTGTTTATAAGAAAAGACTGGCTGGAAGCATTTGGTATGGATAAGCCTGCAACTGAGGATCAGCTTTTTGAATATGCAACGGCATGTGTACAAAAGGACCCGAACCGAAATGGCGAGGCCGATACATGGTTTATGGGAGGAGCCGGAAGCGGTAACGGATTCAGTATGCTGAATGAACTAAGAACAATGTACGGACACACAGGGATCCATGTTGTGGATAATAAAATAAACCATCCCATACTTAATGGTTCAACCAGGGATTTTCTAAAGTTTCTAAACAAGCTCTACAGTAATAACCTATTGACTCCGGACTGGTATACTATAGACTGGGAACGTTTCAAATCATATTCAATGAATGGCCAGGTCGGAATGCTCCGTTATCCCGGATGGAACCTTATTGATGAAACATATAATGCCCATAATAAGGATGCAGAAAGCATTCAGGTCTGGGAGCCCATGGATCCTCTGGTATCAAATGACGGAAGAGGCGGCAAGCTTCAGCCTGGAAGTGCACCTGACGGTATTTACATCTTTAAGAAGGAACTGGAAGATGATATGGGCAAGCTTAAAAGAATAGCTCATTTTCTGGATACATGCATGTATCCAAATGAAAACTACTGGACGGTTTCCCAGGGGGGAGGACCTGAAATATATCAGGACGGTTCCAAAGTAACCTTCAATTCTGACGGGACGAATGTTTTCTATATAGAAAAAGATGTACATCCTGCCTATACGGAGCAGAAAAATAATTGTCTTTGGGATTGGCAGTTTATAGGATATTCACTGATATGGCAGGTATATGACGACGAGCCTGTAGGTGTACTGGGCAGCAAGCACAATATGTATGTAATCGGTCTTCCGCGGTATACCAACTATGGCATGCTGATTAATCCGGACCCTGTAATAGAAACAAAATTGCGTGAATTCAACCTTACAAATGAAATTGCATTTGTATTGGGAAAACGGAGTTTTGATGAGTGGGACCAGTATGTCAAGGAATGGAAAGATGCAGGAGGACAGGAGTATCTTGAAAATGCGGCAGAACAGCTGGGAGTATCCATGCCGTAATAATTATGATAAAATAATAGGTGGCAGTTTGCTGTCATCTATTATTTTACCATTGTGCGAAGGGGAGTGGCTTTTCCATTTATGAAATTGCATGCCCGGACAAAGCTCGTAATACTGCTGATAATTCCAAGTATTACATTTTCATTGCTGATAGTGAATTTATCAGGGAAATACCTGTCGGATTTCTTCCGGGGCACTCAGCAGGAGACTCTTTCAAAGGTATCGGAACAGATCACACATTCGCTAAAAGGCTCAATTGATCAAATCAACATATTGGCCGTTGACCTGGAACAAAGAATCTTAACAGTCAGGGATAAGTCAGATATAAGGGAAATAATAGATATATTGAGTAAAAACCGTACCGATTTTATCCGGGGTATTGCTTTTGTTGATATAAACGGTACAGCTGTAGGGTCCCCTAGAATCTATTGGGATTATTTTTCAGAAAAAGAGAAATCTATAATTGAGGACAACCGCCAAAAAAAATCCTTCGGAGTATATTGGTCAAATCATTTTTATTCCCTGATCAGCCAGGGGAATCCCTATAATGCTGCCAGTATTGTGGTCAAGCCGGTTTATAAGGATAAGCAATATGCCGGTTCCATTGCAATTGTAGTCGATGTTAATAAGTTTTTATCCAATACCGCAATATACGGAGGAAATTATGAGATAAGGACATTGCTGTATGACAGGGACAATTCCCTTGCAGACACATTGAATCCCCAGAGCTATTTGGAGGGTAATAACAGGTTCATTTCAGAAGATAATCTTCAGTCCTTTGAGTCGGCTATCGGTTATCTTGACCAAAACGATTTTTACTATTCTGTTTCATCACTGCCCTATCACCCGTATTGGAAAGTAGTAACAATAGGTAATGTCCAGAAGCTTGAAAGCAAATTCAAACCTTTAAACAACAGTGTTTTGATTGTATTATTGTTTGGAATAACAGGCTTGTTTTTTGTTTACCTGATTGTCCTGTGGTGGTTTACAAAACCTTTAGTCCAGATGAGCAGGGCGATATGGCAAATGGGTGTCGGAAATTTTGACTATAAGATAAGCATGAAAAGAAATGACGAATTTGGAAGAGTTGCAGGTGAATTCAACAGAATGTCCGGGCTGATAAAAGACCTTTTCCAAAAACTGAATGAAGCAAACGAAAAAAAAAGGGAATCGGACTTTCAAGCTTTAATGTCCCAGGTAAATCCGCATTTTTTATACAACACTCTTAATTCCATAGATATAATGGTGGATGCCAGCTCCAAACAGGATGTTCATAATGCAATGGAAATGCTTATAAACCTTTTGAAATATAGCTTGAATAAAGAAGGGCGGATGAGTACGCTCGAAGATGAATTCCACTATATTAGAAATTATATTACACTCCAGAAAATACGTTATGGGAACCGGTTTGAGTTTGATATAATGGAACCCGGAGAGCTGTCAGGTGTTAAAATACTTAAGCTTATACTGCAGCCTTTGGTGGAAAATTCAATCTTCCATGGGCTTAACCCGTTGATAGGCAGAAAAGGTTATTTGAAAATTGAAGCCTGGAAGGATAAAAAAGATTTATTAATAAAAGTTTCGGATAACGGAGTGGGTATTCCCGAGGAGGCTCTTAACCAAGTTTTGAGCGGCGAGAAGGTATACAGAAGTTCAAGCTCAACAGGTATAGGCCTTGTGAATGTCCACGAGCGAATACAGTTATATTATGGTGAGGAATACGGATTGACAGTAAAGAGCATTTTGGATGCCGGAACTGAAATAATAATAAAGGTTTCCGTTTAATATGACAGGTAAAAGCTGGGGAGTTAATTTTTTATGGATAAATTTTTAAAGCTATTAATAGTGGATGATGAACCGCTTGCAAGAAAAAGGATTTTATCTTTTAAACTCGAGAAGCATGGCTTCAAGGTAGTAGGAGAGGCCGGTAACGGTAAAGAGGCGCTCAGGATGGTCTCCACACTCAAGCCTGATATTGTGGTAACCGATATTGTCATGCCGGTTATGAATGGTCTGCAGCTATTGGAAGAGCTGGGAAAGCTTATGAATCCTCCCGAGGTCATACTTCTTACTTGTTATGATGACTTTAGCAAGGTCCAGATGGCCCTGAGGCTTGGGGCACAGGATTATCTTGTTAAAGTTATGCTGAAGGAAGAGGAACTTGTCCGGGTAATAAAAAAAGCCGCAAAGGTAATATTCAAAAAACTTCAGACTCATTATAAAGTTATCAGGAAAACTCTATATGACTTGATGCTGTCCGATTCTGACCTATTATTTCATGAAAATGCCCGACAATTGAAGGAAACAGGTTTTATCTTAAGCTTTTTCCGGCTATTCATACTGGAATTCAAGACTGTTCAAATGCAAATGCTTGAAGCACATAAGCTGTCCATTGAAAAATGGGAAGGTAATATTGGCTGTATTGTTTTGAATATGGCTCCAAAAGAATGGATTGTATTGCTGTATGAAAACAAATCAAAGGATTTCAAAAGCTTTGATGAAAAATCATGTGCATATTGCAAAAGACTTTTATATGATTTGAAAGGTTCGGTTACGGATGGAAAACAGGTGCCCAAAATAATACTGGGAAGAGTACATAACGGGGCAGACAAGCTTCCCAAAGCATATGATTGTATTATACCTGTCCGTGAGGAATTGTTTTATGCAGGCAGGAATACTTTAATAATAGACGAGGAATCACCGGGCAGGTATTTTAAAAATATGCCTGCGGATAAGTTTCAGGAAATTATTGATAAAATGCATACGGCATGTATGAAAAATAATGGTGAGGGGGCAGCTCAATGCCTGCTTTCATGGTTTAACCTGGTTCATACAAAATACAGGCCAAAAGCAGATGAAATTAGAATTATGGCTTCGCTGCTGGCAGCCTGTATCCCTGCCGATATAACAATTCCAGGGGTTAACGGGGTTTTTGTTCCGGTGAATCAATGGCTCATGGAACAGGTTGAATCAGCCGGACACATGGAAGAGGTAAATTCAGCTGTCAAGAAAACCTCCGAATATCTTTACAAATTCCTTAAATGCTTTAAGGGCTCAATGCGTAATGAAATAAAGGAGGCATTGGAGTTTATCCATAAAAATTACAGCAAGTCAATCAGTCTGGAAATGACAGCTGGTCATGTAAATTTAAGTACCAGTTGGTTTAATACTCTTTTCCGGTCTGAAACCGGACAAACATACAATTCATACCTTGTGAAATACCGGCTGGAATTGGCTAAAGAGCTTCTTGCCGGTACGGATTTATCAATACGGCAAATAGCCGGACAAGTTGGTATTGGTGATCCTCACTATTTCTCCCGCCTATTTGCAAAGACACTGGGACAAAGTCCGAGAGCTTTTAGGAAAATTCACATACAGGAAAGCTAATAATTCGTAGTAAATTGCAGCATATTTTCCCCATTACCGAATGAGCCACTATCGCTCTTCCTTAAGACAGGTATATCTCTTTTAATAATACTTTACATCTGTATCTCATATTAATTCAAACAATTCTTTTGTTTCACATTTTAATCCCTCAAAATAAAAGGATAAAGCAGTTTCACCCACATTAAAGGATTTCATAATTTCGACGGAATAATCTGTAAAGCTATATATATATACGCTCTTATTCTTGATATCTATAATCCAGTATTCCCTGACACCGGAGAGCATATATGTATTAAGCTTGTCAACCATATCCTTGCTTCTTGTGCCGGGTGAAAGTATTTCCGCAACCAGTGCCGGTGTACCCATATATTTCCCATTTTCGTCTATTGTGGTTTTATAATCACAAGCTACTGTAATATCCGGCTGCATAACATCAGGCTCTGATAAATCTTTTTTGTAGAAGTGAACACCAAATGGTGCCACATATGCTTTACATGCTTTGCCCTTTAAATAACTGTTGAAAAGTATATACAGGTATCCCAATATATCCTGGTGGAAGCTTGACGGTGATGAAAGCAAGTGTATCTCACCATTTATGAATTCCATCCTTTGAGTAGTGTTCTCATAAATCTGCATAAATTCACTATAGGATACTTTTTTCCCACCGTATACATAGTCATGTGCATTTTCCTTTACTGTAAAATAAGCTTCAATTTCAGTAATATAAGGCGTCAGCCTTGAAATCTTTTTATTGTTCTTGGTTATGACAACCTCCTTTTTGTCCGAAGTCATATCAAGGTATTTACCCAGATTCATTTTCAGCTCCGTAGCCGAAATAACCAATCCTTCCCGATATTTGCCCATGAAATACACCCCCATATACAATTATATGCCATCGTACGGTTTTTGTCAATATTTCGTTCGGTTTTTCGTTCGGTTTTCGGAATTCATGCTGAACAGCCTCAAGATCCTGTTGACCTGTAATGCTTCACCCCGAACCTCCATACAAAAATACACGGAATAATAAACAGCATTCCGTAAAGCGGAGATAACATGTACAAAACGCTGCTGCCCTCTTTTTTGTCCAGTATGTACATCAAAGGCAGGTAATTGACACAACCAAACGGAATAATGAAAGTGAAAAATCTTGTAACCCATTTTTTATAAATGTTCAAAGGGTACTGGGACATTTCCCTGCCGCCGTCTGTAAATATATTTGCAACCTCAATCCCCTGGATGGTCCAAAAGCAAAGGGTTGCAGCCAGGACAAATATACCTGTGAATATGAATATGCCGCTGACTGTCATCAAAATTATCGTCAATACCTTAAATACATGCCATTCTACGGAGAGATTCAATACGGCAATTGAAAGCACAATCACGCTCTGCAAGAGCCTCCCTATCCGGGTAAACTCAAATTTTGAGCCAAGGACCTGCAGAAAAGTACTTCTTGGACGTACCAATACCCTGTCAAACTCTCCCCTTACCACGAGACTTGAGAAACTGTCAAAGCCTCTTGCACAGCATTCACTTATCGAAAAGGACATATGCATGATGGAAAAACAAAGGGCCACTTCATAAAAGTCCCATTCTTTAAGCATTCCAAAACGCTCAAAGAGAAAATACAATGCAGCAAATACAGAAAATGGTACTAAAAACTGTCCACATGAAAGCAGGATGAAAGAAGTACTGTACTGCATCTGTGATTTAATTAAGATGGAAAGATATTTAAAATAAAGCTTCATAAAATTCAACCTCCCTGGACTACAACACGTTTTAACACCTTATCAAGTGCGATTTTTCCCAAAATTACCAGCACAACCAGCCAGGCAACCTGTGTCACAATGCCTGCCAATGCCTCATTCCCGGATATATTGCCGCTGTATACCCTGAATGGCAGATCGGAGGCCAAACGGAAAGGCAGTAAATATGCTATTCTTTTAAGCCATGAAGGCATTAAGGGAACCGGTATGACCTTACCTGCAAAAAATTCACCAAACACACCAAATATTAGTAAAGAGCCAGCCGGAGACATTGTTATGAAAACAGATATATATATGAACATGGATATTGCGACCAATACCAAGAGACCCAACAAAAGTGTTATAACAAAAAGTATGAAGGCATCAGGACCGGGAGGAAATGACATACGGTATGATTGAGGCAATATGAATGCTACCAGGAGTATGGGAGAGCAGCGAAGCAGTGCCCCTGACAATCTTTGCGCTATAAGCTTTGCATACCAGAAGCCGTAAAGGGTGCATGGCCTGCATAATTCATATGAAATATTTCCACCTGTTATCAGTGAAAATATTTCACCATCCCTGTACCATAATATGACAAAAACAAGAAAAGCCTGCTGAAGCCAGATATAGCTGACAAGCTGCTCCATTGATATAGGCTGCGCTTTTCCTGCATTGAGGTAAAAAGCTTCATATACCATTATAAGTATGAATCCCCAGAAAAACTGGGTTGCCACTCCAGCCAGGGCGGCAATCCTGTACTGCAGTCCATTTAAAAGGCGCATTCTGAATATTGAAACATATGCTCTCATATCTCATACTCCTTGTATAATTTTGCAATAATCTCGTCCACAGGAGGGTTTTCCACAGTAACATCCAATAGCTCATACTGGTTTGTAAGTGCAGTTATAACCCTGGAAACACTGGTTTTTTGTGTATCCACAAATAAGACTGCCCTCTCAGGCGACCATGACAGTAAATCAGTTCCTTCAATCTGAGGCTTCCGGCTGCTCTCATCATAGTCTATGGTTACGGTCTTGTTTGTTCCAAACCTGTTTCTCAAACCGGAAATATCACCATCATATAAAATTCTCCCCCTGCCAATCAGCAAAATCCTGTCCGCTAAAGCTTCTATGTCATTCATGTCATGGGTTGTGAGAATTACAGTAACCTTTTTTTCTGCATTGATTCTTTTTATGAACTTGCGCACTGCAATCTTGGAAACTGCATCAAGTCCGATTGTGGGCTCATCCAAAAATAGTATTTTGGGATTGTGCAAAAGTGATGCTGCAATTTCGCATCTCATCCTTTGTCCTAGGCTCAGCTGGCGGACAGGATTGTTTATAAATGAGCCAAGATCAAGTGTATCGGTGAGCATGGCAATATTTTTCCTGTACTCAATTCCGGGTATTTTGTAAATATCACGTAATAACTCAAAGGAATCAATTACAGGAACATCCCACCACAGCTGAGACCTTTGGCCAAAAACCACACCTATATTTTTGACATGCTCAACCCTTTCCTCCCATGGTGTCCGGTTCATTATGCTGCAGCTGCCCCGGTCAGGCAGCAAAATACCGCTCATTACTTTGATAGTTGTAGATTTCCCTGCTCCGTTAGGCCCGATATAGCCGATAATTTCACCTTCATCAATTTTGAATGAAACATCCTTGAGAGCTTCAATTTCAATATATTCCCGGAAAAACAGCGACCTGGCTGCCGATATAAGGCCCGGTGAACGCTTTGAAACCTTGAATGTTTTGTATAAGCCTTCCACAGTTATCATAATTGACCTCCCAGCTTTTAATTTTTGCAATTTTTTAAGGGCAATATATTTTACACTAATAAAATAAAAAAATAAAACTGCCAATAGCATCAAATCGGATGCCTGGTTACTATTTAAAGATAACCTGTTTACAGATATGTTTTTCTCTCATTATTTTAAAATTTCTCTTGACAAATTACCATTTTGAGGTTATATTATAGTTACAGACGTGAAACAGATGTGTGCCGGGCATACTACATTATAAAAAAGCTTAACCAACTGGAAATAGTTGGTTTTTTTATGCCTTTTTTTATACAAATACCTCCAATTATACAACAGAAAAAAGAATTAAAGTCGTTTCATACAACGCAATTTGCTCAACATGAATATTTATGTAATTTATTAATATTTTTATTTCATATTATTGATTTTTTGTTTTTCCTGTGATATTATATAATTATTAAATTATTTTATTTTATTTATTTTATATTTTTTACAGATCAATATCTGAAAAGATATATTATATTTAAAATAACGTAAGGAGGTCTTTGAAATGGCACAGGTAAAAACCTATAATCCGAGCAAAATAAGAAATCTTTTGGGTAATGAGCGGAAATTTTTGTGGAGTCCGGTGGCAAATGTTGCAATTTCGGCAAGAATAGAAGGAAATATTTCGGAGGACAGGCTGAAAAATGCAATCAACAGGCTGAAAGGCAGGCATCAGCTGTTATCATCAAGAGCCGTTTACAATGAAACCGGAGAGGCCTGGTTCAGCGGGGATAATGTCCCGGAGATTCCTTTGCGGGTAGTACAGCGCGAATCTGATTACCACTGGCTTAAAGAGTTGATGGCAGAGCATCATAAGCCTTTTGATATTTTTAAGGGTCCGTTAATCCGGTTTACTCTCATAAAATCTCCTGAAATTTCCGATTTTTTAGTATTTTGCCAGCATTCAATCTGTGACGGTACAGGTCTTTCATATCTCATTAGAGATATATTATCCCATACCGCAGACCCTGACCTTGAAATAACTCCGCTGCCTCTTCCTCCTCTTCTTTCTCCCGGTGATCTGGCATCATATGTACGAGGCGGCTTTAAAAGGTCCATGAAAAACTTTTTCATAAAAAAAATGAATGCCAAGTGGAGAAAAAACATGACCTCATTTGACCAGGAAGACTTTGAAAATATCCATAAGGCTTATTGGCAAAAACACAATTACAGGATTGTTTTTATGGAGCTTTCTGAAGGCCAGACCAAAAATCTTGTGACAAGATGCAGGCAAAAGCTGATTACTGTCAACTCAGCTCTATGCACCGCTTTTCTTGCTGCGCATGGCAAAATAGCCGGACCATTTAAAGGTCAGAAGCGTAATGTGGCAATACCGGTTGATTTAAGGAACAGAATGAAAAACCCGGTTGGTGATGTCTTATGTCTTTATGTTGGGAGTATGATGCTAAAGTTCGACTATAACAATAAGAAGGGATTCTGGCAAAACACAAAAAGGTTTCATCAAAGGATCAAAAATGACATGGAATCGAAAAACCTGTTTGAAACATTTATCGACCTGGAAAGCATGGACCATACACTGATGGATGCAATGCTGGGCTTCGGTATTCTTGCAGGGGATGTGCCGAAATCATTCAGCAAATATGAGAAGCTTTCTTCCTTTGCTTCTAAAAAGAACAATATGGCTGTCAGTTTTGGGAAAAAATTCTCCGCGTCAATACCGGGGCTTGTTATGACAAACCTTGGCAAAGTGAACATCCCTGATACCTTTGGAAACCTGAAGGTAGACAAAATGTTTTTTGCTCCTTCCACCAGTGAATATTTCCCTTTAGCTCTTGGAGTCATAACAGCAGGCGGAAAACTGACACTGACTATAAATTTTGTGGATGAGGCCATTACTGAGAGGATGGTGCAAATCCGTGATTGCGCCATGGATATTTTAGGAATATAGGGTAAATCATAAAAAGTATGAATGACCGTCAATATTACCGGCCATTCATACTTTTATTCTTAATACCCCTATTATACAGTCTTCAAACGATCATCTCTCCCTCAATCCATCCCAGAAAAGCATGTACATTTCTTCTGCAATCCTTGGATTTACCTGAGAATCCTTCATGAGCTTTTCATTACTGATGATGGAGTTTTGGTACATTTCTATATACAAAAGTATGGAATCCATGGATATATCCCGCCTGAAATAAGCAATTCTTTGTCCTTCCTTGATTATTTCCTTAAGGATTCCCCTGACTTTTTCAGAAAATTCAAAAACAAGGCTTTTTATATATGAATCATTCTCTACCGATTCAGAAAAAAAAGCAAGGTTTCCATTCCTGATAAAATCAATTTTCAATGAAAGGAACTTTTCAAGCTTATCCCCGATAGACATTTGTTCCTTGACCACTTCAAGCAGCTTGTCCGTATTCTGGTCAATCATCCTTTTGATAATCTCAAGCTTCAAGTTATCCTTGCTTTCGAAAAAGTTATATATGGAAACCTGTGAAACTGAAGCCTTTTTGGCTATTTCAGCAATAGTTACCTTGCCGAAGCCAAACTTATTGAACAGCTCCAGTGCAGCATTCATAATGAACTCTTTTTTTCTTTCACGTCTTTTTTCAAAACCGTTCATTGATACCTCCAAAAAGTAAAAAATAAAATATATGAAATATTATAATACACATACTTGAAATTGTAAATAGATTGCAGTAATATATGAAGCGTATCGATATACTTATTTCATTTTTTTTGGAATAACGCATCAAATCAAATTTATTTACTGTCAATATAAAGTATACTAATTATATGTATGCTCTAAATAAAGATATATTAACATATAATTATATTATTTTTAATAAAATCATGTTAAAATTAGTACTACAGCGAAAAATTTTATTATGAATGTTTTAAATCAGATTTTCAAAGGTTTTTTCGCTGTAGTATAGTAATTATATAACTTTTTGGTGACCTCGGGGGGTATTATATGAAACTGAATTACAAACAGACTTTTTTTGTAGGGCTTGCATTTATGTCTATCTGCTCATTCTGGCAGTTGTACGATAACATAATACCACTTATTCTCAAAAATACCTTCAACATAAGTGACACTGTATCAGGTGCATTAATGGCTGCCGATAATGTATTGGCCCTTTTCATGCTGCCATTTTTCGGCATGCTTTCGGATAAGACGAATACAAGGCTTGGAAAAAGAACACCTTATATACTTTTCGGTACCCTGGCAGCTGCAGCCGGAATGCTGCTTATTCCCTATGCCGACAGCATCGGTTCATTGGTCCTTTTCCTTATTGCCCTGGGTGTTGTATTATTTTCAATTAGTACATACAGGTCGCCTGCAGTAGCTTTAATGCCTGATATTACTCCAAAACCTCTTCGTTCAAAGGCCAATGCCGTCATAAACCTTATGGGAGCCGTTGGGGGTATAATAACCCTGGGCTTTGTTGCACTTTTGGTACCTGCAGGAAAAAATCCTGGTTATTTTAGTGTATTTTTATCTATTGCAGTAATAATGATTGCAGCAGTGATAGTCTTAATGCTTGCCATAAAGGAAAAAAAGATAATACACCAGCCAGAAAATGAGCCGCCCGAAGAAAAAGAAGACACACAAGCAGGAAAAATGAAGCGTGAGGCCAAAAAGAGTTTTTTCTTTTTATTGTTCTCGGTATTCTTATGGTTTATGGGCTATAATGCCATAACCACTGCTTTTTCCAAATATGCACAAACCTACTGGGGACTTGAGGGAGGCCTGTTTGCATATACATTGATTGCGGCACAGGTAGCTGCAATCCTGTCATACATTCCCGTTGGTATTATTGCCTCAAAGGTGGGACGTAAAAAAACCATACTTTTTGGAATTGCCATGCTTGCACTTGCTTTTGGCTGTGCTGCCTTTTTCAAAAGCTTCAGCGCCGTACTTTTATTCTTCTTTGCCCTGGCAGGCATTGGCTGGGCATCAATAAACGTAAATTCATATCCTATGGTGGTTGAAATATGCAAAGGCTCTGATGTTGGCAAATACACAGGCATTTACTACACATCTTCCATGTCGGCACAAATTATCACTCCTGTTTTTTCAGGAGCCCTTTTGCAGTATGTCGGCTATTGGACCCTTTTTCCCTATGGAACTTTTTTTGTTGCAGCAGCATTTGCAACAATGCTTCTGGTAAAGCACGGAGACAACAAGCCACAAACTACGGCATCCAAAATAGAGGCTTTTGTGTCCGGTGATGCTTAAGATAAGCGGAGGTAAACGTCATGATAATATTCACAATTGCAGCAGCTGCCATATTTTTGCTGATTTCTACATATATATATTTGATTGCTCCTTCCAAAAGCTGTAAAATGAATGCTTTTTGCAGATGGTTTTATGCCCATAGGGGACTTCATAAACTGGAAGAAGGAATAGCGGAAAATACAATGCCCGCTTTTGAAAAAGCTGTTGCAGGTCAGTATGGAATTGAGCTTGACATCCACCTCTCAAAAGATCATCAGGTAATAGTGTTTCATGATGATACACTAAAGCGTGCATGTAATATAGACAAAAAAGTATCTGAATTGACATACGATGAGTTAAGAGGCTGCAAGCTTTTCGGTACCGACCAGCATATTCCCCTGCTGGCTGATGTGCTGAAAACGGTCTCCGGCAAGGTGCCCCTTATTATTGAATTAAAGTCATGCAGGAAATTGAAAAAACTCTGCTTAAGTGCTTCAAGCCTGCTTATGGAATACAATGGCTTGTTCTGTATAGAATCTTTTGATCCCCGGATAGTAAAGTGGTTCAGGATAAACAGGCCCCAAATCATCCGGGGGCAGCTCTCATCAGCTTTGTTAAAAGAGCCCAATGACCTTTCGTTTCCAACTGCTTTTGCCATTTCAAATTTGCTGACAAACTTCATGTCCAGGCCGCAGTTCATAGCATATAAATACCAGAACAGAAAGAATATAAGCTTTTTGATATGCAAAAAGCTGTTTGGTGCCAATACTGCCGCATGGACCATAAAAAGCAAACATGAGCTGCAAAACGCAAAAGAATTATATGACATGTTCATTTTTGAAGACTTTATCCCATAAAGGGCATCCATTGCAGGGTAGCTATTTGTCTGGCGTTTTTTTGATTATACATTAACAAATTTTTCTAAAGAAAATAAAAAAATCATCATAAAGAGCTAAAATCCATCTCTTTATTTTTGATTATATTATGGTAAGATTAGTATAAATGATGAAAAGAAAGAGGTCAAATATTTGAAAAAAACAAGTGGGTATTGCGCTGCTGTGAATAAAAACAGGCAAAACAAATTTATTAAGGAAATGAAAAAACATGGTTCGCTGTATTTACTTATGGTTCCAGGTATCCTGTATTTTATCATTATCAGATATTTGCCCATGTGGGGGATATCTATTGCATTTTTTGACTATAAAGTGTGGCTGACAAACCTGTTTGACAATCAATGGCTGGGATTGGAGAATTTCAGGAGTTTTATTCAGAGTCCTTCATTTACAAGGATTTTAAGAAATACACTTGGAATAACCGGATTAAAACTCTTAATCGGGTCGCCGTTTCCCTTAATCCTTGCATTGATGCTGAATGAAATAACGCAAAAAGCAACCAAACGGGTTATACAAACCATTACATATTTGCCTCATTTCCTGTCATGGGTTATTATTTACGGATTATTTTTTGCCATGTTTAATCAAACATATGGTGCAGTGAATAACATACTTGTTCATTTAGGACTTGACAAGATAGATATCCTCACAAATAAGAGCTTTTTTTGGCAAACGCTTTTAGCATCTCATATATGGAAAAATATAGGATGGGGAAGCATTATTTATTTGGCATCAATTAATAGCATACCAACAAATTTGTATGAATCTGCAAGTATTGACGGGGCCAACCGCTGGCAAAAGACATGCCATATAACAATCCCGTCGGTACTACCGGTATTTGCCATTTTGTTTATTTTGGCCCTGGGCAGAATCCTCAATGAAGACTTCCAACAGGTGCTTATGTTTATGGGAGGGCCGGACGCAGTATATATGACTGATGTGGGTGAAGTGTTTGAGACATATGTTTTCAGGGTGGGATTGGTTGAAGCAAGATACAGTTATGCAACAGCCGTGGGAATATTCAAATCAATTGTAGGATTGATACTTGTAATAAATGCAAACAGGATAGCGAAGAAATATTTTAATTACCGTGGAGCCTGGTAATATGCAGCTGCGCAAAAAACCTGAAAGGGAGATATACCTTGATAACTAATCAAAGGAAATTACGGGTGAGCTATATTATCATAAATATGTTACTGATACTCCTTGCCGTGACAATAGTAGTGCCTTTTTACATGGTCATATTGTCATCCTTTACAAAGGAGACGGACCTTGTAAAGCATGGCGGCATGCTGTTTATTCCTCAATCCATAACTCTTGAGGCCTATAAAACAGTTTTTAATGAAAACAGGATTATAACGGCTTTCAAAAATTCACTGTTTATCACTTTGACAGGAACCTTCTTCCATGTCCTCATAACATCCATGCTGGCATACCCTTTATCAAAAAAGCTCCGTTACGGAAAAGTAATCGGTTTTCTCATATATTTTACAATGCTGTTTAACGGGGGGCTGATTCCGACTTTTTTACTCCTTAAAAGAATAAATCTTTTAAACACTTTATGGGTAATTATTGTAGTAGGATTGGTCAGCCCATACCATATGATTCTTCTGCGGAATTTCTTTGCTGAAATCCCTGGAGAGATTGAAGAATCTGCATTAATAGATGGCGCGGGACGGTTTAAAATCCTTTTTAAAATGATTTTTCCCCTTTCCCTCCCGGCGATCGCCACCATTGGATTGTTTACCATGGTATTTTACTGGAATAACTGGCTCAATGCCGTATTTTTCATACCGGATAAAAGTAAATGGCCGTTGCCCACTATTTTAATGTTAATGCTGCAAAATTCATTGCGTACACAGACACCGGAGGACATTGTCAGTATTGAAGACATGGCAAGTGTACCGGCAGAGTCCCTTAAATATGCTACTCTAATGGTGACCACGGTACCCATTATGCTTGTGTACCCGTTTTTACAAAAGTATTTTGCAAAAGGCATAATAATAGGAGCCGTCAAGGGATAGCATGTAGCTTAAGAAGGTCTTGGTTTCAGGCCTTTGGATATAAAATAAAAAGGAGTGGAAAAAATATGAAAAGAGCAAAAGTGTTCATTGCAGTTTTATTGATGGCATTGATTCCTTCAATGTTGATGGGCTGTCAAAAAGATGAAAGTGAAACAGCCGCCACTACAACTGCAGCCGGAGAGGAAAAACAGGGAGAGGAAAGCAAGGAAGAGGAAAAAAAGGAAATAGAGGATTATGGCCTGATTAGAATAGGCGTTGCCCAGGGAGGAACCCAGCATGAAACACCCGAAGACAATGATTTGGTGGAAGAGGAAATCAACGCCATGCTATTAGCCGACAGAAATGCAAAAGTTGACCTGGAGGTTGTCTATTTTACAAAATCGCAAAGAAAGCAGGAGATTAATATTAAAATAGCTTCCGGTGAACGGCTTGATATTATCGGACAGTATTGGAATGACACCCCAGGTTTCATGCAGCCTATGGACGAGTACCTGGATAAATACGGGCAAAACATAAAAAAACTGATACCCGGTTATGCCTGGGATAATGTTACCATTGACGGCAATATTATGGCCATAACATGTTCAAGGCCCCAGTGGGCTCTTAACGGCGGCTTTGCTGTAAGAAGCAAATTGTTGGATGAGGCAGGTATTGAAAATAAGCCTTCAAATATTGAAGAAGTAGAAGCAATGCTTGCAAAATTTAAGGAAATGGGATATATTGCAATGACCTCCTTCCAAACAGAATTCCTTATAATGACCTTTGGCGGGACGATTGAAGGGTATAAAGGTTCACATGAGTTTAGAAAACCTTTATATATAGATGAAGCCGGGAATGTTATGCCGGAAATTGTAACACCCGCCAATTTGGAAATGACCATGAAAATACGCAGCTGGGTGGAAAAAGAATATCTTCCGGGTGATTATGTTACAATGAATGCACAAACCATGCTGCAGCTTATAAAAACGGGTAAAGTTGCTTCCTGGGTTGAGAATAATCTTGGCTGGTCAGGACAAACATATGAAGCCATGCTGGCTATTGACCCGGATGAAAGACTTGAAATCATTCCATGGTTGGGAAAAAAGCCAAAGATAAGTCCTGTCGCAACCACAGTTTGTTTCACACCCAATACCAAAAATTTCGAGGGCACCATCAAATATTTTGACTGGATATGCAGCGATTATGAAAATTATTATACTGCCGCATATGGTATAAATGGTGTTCATCGCCATAATGACTACGAAAATATGACCACTGAGCTGATTGATACTGTAAATGGAAGAAAGACCAGATTTTTGGGCAGAGGGTTGGTTGGCATTTTAAACCTGGATACTGATTTTGGAAAACGGATGCAGGAAAAAATCAGTCCTGATTCAACCGTAGCACAAATAAGAACCCAGGAGTACCATGATACAATATATAAAACCTATGTCAACTGGCCGGATGATAAAAAAGTAAAAAATCCGTTTTATAACTATCGCGTCCGAATTGAGGATGACAGCCTCAGGACCAGTATGGAGGAAGAATATAAAACCATAAGGCAAAAACGGGATTCATATATTATTGAGGGTGATTTAGAAGCCTATAAGAAAGCGCTGGATGAATTTAAGCAAGCCTGGGAAACAAAATATATGAAAATTTTTACCGATGTATTTAATAAAGCTGCAGGCAATAGGTGACATATATTACGGATAAGGTGATGATAATGATGGGTAAGGCAGCAAGGCAGGAAATGGCGGATCATATAAGCAAAAGGTTTTATGGGCTGCTGGATTATAAAATTACCGGTCAGCCGTTAAAATCAAAAGTGCAATGGGAAAATGAATATATGATTTTCGCCTGCCCCCATAGCAGACCGGATTTAAAAGGGTACATGAAAATGATAAAATATCCCTTGGATAATGAAAGGCATGGCCTAAAGATACGCTTGTGCCGTTTTGGAAACGATGGTTATCATTGTTTTTTGCAAATGAATTTGGAATGCTTGAATGATTTTTTATGTACCCCGGTAAAATGGACATTTGAAACCAAGCTTGCAAAGCAATGGGATGAAGAGGCGTATCCTTACACTTGCCAGCAAGGAGAATGCTTTGTTGACAGAGGGACATTATATGAAACAATAAATGGTAAGGACAGGTCAAAACCATTAAAAGGAAATTATACCTTTCGATACAATTTGTTTGATGCTATTCAGACAAATGGGGAAAAAATGGATGGGGCATTTTCATTTTCAATAATCGACGAATTAAATGTTATAAAAAAGGATAATATGCTGAAACCTTATATTGAGCTTAACCTTCCTTCTATAAATAAAAATATGGATATAAGGAGCTATGTACACACCGGTCAATCCGTCATACCTGCTGTATACGGCCTGGGTTTTGACGGCAGGGTTTTATTTTACATCAGCGGGATTGAAATTTTATTTCTTATAAACAGGGAAAATGAATTGTCGAAAGGATGGAAAAATTTATATGAAAAACTTCGTAATTATCATTGTTGACCAGATGTCCATGGATTGCATATCCCTATATAAAAAATATTTTAAGGACGAAGCCTACCTTGCCCATTGGGTGGATACTCCCAATCTTGACAGAATGATTAACGAAGGCGTATCATTTACCAGGTCATATACCCCCAGTGCCGTTTGTTGTCCTGCAAGAGCATCTTTATTTACCTCCAGGATGCCTGTAGAGCATGGTGTAATCTGCAATAATATCGGCATTGACCGCAATGTTCCCAATATGGGTGAATGGTTTGGCGATCATTCCGATTATACCATGCATTATTGCGGGAAATGGCACGCAGGGGGTAAATGGAACTGTCCCCAAAAAGAAGGCGCCAGAAAAATCCCGGGCATGAACGTCTTACCCATAGGTGAACATAGTAACGGAAGTAACCTTGATTATAAAGTGTCCCAGACCGTATCTGCTTTTGTAAGAAATTACGATAAGGATAAGCCCTTTATCCTGGTTTCAGGATTGCTAAACCCCCACGATATTTGTTTCTGGGCACATGACTTTGGTGTCAAAGATACCATAAAACGTTCCTCTGATTTTTTTGATATTGAAAACCATTTGCCGCCTGTCCCACCCAATATGGACTATGATTTCATTGAACCGGACAAGGAACATGTCAAACCGCTGCCGCCGCATTTTAATGCACATGAATGGCAGAATTACCTTTATGATTATTGCCGGATGGTAGAAAAAATAGACTCTGATGTGGAGAAAATATTAAATGCTGTTGAAGACAGGGATGATGATACATTTGTAATATTTACCTCTGACCATGGAGACGGTTTGGGCCGGCATGGCAGAATTGAAAAATGGCATCCTTATGAGGGCTCAAATAAAATACCTTTAATCTTCTGGAATCCTAAAAGCATATGCAAAGGGTTCATAAACAACAGTCATTTTGTAAATTTACTGGATATATTTCCTACAATTTGTGATTATACGGGTGTAGAAATGCCACCCCATTCAAGAGGGCTGAGTCTTAAGCCTTTGCTGGAAGGAAAGGAGCCTGGAGAATGGAGGGACCATATTTATATAGATTATGAAAAAACGGGAAGAATCATCATCAGTGAGAGGTATAAATATGTTATGAAATACAAATTCTCCGGCAACGACGATTTACAGTTTATCAGGAAAGAAGACGGCGTTTTTGAATCCTTTGGCAAGGGAGCAGGGCATACCTATGAGAAATATTCAGAACGCATGCTTTTCGACCTGGAAAAAGACCCCTGGGAAAAAGTCAATCTATACAATAATCCCAATTATAAGGAAGTTTTAAGCTGGCATGAGGAAAAGCTTAAGGAATGGGAAGAAAAATTAATACCGGGGATGCATTATGACCGGAATTAGATAAGGGGGTGAAAAAGCTATTTGTCATATTTTACTTCTCTGTTCTTCTAGCTTAGGGACATCATAAGGTATTTGACTTTTCGAGCAAGTAAAAAAAAGGAAAGAGGTGTAAATAGTATGAAAAAATTATTTGCCTTTGTGTTGTGTACTTTTTTTATTGTAATGTTCATTGCTCCGTCACTGTTAACCGACTCCGGAAAAGCCAATGCAATAATTGATGTAAAAGGGAAAATGTGGTATGAAGATAATAATCTTCGTGTGGCTGCCGGCTATCCTTCGGATATGGTATATAAATTCAGCACAGCTCCGGAGAGCTGGCAGTATGCAAGAGACAATATGAGCGTCTAC
>JANQLN010000121.1 GCA_028280575.1 Clostridia bacterium
TTTAATCAAGCGAGCAATTTGCGTTGTTATGATTTTCTTAATGAAACATACTAAATTTAGTAGTATGAATAATAAGCATATACAACATTTAGTATGCTCCTTACTTGAAATTGATTAAGGCGCAAATTGCTTAAGCAAATTGTGCCATTATCAATAATTTAGCCATTCAAACCACATAAAAAAATATTTACTTTCACTTGTGGATAACTTTGTTGTATAATATTGATTATCACATAAATTTTTGATATATTAGTCTATGCTGACTCAAATATATTATACATTAAATTACAAAAAAGTAATAATAAGCACGCTTGGGGGATTATAGATGAACGGTCAATTAGACACTATTTGGAACAAAGCCTTGAATTTACTTGAAGTAGAATTAACCGAGATAAGTTACAACACATGGATAAAAACAATCAAACCTTTAGTTATAAGAAATAACATATTCTCATTTAGGGTACCGGCAGAATTTAATAAGGGTATTTTGGAATCCAGATATATTTCACTGTTAAAAAATGCTTTGATGCAGGTTACACACAGGGAATACGAGATAAAATTCATCGTCCCCTCCGACGACGAACCGACAGAAGAACCAAGTGAAGCCGAAGACAGCTTTTCCTCAATACTGAATCCAAAATATACATTTGATACCTTCGTTATAGGTAACAGTAACCGTTTCGCACATGCTGCGGCCCTGGCAGTTGCCGAATCTCCAGCCAAGGCCTATAACCCTCTTTTTATATACGGAGGAGTGGGACTGGGAAAAACCCATCTGATGCATGCAATAGGACATTTCATAGTTAAACAGAATTCTTCATTGAAAGTATTATATGTCTCTTCAGAAAGATTTACAAATGAGCTCATTAATGCAATAAAGGATGATACCAATGAGGAGTTCAGAACAAAATACAGAAATATAGATATACTTTTAATTGATGACATCCAGTTTATAGGCGGGAAGGAAAGAACACAGGAAGAATTTTTCCACACCTTCAACGCTTTATATGAAGCAGACAAGCAAATTATAGTATCATGTGACAAGCCCCCAAAAGACATTATAACCCTGGAAGAAAGGCTGCGTTCAAGATTTGAATGGGGATTGATTGCCGATATGCAGCCTCCTGATTTGGAAACAAGGATTGCTATACTGAGAAAAAAAGCTCAAATAGAAAATATTACCATACCAAATGAGGTCATGGTTTTTATTGCAGATAAAATTGCCTCAAACATAAGAGAACTGGAAGGGGCTTTAAACAGGGTTGTAGCCTTTTCTTCCCTTACGGAGGATTTAATCAATGTTGATCTTGCCTCTGTTGCGTTAAAGGATATCCTTACTGCAAACAAGGCTAAAATTGTCAACAGTAAAAATATAATAGATGCGGTTTCAAGATATTTTGATATAAAGCCTGAAGACTTTAAATCGAAAAAAAGAAGCCGGGACATATCCTATCCCAGGCAAATTGCAATGTATTTATGCAGGGAACTAACAGAATTATCACTGCCGAAAATAGGATATATATTCGGAGGCCGTGACCATACAACAGTGATTCATGCATGTGATAAAATAAGTGAAGAAAGGCAAAATAATGCTGAGACAAGAAGGGCGCTTGAGGAATTGATGAGGAATATCAGAAAATAGATAGGTGCTTAAAAGTCAAAGGTTGATGTATAATTTTCAAATTAATTATTTAGTTATCCACAAAAAATGTTGACATGTTGAAAGTTTTAAGTGGATAATAGAAAAACAAATTCAGGCTGTATATAACATAAATTTTAAAATACATCTTATCAACAAATTATGCAGTATGAAGGACAAGCATTATGATTAAGTTAGAGGATGTTATCAACATTATTAACAGAACTTATTACTATTACTGCTAAATTATTTATAAACTATTATTATATGCGGGAGGGCATAAAAAAATGAAATTTATTTGTTCAAGGGATAATCTGGCGGAAGGTATAAATATTGTACAAAAGGCTGTGTCTGCAAAATCTACGCTGCCTGTTCTGGAAGGCATACTTGTAGAATGCGGGGAAAACTTAAAATTAATGGGAAATGACCTGGAAATAGGTATTGAATGCTATGTGGAATCGGACATAATTGAAAAGGGCTCTATAGTAATAAACTCAAGAATCTTTGGAGAAATTGTAAGGAGGCTGCCGGATTCGGAAGTTTCATTCGAGGTTGAGGAAGACAACAACATAATTATAGATTGTGAAAATTCACATTTCGAAATAAAAGGATTGGGAACAGACGGGTTCCCATCAATACCTGAAATTGAAAAGGATATTAAAGTTACTCTAATGCAAAAAACAGTCAAAGATATGATAAGGCAAACTATTTTTGCAGTAAGCCCCGATACAAACAGGCCCATTCTCACCGGAACGCTTTTTGAGTCTTATGACAACCAGATAACTTTTGTTTCATGTGACAGCTACAGGGTTGCATTGAGGAAAAAATCAAATGACGGAGAAAATCTTGAGGCGAGTATTGTCATACCAGGAAAAACACTTAATGAAATTGGAAAAATCCTGCATCCTGTGGAAGAAAAAATGAATATATATATCAGCAACAACCAGATAATGTTTGACATGGACAATTGCAGGGTTGTATCAAGACTTCTGCAGGGGGAATACTTTAAATACAGGAGCTTTATACCGGAAGAGTTTTCTACAAGGGTAATTGTGGATAGAGCAAATATGCTGGCTTCCATAGAAAGGGCATCCCTGCTGATATCAACCGAAGAAAAAAGATATCCCCTTAACGTAAATGTTAAAAACGATAAAATACTCATACATACAAGCACAAATCTGGGAAATGTAAATGAGAGTTTAAGAGTTGATATGGAAGGAAAGGAACTGGAAATAAAATTTAATCCCAGGTATTTTGCAGAAGCCCTCAGGGTAATTGAGGATGAAAAAATAGAAGTATGCTTTACCAGTGATATAAGTCCATGTATAATAAAGCCGATTGACGGAGATGAGTATATATACTTGGTAGTGCCGTTACGCAAATAGCAGAAGTAAAAAAAAAACAGGGTGTATGGATATGGATAATATTAAAATAAATACTGAATTTATAAAGCTTGACCAGTTTTTGAAATGGTGTGGTTTTTCAACAATAGGTTCAAATGCAAAATTAACAATTGAAAACGGAAGTGTCAAGGTAAATGGAAATATTGAGTATAGAAGGGGAAGAAAGCTTTTTAAAGGTGACTTGATTGAAATAGATGAAAAGGCATACAGGGTTTTATAAAAAAACGGAGGAAACAAAAAAAGTTGTATATAACAAATCTTGTTCTACGTAATTTCAGGAATTATGATAACCAGGAGTTTGATTTTTCAGAGAACATAAATATAATCCATGGTGATAACGGCCAGGGCAAGACAAATATACTGGAATCCCTTTTTTTATGTGCATGCGGAAGGTCCCACAGGACTTCGAGAGATGATGAAATGATAAAGCATGGCAAAGGCGGATATTATGTAAAACTGCAAAACGAAAAGGAAGTTTCGTCGCCTGAGCTGGAAATCATATCTAATAAAAGGGTAAAAAAGATTATAAGGATAAATGGTATTACCGTAAGGAAATTAGGGGAGCTAATGGGGAATCTGAGGGTAGTAATGTTTTCACCCGAAGACCTCATGCTTATCAAGGAAGGTCCTTCGGAAAGAAGAAGGTTTATTGACGTTACCTTAAGCCAGATTAAAAGATCTTACTTTTATGAGCTGCAGCAGTATATGAGAATACTGGTGCAAAGGAATAATCTTTTAAAAAAAATAAGCGAGAATAAAAAACTGGCGGATACTCTTTGCATCTGGGATGAAGGACTTGTAGAATCAGGAATAAGGATTATGAAGGAGAGATCATTATTTGTCAAAAAGCTTAATAGCTATGCTAAAAAGAGGCACGAATTAATTACGGGAAAAAAAGAAATTATAAACATGGAATACAGCCCTTCGATAAAAATAAAAGAGGAAGCCGGCGGCCAACAATTAAGGGAGTATTATAAGGACAAGCTTAAAAAGAATAGAGACAGGGAATTAAATGCGGGAACAACCCTCTACGGTATTCAAAGGGATGACTTGATTATCAGCTTGAATGGCAGTGATATAAGGCAATACGGCTCGCAAGGACAGCAAAGGACAGCAGTATTATCACTGAAATTGGGAGAGATTGATCTTTTCAAAAGTGAAACCTCGGAGACACCGGTACTATTATTGGATGATGTAATGTCGGAGCTTGACAGACATAGAAAAGGATATCTTATGGATAATCTGGATGACATACAGACATTTATAACTACTACGGATAAAGAAGTGTTTAAGGAAATAAAAGGTATTAAAGTAGAATATAAAGAGATTAAAAATGGTGTTCTGGTAAAAGGCCCGTAGGAGTGTGCATGAAAAGCTGCGTGCAGTACTTTCCGAGCTTAGATAACTTGCCGGATTTTGGTTTATAATATAAAATATACTTATTAAAAAAAAGGCGGAGGAGATAATATGTTTCTTCATATTGGAGGAGACGTAACGGTACCTGTTAAAAATATAATTGCAATTTTTGATATCGATAATACAACAATATCAAAGGATACACGTGAATTTTTAAAAATAGCAGAAGAAGAAGGTTTCATTGAGAGTGTGAATGAAGATTTGCCCAAGGCTTTTGTTATAACAGAGTTTGAAAAAAAAAGTAAGATATATCTTACTCCAATTTCATCGGTAACACTTTATAAAAGATCAGGATATGTAAAGGGAATATGTAATATAAAACAAAAGTAAAAATAGCAGGAGGCGAAAAAACTTGCAGGAAAACATGGCAATAGACGAAAACACAGAATATAATGAGGAGCAAATACAGGTATTGGAAGGACTTGAGGCAGTCAGAAAAAGACCGGGGATGTATATAGGAAGTACGTCAAGCAGAGGTCTTCACCACCTGGTTTATGAAATTGTTGCAAACAGTGTTGATGAAGCTCTTGCAGGAAGATGTGATAAAATAGATATTGTTATTGGGAGGGACAATGGTATAACCATAACAGATAATGGCAGCGGAATTCCGGTAGGACCTCACCCAAAACTTGAAATACCTACACTTGAGGTTGTTCATACTGTTCTGCATGCAGGCGGGAAATTTGGAAGCGGAGCCTATAGTGTATCAGGCGGACTCCATGGTGTAGGAGCTTCGGTAGTAAATGCCCTGTCCGAATATATGGAAGTCCGGGTATTCAGAAATCAAAAGGTTTACAGGCAGACATATGAAAGAGGTATACCTACATGCGGCTTAGAAATAATTGGAGATACGGATAAAACAGGAACAATGACTTTTTTCAGGCCTGATCCTGAAATATTTGACGAGATAGAATTTGACTTTGATATTATGCTCTCAAGATATAGGGAGATGGCATTTTTAAATGGCGGAATAGCTATAAATTTAACGGATCAAAGACACGATGAGCCCATAACAAAAAATCTTTGTTATGAAGGAGGCATAGTATCTTTTGTACAGTATATGAACAAGAGCAAGGAGGTTTTATTCAGCCAGCCTATATATATTGAAGGAGAAAAAGAAACCTCAACAGTTGAAATTTCAATGCAATATAATAACGGATTCAGTGAAAATATTTATACATATGCCAATAATATAGCTACTACGGAAGGCGGGATGCATTTAACAGGATTTAAAGCAGCTATTACAAAAATATTTAATGAATATGCAAGAAAATATAATTATATAAAGGAAAATGACAAGAATCTTGCCGGTGAGGATGTCAGGGAAGGATTAACATGTGTAATAAGTGTTAAATTGCTGGAGCCCCAATTTGAAGGGCAGACAAAAACAAAGCTTGGAAATAGCGAAATAAGGGGACTTGTAGAAAGTATTGTTACAAACAGCCTGACCAATTTCCTTGAAGAAAATCCACCGGTAGCTAGAATTATTCTAGACAAATGCTTGACGGCAGCACGTGCAAGGGAAGCTGCAAGAAAGGCCAGGGATTTAACAAGAAGAAAAAATGCGCTTGAATCCACTACTCTTCCCGGAAAGCTTGCCGACTGCTCGGAAAAGGACCCCTCGGTATGTGAGATTTATATAGTAGAGGGGGACTCTGCAGGTGGTTCGGCAAAACAGGGAAGAGATAGGAAATTTCAGGCAATACTTCCATTATGGGGGAAAATGTTAAACGTTGAAAAAGCAAGATTGGATAAGGTATATGATAATGAAAAGCTAATGCCTGTTGTTACAGCACTTGGAACAGGCATCGGTGAGGATTTCGATATAACAAAATTGAGGTATGATAAAGTTATTATCATGGCAGATGCTGATGTTGACGGTTCCCATATCAGGACTTTACTGCTTACGTTTTTTTATAGGTATATGAAGCCCCTTATTGAATTTGGACATATATATATAGCCAGGCCTCCGTTATTTAAGGTTTCAAAGGGAAAACAGGAATTTTATGCATATAGTGAAAAGGAAATTGAAAAAGTTACAAATGAAAAGGGTTGGGATAAAAAAAATTGTGGTATACAAAGATATAAGGGCTTGGGAGAAATGAGTGCCGAACAGCTCTGGGATACTACCATGAATCCCGAGAGCAGGACGGTGTTAAAGGTTGAATTGGAAGATGCTTTTTCTGCGGATGAAATTTTTACCACTCTCATGGGAGAAAAAGTAGAGCCAAGGAAGGAATTTATACAAACCCATGCAAAAAATGTTACTAACCTGGATATCTGATAAAAAAATGATAGCAAATGGGCAGGTTTAAATATAAATCTGTTCTTTTTTATAATGTTTCACGTGAAACATTATAAATTTATCTTAACTGATTGTATCATTTATTATTTGTATGCTATAATGTATAAGGCAATGATAAATTTTTAATTTCGTTTATAAATACTCTTAAAAACATATTTATTATATTTGTATATTATAATTAAAATGAGCTTGAAGATTTTTAAGAAAAAGGGGAGTGGGTTTATTTGTCAAAAGTCATAGCTGTTGCAAACCAAAAAGGAGGAGTCGGAAAGACAACCACTGCTGTTAATTTGAGCTCATGTATTGCCGTAAAGGGGAAAAAAGTGCTGGTTATAGATATTGACCCACAGGGTAATACGTCAAGCGGATTGGGAATTGATAAGAAGGCAGTTGAAAAATCTACATATGACATAATAATTAATAACGAAGAGATAAAAGATGTAAATATCGATACCCCTATTGAAAATATGAAAATTTGCCCGTCAAATATAGAACTTGCAGGAGCAGAAGTTGAGCTTGTATCTGTTATTTCCAGGGAGACCAGGTTAAAAACAGCCCTTGAAAAGGAAAAGGAAATATATGATTACATAATAATAGATTGTCCTCCGTCACTTGGCTTGTTAACAATTAACGCTCTTACGGCTGCTGATACCGTTTTAGTTCCTATACAGTGTGAATATTATGCTCTTGAAGGATTAAGCCAGTTAATGGATACGGTAAAAATAGTAAAGAGGCACCTGAATACGTCCCTTGAAGTTGAAGGAGTAGTATTAACCATGTTTGACGCAAGAACCAATTTGTCTATTCAGGTTGTAGAGGAAGTAAAAAAATATTTTGGAAATAAGGTTTATAGGAGCATTATTCCTAGAAATGTGCGCCTTAGTGAGGCCCCAAGCTTTGGATTGCCTATAATATTATATGATTCAAAATCAAAGGGGTCCGAATGTTATATGGAATTAGCTGAGGAAGTAATAGAATGTTCATAGGGGAGATGTAGCAAATATGAAAAAAGGTCTTGGAAAAGGATTAGGAGCCTTACTCACTATTGAAGACGAATCCGGTATCAAGGAAATGAAATTAAATGAAATAGAACCCAACAATGATCAGCCGAGAAAGGATTTTGATGAGCAAAAACTCAGCGTTTTAGCAGAATCCATTGAGCAGCATGGCATTGTGCAGCCGATTATTGTAAAAAAGGATGAGGGGTATTATAAAATTGTTGCCGGAGAAAGAAGATGGAGGGCTGCAAAAATAGCGGGAGTAGAAAAAATACCTGTGATAGTTAGGGACCTTGACGAAAAACAGGTTATGGAATTTGCACTTATAGAAAATCTTCAAAGAGAGGATTTAAATGCAATAGAGGAAGCGGAAGCATATTTGAAGCTTATAGAAGAATATAACATAACCCAGGATGAACTTTCAAAAATAGTTGGAAAAAGCAGGTCAGCAATAGCAAATTCATTAAGGCTGAATAAGCTGGATTATAAAATAAAGAAATTAGTAAGAGAGGATGTTATTACAGAAGGACATGCAAGAGCAATATTGGGTGTTGAGCAAAATAATACAAGGTTTAAAATTGTTGAAAAAATAGTTGATAATGATTTGAGTGTAAGGGAAACGGAAAAGCTGGTCAGGAAATTATCCGCTGACAGTAAGAATAGAGCAAAACCGGAAATAAATAAGGATTTGGAAATTGAATGTAAAAGTGTTGAAAACAGTTTGAAAAATATTTTGGGAACAAAGGTAAGCCTTCAGGCAAATAAAAAGAAGGGAAAAATAGTTATAGAGTATTATTCAAATGATGAACTGGACAGGATAATAAATCTTATAAAAAAAATAAAAATATCATGAATTGTTTCACGTGAAACAATTTAAATATATTCCCCATTTTTTATGAAACTATGATTTTGTTTGTAGTTGAGAAATAGCAAATCGACTGCGGCAATTAAGAGCAAAAACCATTTTTTTAAAAGAGAAATTTAAAAATAAAATACAGTTGACAAAGTGTCCTGTGCATGTTATAGTAATTCTTGCACTGATTTGGAGAGATGGTCGAGATGGTTTAAGGCACCGGTCTTGAAAACCGGCGTAGGTGTGAGCCTACCCTGGGTTCGAATCCCAGTCTCTCCGCCAAAAGAACAAAAAGATAAAAGATTTTTGATAAGTTTTATAGCTGAATCTGACTTCTTTAAAAATCTGTTTTTTTATATGGCATGGAGAAGTACCCAAGTAGGCTGAAGGGGACGGTTTGCTAAATCGTTAGTAGGGGTGACTCTAGCGAGGGTTCGAATCCCTCCTTCTCCGCCATGATAAGGTGACAAACCTGTTTTTTTAAAAAATGCTTTGAAATCAGGGCTTGTCGCCTTTTTTCTTGTCAGAAATCTAAAAGTATAAAGGAATATCAACGAACCAGAGGGACTTGAACCTTCACATAATAAAAATGTGGCCGTGACGGTTTTAGACTGTCTCAGCTTTTTGTATGCTCAACAAAATATTCGAATGGAGGAATTAGCTATGACCAGAAGTGAATTGATCAAAGCAGGTATTCAAGCATCCTTTGAAATCGGTACATCCAAGATAGCAGGCAAAATCTGCTATGGTTATTCAAAATCTCCTAACGGCAGTTTGACGATTAATGAAAAGAAAGCTCAAATTGTGCGATTCATTTTTGACCGTTATTATTCCGATGATAGTTTAGGAAAAATCGTCAATACATTGGCTGAAAAGAAAGTGGCTTCACCATCCGGCAAAGATAAGTGGAGTCGTAAGGTTATAGATGTGTTATTATCAAACGAAAAATATATTGGACAGGTTATGCTTCAAAAGACAATTGTTCAGGATCGACAGCAAATCAATAATAATATCGAGACACAGTACATTCTTGCAGACCATCACCCAGCTATTATTTCCAAGAAATTATTCTATATGGTGCAGATAGAAAAGGAGAAGCGGTCCAATAATGATGGAATGAAAAAATACTACCCTTTGGACTCACAGACCATTATTTTTCATTTATTATATTTACTGTATTTAAAGGTAGTTAATATCACGCGCACATACTAATTGAAAAAATATCTGGAAATTTAAAAATCTAGTTCCTTATAATGACTTACTAAAAGTAATTCTTCAAGATGATATAATTACCTTAGAATAGGGTTAACTCCACCGGAGTATCGTTTCATATTTCACTGATATTTTGGAAACAAGAAATATTTGCACGAGATTCCGTTTATAAGAATGCTACGGCTCTTTGTGTTTTACAGATTGGAGAAGGAGCTACTTCAGACCATTATTTGAATATCACTATGTAAGGTCACAATAGAGCAGGTTTTGATACTGATAAGCATAAAAATAGCTTCTGCAAAAGCAAAGATAATTATCCGAACAAATCACTATGAGTTCCTGTCCTTGACAATGTTAGTATAAGAATATCTTCTTCCATGCGGTAAACCAACAACCAATCAGGCTGAATATGACATTCACGATGTCCTTTCCAGTTACCTGACAGCGGATGGTCTTTATATTGAACAGGGAGAGGATTTCCGTCTGCAAGTGTACGGATTGCATTATCCAGAAGCTTAATATCTAAACCGCGTTTAATTGACAGCTTATAATCTTTCTTAAATTGGTTTGTCCAAACAATACTGTGTCTCATGACTTAAGCTCCTTAAGAGCTTCTTCCACATCATCATAACGTTTAACAGAAGGGTCACGGGCAATACGTTCTGCTTCCAACAAAGCTGTAATTGTTTCTGCGTTGGGTGTGTTGATTGTAATGTCAAAAGGGATACACCCTTCACGAACAGATTGACGAAGAAATATATTAAACGCTGTCGTCATATTAAGACCAAGCTGAGAAAACAAGATATCGGCTTGTGCTTTCAAGTCGCTGTCAATACGAAAGCTGACATTGGATGTTTTATTTGCCATATATAATCACTCCTTCCTTGTTTGTATTAATCATACTACAATCAAATAATTGTGTCAAGCAAATAAAACGCTTTTGTAATGTAATTAGCATTGAATTTGCATTCGATAATGTCAAGGGTAGGAGCTAGTTGGAAAGCGGAGTTTATTTGAGACATATACAGGAGCTTCTTGACCATAACAGAAGCAAAGCAACAGAAATTTATACCCATGTAAGCACAAATAAATTTGCAAATATTAAAAATCCGCTTGACGATTTAATGGGATAAATATACAATTAGGTGAAATGGATTTACACGAAGTAACGGCATCTAAGAAACAAATGTTTCGGAAGGTAAAGAGTTAGCATGCATGGATCGCATTTTCTAGGAATGGAATTTGGAGGAGCTAAAATTCAAGAAAAAGGAGAGTTTACAAATGTATCATCAATACGCAAATGACGGAAGAATTTTAACTTCACAACTAATCTGGACATGTTTCCAGTTTATATAAATATCCAATTACAAAAAACATTTAGAAAGATTTGATATATGTTGTTTTTTTTTACTTATAAAGCATATAATAAAAGTAAAGAATATAAAGAAAGCAGGTGTTGTTATGGACGTTGCTAAAATATCATCAAAAGGACAGATTACTATACCGATAGAAATCCGGCGGAAACTTGGTTTGAAAGAAGGAGATAAAGTAGTATTTGTAGAGCAAAATAACAATGTTATACTTTTAAATTCCAATAAATTAGCTTTTGAAGAATTTCAAAAGGATATGGCAGGAGTAGCTGAAAAAGCAGGTATAAAATCTGAGCAGGATGTTGTAGATATGGTTAAGGAAGTGAGAAGACAGATTTGGGAGGATCGTTATGAGGGTGATGCTTGATATTAATATTTTAATTTCAGCAGGTCTGTTTAAAAACTCAAGATTAAGTGTTTTAACTATAAAAATATCCAATGAGTCTAGGCTGAAGACCTTCATATGATTTATATATTTTAGTATAAGGTTATATTTAGTGTGCAAAATAGTAATCCAAAGGAAAAATATTAGATAATACCAGTGGAAAAATCTCTACACAAAAATTCTATATAAGCCTTGACTTTAAATAAGTATTGTTCTATAATGATAGTGAAACGATTAATTGTACTTATTGATTCAAGTAAAATGGTAAAAGGTTTAAACGTTATTTTTTAGTTTGATTTACAACATTTGTTTTTTGTTAAGTTATAAAATAAAGCACCAAAGTAATAGAGAGAATTATAAAATAAGGTTTTACAATAAATGTCAGTGAAACGATTATCTTAAAAGGGGACTATTATGGCGAGTATTAAAGAGGTTGCTAAGGAAGCAGGGGTATCTGTAGCCACGGTATCATATGTGCTTAATAAAAATAAATATGTGAGTCCAGAATTAACAAAGAGAGTACTGCAGAGTGTCCAAAAGCTTAATTATAATGCTAACCCGATAGCAAGAAGTTTGAGAAATAAGAAGACTAAAACGATCGGAGTGATATTGCAGAATATAATAAACATATTTTTTCCTCAAGTGCTTGCTGGTCTTGAAGAATATGCCAAGGAACAAAACTACAATCTTTTGTTTTTTAATACATATAATGACTTGAATGCTGAAAAAGAAGCAATTACTTCTTTAATGAATATGTGGGTGGATGGGATTATTTTGGATTCTTGTGTACCTGAGCCTATGAAAACCGAGTATGTTAAGTTCATTGAGGGCATCAAATCTCATAAATCCGTACCTATTGTCTTACTTGAAAGAACGTTAGGGAACAATAATCATAGTGCAGTAACCGTTGATAATTTTAATGGCGGCTATATAGCCACAAAACATTTGATTGATAAAGGTAAAAACCGGATTCTACATATAGGGGCAATTAATGAATGGAGCATGACGCTGGAACGAACCGAAGGCTATAAAGCTGCAATGGTTGAATACGGACTTGAAGACCAGATGATGATTAAGTATGCTAATTTGCGCCCCCAAGACGGTTATGAATTAATGAAAGAAATCCTCATGCAGAACTCAACAATCAATGGAATCTTTACTGCCAATGACCAGTTGGCAATTGGTGCAATGAAGGCTATAAAGGAATTGGGACAACTTATTCCTGAAGATGTAGCAATTGTAGGTTTCGATAATATATTTGTATCTTCGTTAATGGAAACAACCCTTACAACAGTCAATGTTCCTAAATATGAGATGGGGCGGCTTGCAGCCAAGCAGCTTATCGACATTATGAATAATGATAATATACAACCAGAAGTCATTAAGCTTCCTGTAAACCTTATTGTAAGGCAGTCAACCGATTTAAGAGGTGAAAAGAACTGGGAACTGTACGGATGGTAATATAATTATCCGGGAGTGGAATTTGTATGAGGCAATATGCACTTAAGAAAGAAAATGGTAAATTATTTTATATTTTTAATATCATAAATAGGTATAAGTATTTATATCTAATGATTCTCCCTGGTGTGATATTTTTATTTATTTTTTGCTATTTACCTATGGGGGGGATTGTAATTGCTTTTAAGGAATACTATCCATGGGAGGGATTTGCAGGGAGTGACTGGGTTGGACTTAAGCATTTTATAAAATTCTTTAATAATGAAGGGTTTTGGAAAATATTAAGAAATACAGTCCTAATTGCTGGATATAAGCTGCTTGTAGGTTTTCCGGCACCTATAATACTGGCACTGCTTATAAACGAGTTAAAGGATGGATTAATGAAAAGAACTGTGCAAACAGTATCATACCTGCCCCACTTTATATCCTGGATGATAATTGCAGGGATGGCTTACATAGTTTTTGGTACAGATATGGGAGCACTAAATAGAATTCTTGAGTCTTTAGGATTACAATCGATAAGCTGGTACTACAGACCTGATCTTTGGAGAAGCATACTAGCTTTAACATCAGTTTGGAAAAATGTGGGGTGGGGAAGTATAATATATTTAGCGGTAATATCAAGTATAAATCAAGAGCTATATGAAGCAGCTTATATTGATGGTGCAGGTAAGTTTAAAAGAATCTTAAACATAACTATACCCGGAATAATGCCTGTTGCTGTCATACTGTTCATACTTAACGTGGGAAACCTTATACGTGAAGACTTCCAGCAGATATTTGCCCTTGTTGGATTAAACACCATATTGTATGAGACTACTGATGTTATTGAAACATACATATTCAGGACTTCATTGATTCAGGGGCAGAGTTATAGCTATCCTGCAGCTATTGGACTATTTCAGAGTGTACTTGCTTTATTGCTAATACTTGTTACTAACTACATAGCCAAAAAAAGAGGTTATGAAGGCATATGGTAAAGGGGGCTTATCAAGTGAAAAAAAGCTATGGTGAAAAAGCATTTAATTTAATAAATGTATTATTTATGATAGTGTTAATATTAGCATTTTTTATCCCATATTGGGTTATATTTGCGGCATCCTTTACTGATGAGTTAACTTTGTTAAAAAGTGGATATATGATCATACCTCAAAAGTTAAGTCTTTCTGCATATAAATTTATTTTTCTTAATGATACAGTTATTTTTAAAGCACTAGGTAACTCCATATTTATAACTATCATAGGAACGATATTAGCGGTTATTATAACCTCAATGTTTGCATATCCTCTGTCTAGAAAATATTTACCTGGCAGGAAGTGGGTTATGATATATGTTATGATAACAATGCTTTTTAGCGGAGGACTTATACCATTTTACCTCGTAGTGAAGAGCCTGGGGCTTCATGATTCACTATGGGCAGTAATAATACCTCTTATGGTTAGTGCTTGGAATATGATACTAATACGCAATTTTTTCATGGCTGTTCCAAATAGTCTTGAGGAATCGGCATGGATTGACGGAGCAAATGACTTAATAATTTTTCTAAAAATAATGTTACCTGTTTCAAAGCCGATACTTGCAACAATAACTTTGTTTTATGCTGTAGCATATTGGAATGATTGGTATCTTGCGCTGTTATTTATTAGGGAAAGAACCAAAATGCCTGTGCAACTACTTATAAGGGAGCTGCTTAGTAATTTCAATCAGATTCTTGCGCAGACAGGAGTAATGACACAAAGGGAGGCTATTGTTCCTCAAGAATCAACTAAAATGGCATCTATTGTTGTGGCTTCATTGCCTATAATCCTGGTTTACCCCTTTTTACAGAAATACTTTATAAAAGGCATAATGGTTGGTTCTATAAAAGGATAGCGTGTAATACGAGGTCGCGCGGATAAATATTTAAAGCACTTGATATTACTACATATCTATTGTACCCTGGGTCTGCTGTTTCGTCAAAAGCACCAAACAATATGTGCAAAGGAGATAACGTATTTATGCTAAGCTGTTGTGACAATGTAACTCTAAGAAAGATAAGTCGAGAGGTTTGAACGATACTGCCAGTGTCGAAGGTGGTTGCTGATACGCTTGACAAAAAGGTATGTAGCCAGGTTGATACACTTTATCTATAGTCACTATATACGTTTTCAGATGCAGAAGTACATAAGCAAAAAGGAGGGATAAAAGTATTCAAATGATTAAGTATGTAGGTTAGTTAGGTTATGATTAAATTTATCTAAAAGGGAGGAATTAGAATGAGGAAGCTAAAAAAAATGTTAACTTTATTAATTTGCATCGTAATGGCTGTCACATTGATTGCAGGATGTGGAGAATCAAAAGATGGAAAGGATACTGGTGAAACTGTTAAAGAGAGTACTACTCAGGATAAAACTACTGATAAAGACGTATCAGAGAATGAGAAGCCGTTAATGGAAAAAACAAAAGTTGTTATATACAGGGCTGGTGGACTTAAGGAAGGTGAAAGTGATAGTATAGTAAAGGAAGCCATCGAGAAAAAGCTTTTGGAAGATACGGGGACAAATCTTGATATGGACGTAAAGCTTTTATCAAATGAAGATTTTGTAACAAAGGTTAATCTGGCTATTGCTTCAGGAGAGCAGATTGATGCTATTCAAAACTATATAGGTGGAGTTACAGATGCAGGAGTTGCTTCATACATTGCAAAGCCCGGACTTATAAAACCCCTTAACGAGTATATAGAAAAGTATGGAAGCAATCTGAAAAAATCAATACCTGAAATATCATGGAATTCAATAACATTTAATGGAACAACAATGGGTATTCCATACTACAACCAACAATCAGTATTTGGAATTCTGGTAAGGCAAGACTGGCTTGATGAACTGGGAATTAAAGCTCCTGAAACTGTGGCAGATTTTGAAAAAATGCTTGAAGCATTTAAAAGTAAGGATGATAATATAATCCCCTTAGTGGGAAGACCTTGGGAGATGGAAAGGCTTATCCTTGCAGGCGCCCTTGATTGTCCTACTTACTGGCAATTTTTTGTTGATCCTGATGACAGATTGCTAAAACAGGGAGTGTTTCATCCCAACTATAAAGAAGTACTTAAATACCAATACAGATGGGCAAAAGAAGGTTTGTGGGATATAGACAACAGGGTAAGACCACAGGAATCGTTGGATAATCTGTTTATCAGCGGGCAGTCCGGTGTGTATATGGGATGGAATGAAATAGGATATTTAATTGACAATATTGCGATGAAAACCAAAGCTGCAAACCCTGAGGCAAAATTCACAATACTTCCGGCACTTAAAGGACCTGAAGGAAAAAGTGGTTATCTGACAATGCCGGCTGCATTGGGAGCAGTATCCGTATTCCAAAAGTCAAAGAATGCTGAGTATATAGTAAAGTACATTGACTGGATGTTATCAAACAAGGAGAACTATGATCTGGCCAGGCACGGTATAGAAGGTCAGGATTGGGCAGCAAAGGGTCAAGATGTATGGGGATATCCTGAAGGAAAAGCAGATAAATTTTCAAATGAGCCTCCATATAACAGCAGATATCAGGTGGTTCAAAATGTCAATGTTTCAGACAGAATTAGCGCACAGTATAGTGAACAAGAAATAGGTTGGATTAAGGAAGTAAGAGGATTTGAGACAAAAGCTGACATATTGGAAGGTGTAACACTTCCTGTAGTTCCCGATTGGAAAGATAAGGTTCAGGAAGTTTATGATACCTATACTCCAAAATGTATAGAACCGGCTTCTGCTGCCCTGGCAGACCCTTACGAGACATATGACAAATATATAAAACCTCTTGAGAAAGATTTAACAGGTTATTTTGAAATAATTACTAAATCATACAATGAGCAGGTTCAGAGTAAAAAAAGGTAGAAAACGTTAGATGGATATAATAATATCAGGGGATTGTATTGCAATCCTCCTGATATAGAATTTAGTTATACTGTTTAACCTATTGTAGTTTAAGTTGTCACAAACAACATATGCATGGTTTCTATAGATGTCCAACTTTAAAATCAAATTAATAAGGATGTTGGATATTTAATATTAGCCAGCTTTTCACTAATAAATATTTTTAACTTTATATTTGGCTGTCTATAAGGAGGGTATTCTTTGGTTAGAAAAAAATTTTTAAATGGAACATGGAGTTTTAGTGAAGCAGGCAGTAACAACTGGAAAAATGGAACAGTACCGGGGTGTATACAGCTGGATTTACTCGAAAGTGGAGAATTGCCAGACCCTTTTTACAGAATGAATGAAGCATATATGAAAGAACTGGAAAAGAAGGAGTGGATATACAAAAGAGAGTATAATCTAAGTAAAGACGACATAACCGGATGTTCAAAGATAAATCTGGTATTTGAAGGTGTAGATACCTTCTCTCATGTGTATGTTAATAGTATCTATGCTGGTAGTACTCAAAATATGTTTATACCTTATACTTATGATATCACTAATCTTGTGGTTGAAGGCAAAAACATAGTAGAGATGATTTTTGATTCTACAGTTAAGAATATTTATAATATGAAAGGAAAAAGTCCGATAGCTATAGACGCTACATGTGAAAGAGCAAGGCCATATGCCAGAAAAGCACAGTATTCATTCGGATGGGATTGGGGACCAAGAATACCACAGGTAGGTCTATGGAGACAGGTTTATATAGAGTTTGTTAAAAATGCCAGAATTAACAATTGCTACTTTTTTACTGAAAAGCTTAGTGAGAATATTGCAAAAGTAAGGATAAAAGCCGATATGGAGATGTATGTACAAAATAATGTTGAAGCCGATATTGAAGTGTACTTGAATAAAGTTTTACAGGTTAAGACACCAGCTTCAATCAGGAATATAAAAGGTGTTTTTGGTATTGACGAACCAATACAAATAAACCATCCCCAAATATGGTATCCAAATGGATTGGGAAAACAGCCTCTTTACGAAGTAATAATAAGATTGCATCAAAATGGCAATGTTATCACAGAAAAAGCTTTTAGAGCCGGCATCCGAACTGTCAAAATAATTCAGGAACCGGATTTGACGGGAAAAAAATTCATATTTGAAGTAAATGGGATAAAAGTGTTTGCCAAAGGGGCGAACTGGATTCCACCGGACAGTTTGCTCCCCAGGGTTAAGTGGGAGGATTACTATAAATATATTCAATTGGCAAAAGAAGCAAATATGAACATGATTCGGGTTTGGGGCGGCGGTATTTACGAAGATTCTGCTTTTTACAGTGCATGTGATGAGATGGGTATTATGGTATGGCAGGATTTTATGTACTCATGTGCACAGTATCCAGATGAGATGGAATGGTTCAGGAAACTTGCTGCGGAAGAAGCTGAGATTATTGTAAAGAAACTGAGAAACCATCCTTCAATTGTATTATGGTGTGGCAACAATGAAAATAACTGGGGGTTTGTAGACTGGTGGGGAAACGGTATTCCCAAATACTATGGCAATTATATATACAGGGAAATACTTCCCCAGGTATGTGCAGAGCTAGATCCTTCAAGACCCTATTGGGTATCCAGCCCTTATGGTGGGGAGCATCCTAATGGTATGAAGGAGGGGGACAGGCATTCCTGGAGTGTGTGGAGTGAATGGGAAGATTATGAAGAGTATAAAAATGATACAGGAAGGTTTATCAGTGAGTTCGGTTTTCAGGCAATGCCTGACTGGAGGACGGTAGTTTCTTACTCTGAAGATACTGATAGACATGTTTTCAGTCCTGTTATGATAAGTCACAACAAAAACATGGAGGGGATGGAAAAGCTGGTACGTTTCCTGGTAGCTCGTATAGGATTTCCCAAGGACTTCAACAGTTTTGTATACCTGACCCAGTTTAATCAGGCAGAAGCAATAAAAACTGGTGTTGAACACTGGCGGAGCCGTAAATTTATGACAGCCGGTACACTTTACTGGCAGTTTAATGACTGCTGGCCTGCAGCGAGCTGGTCATGTGTTGATTACTGTAAACGAAAAAAAGCTTTATACCACTATACCAAAAGATTTTTTGCACAGATACTTCCTCTGGTAAAAAGGGAAGAGCATGGTATTGCTGTATATGTAATAAGTGATTTGCTACAGGAGGTTACCGGCAAAGTAAGATTGTCCATGTACAGTCTTAATGGCAGGAAAATCTATGAAGAAAAATTTGAAGTCAATATTATACCAAATGATATAACAAAAGCAAAGAATATTGAATTTTCAGAAATAGAGATTGGAAACACTCCCCGCCTTTTGCCGGTAGATGGATTTTGTACCAATGCGCCTGAAGAACTGAATGGTAACCTTATTGATACGTGTGTTTATATTGATGTCAAAGTAGAAGATGAAGTATTTTTGAACTACCTTCTCTTTGATAAATTCAGAAATCTAAATATACAAAAGCCAGTAATTGATTTAGAAGTCATTGAAGATAAAATTGTTATGAAAACGGATAAACCTGCATTTGGAGTTTTTATTGAAACTGATAATGAGATTGATCTTAGTGATAACTGTATATTTATGGAACCGGGAAAAGAATATGTATTAGAGTGTTCTGAGGTTCCGTTAAATACAGTTGCAATTAATTTGCATGGTTTGACTCAAAAGTTATGAAAAGTGGTGAATGTAATGAATAATCGAGAAAAGCTCAGAGCAGTTATGAGCTTCGAAAAATTGGATATAGCATGCCATGTAGAACATGGATTCTGGGGTGAAACATATGACAGGTGGAGGAAGGAAGGTCTGGATAGTAATGTTCAAATGCCTAGGTTGTGGGAACATTTGAGTGGACTGGATTTATTCAAGTATTATGGAATTCTTAAGTTTGGTTATATCAGGCCTGGAAACTACATGTATCCCGGTTTTGAACATACGATTATAGAAGATAACGAAGATTTCATAATTGAAAGAAATTCAAATGGTGTTACTACAAAGACAAGCAAAAAAAGTATATCCCTTCCACAGTATCTCGATTATCCGATAAAGTGCAGAGAGGATTATGAAAAGTACAAGGAGCAATTAACAGGAAATACTTATAACAGATACCCCGATAACTGGAGTGAAGTCGCAAAGGCTATGAGAGAACAAGCAGAAATACCGGTATGCACTCACATGGATGGTTTTTTTGCATATCCAAGAGAGCTTATGGGGATTGAGAATACATTGATGATGTTTTATGATGACCCCGGGTTGATGAAAGATATAATAAATGACAGAGTTGATTTTTATATGGACCTTTATGAAAAAGCAATTAAAGATACAAAACCTGATTTTGCATTTATATGGGAGGATATGTGTTTTAAAAATGGTCCACTTGTTTCACCTGCAATATTTAGAGAATTTATGCTGCCTGCCTACAGAGAATTAACTTCCTATCTTGGAGATATGGGAGTAGAGAAAGTGATTGTAGACAGCGACGGTGATGTGATGAAACTTATACCCCTGTGGTTGGAAGGTGGGGTAAGCGGACTTTTGCCTTTTGAAGTTAAATCAGGCATGGATGTAGTTAAAATAGGCGAAGAATTCCCGGAACTTATTATTTTTGGTGGTATAGATAAGCATCATATAGCTAAAGGCCATGATGCTATAGACTTTGAATTAAACAGGATTTTACCGGCGATGATTAAACGCGGAGGATATTTTGTTTCTCTTGACCATTGGGTACCGCCTGAAATTAGTTTATCAGATTTTAATTACTATGCAGACAAAGTAAAAACTTTTAAGCTATGAATATTTGGTTAGCCCAAATACTTGTATAGATAAAAATTATATATAATTTAATCGTTTCACAGCACACCTTTTATTATATGACAAAGTATGGAGAAAGAAGGGAAGCAATTATGAAAATTAATATGGATTATGTAGTTGAACTAAGTCACAGGATGATACCTGGTAAAGAAAACTTCAACCTTCAGATTAATGTAAAGGATGTGACTGATATCCTTCCACATGTTAAACACAGGCCGGAGATATGGTATGTACTAACTGACATTGAGATGAACTCACATATGGGTACGCATATTGAGTTTCCCTACCATCACTGGAAGGAAGGTGTAACAGGGTCCGACTTTCCGTTGCAGCAGCTGATTGGTGAAGCAGTAGTACTTGATTTTTCACACAAGAAAAAAGATGAATACATTACCCTTGAAGAAGTAAAGAAATATGAAGGAAAGATACAGGAAGGCGATATCATTTTTATTCGTACAGATATGGATAAGTATTTCAGGAAAGATAACTGGACAGATGAAGTTCACTTATCTGAGGAAGCGCTGGACTGGCTTATACAGTTTAAACCCAAGGTTATAGGAACAGATGCTACAGGATTTGAAATTCCGGGGACAGATTATCAGCCCAATCACCTGAAGATGTTTTCAAGTGGAATAGGCATGATAGAATCGGCAACCAACCTTAAGGAAATACAAAGCTGGAGGGCAACGGTGTTTATATTGCCCCTGCCTATTGAGGGAATAGATGCTTGCCCGGTACGAATAATTGCAGTACGTGAAGGAGGTTTTATTAATGAATAGAGGAGAATTACTTAAGTTATATAAGGAAATGCTGGTACTTAGAAATTTTGACGAGATGTGCTTGAATCTGAAAATGGAGGACCTGATAATGGATGGCTTCCACCCGTACAGCGGTGAAGAGGCAATAGCAGTGGGAGTAAGTTCGGTTCTAAACAAGGACGACTATGTAATTTCAAACCATCGTCCCCAGGGGCATTCCATAGCAAAGGGAAGCACCACTAGAGCAGTGTTCTGCGAAATGCTTGGAAGACGTGGTGGAGTAAGTCAGGGCATAGGCGGACCAATGCAGTGGATAGACTATGAAAACAATTTCTACTGCGGCTCCATAGTGGGAAGCGGAATGACAATTGCTGCCGGAGTTACTATGGCGTTGAAGAAGGAAAAGGAGGGCAGAATATGTGTTTGCTATTTTGGCGACGGAGCATCCAATACCGGTTCCTTCCATGAGGCAATGAATCTCGCTTCAATTTGGAAACTTCCTGTTTTATATATACTTGAAAACAACCAGTATGGGGAAGCAATGCCTGCAGCGGAGTTTGTATCTGTAAATCCCATCTCGAAACGTGGTGGTTCATATGGAATAGAGGGTATTACGGTAGATGGTAATGATGTAGAGGCAGTTTATGAAACTGTTAATACAGCAGTTAAAAAAGCTCGCACAGGTATTGGCCCTTATTTTATTGAGTGTGTCACTTATAGGACCCGTGGACATTATGGCGGAGATCCTGAGCATACTTACAGAACCAGGGAAGAGGTGGAAGAGTGGAAGAAGAAATGTCCCATAAAGAGAGTCAAGGTTAAGCTAGAAGCTATGGGTGTAAGTGAAATGGAACTTGATGGTATTAATAAGGAAGTAATTGCTGGTTTGGAATCAGATAAGGATTGGGCGCTTGAACAGCGTTTTCCGACACTGGAGGAAGCTACCGACCATGTCTGGATTCCATCGGAATAGGGGGAAGTGAAATATGATAAAAAAGAGAATGATTACATACTGCGATGCTCTTCGTGAAGCCACTCGTGAGGAGATGAAAATGGATAAGAATGTTTACCTGATTGGTGAAGATGTGGGACGATGGGGCAATCTGTTTGGCGCGTCAAAAGGACTGCTGGCGGAATTTGGACCGGTTCAGGTCAAAGACTGCCCGATATCAGAGGCAGCACTGGCAGGATGTGCAGTGGGCAGTACACTTGTGGGGATGAGACCTATTGCGGAAATAATGTATATTGACTTTATTACTATTGCAATGGACCAGATTGTAAATCATGCAGTTAAGTATCATCAACTATCAAACGGAAAAGTAAAGCTGCCTGTTGTTTTTCGTACTCAACAGGGGGTAGGTATGAGAAATTCATCTCAGCATTCGGCATGCTATGAGAACTGGTTTGTAAATGTCCCTGGATTGATTATTGCTATGCCTTCTACACCCTATGATATGAAAGGAATTCTAAAAAGCGCGGTTCGAAATGACAATCCGGTACTTATTATAGAGCACAAGGCTTTATATTTTACAAAGGGAGAGGTACCGGAAGAAGAGTATTTTGTTCCTCTGGGAAAGGCAGAATTGAAAAGGGAAGGCAGTGATATAACCATTATTGCCACTTCATGGATGGTGCTTCATGCTCTTGCGGCAGCAAAAAAACTTGCGGCTGAAGGTATTAATTGTGAGGTGGTGGATCCGAGGACGATCTGGCCTTTGGACAAAGAGACACTTATAAATTCTGTGAATAAAACAGGGCGATGTGTGGTTGTTACAGAAGCACCTGCGGAAGGCGGATGGAGTGGGGAGGCTTCAACTGTTATTACTGAAAATTGCTTCAAAAACCTGAAAAGACCAGTAAAACGTGTTTGTGGAATGAGGACCGGAATTCCGTATGGCACCGTACTTGAAAAATCCGTAGTGCCTGATGATGAATGGATTATAACAGCGGTAAAAGAACTGCTTTAGAAAGTTATATATAACTGCGGATGAGGCATGACATTAAATAAGAGATTGGAGCATGAGAAAATGAATTGCAAAAAAATAGGTCTTATTTCTACAATGTCTCCTGACAAGACATGGGCCATGGAGGTGCTGGACAGAGTATCTTACACACATGGGGTTGTAAAGCGCATATTGGAAGATATGGGATTCGATGTTTTAGATGAGGGTCCTTTGAAACGTTCATACCAGGAGATGATGTCTGCAGGCAGGAGCTTGCGCGCAAAAGGAATAAATGCACTGGTTATATATGTTGGTACATGGACATATGCAAACTGTGCGGTAGCTGCTGCTATGGAAGCGGATGTACCGGTGATTATCTGGGGAGATGCGACTCCCGGTACGTGCGGTCTGGTTGGTAGTGCAATTGTGCGAGGTGGTATGGCCGAACATGGTATTCATGCTAATCATGTATATGGAGCATTTGACGATGATAAAACAAAAGCATGCTTAAAGCGTCTTTTGAATGCTTCTTGTACTGCAAAGGGGCTCAGGGGAAAGGTCATGGGCATTGGGGGCGGACGATCTATGGGCATGGTTACAGCAATATGCGATCATAATGAAATACGCGAAAAATTTGGAGTTGAGATTGATTCCTTCGAGCAGTTGGAGGTAATCGACAGAGCGGAAAAAATGAATAACGAAAAGTCTGCTGCGTTCTTAAGCTGGCTCAAAAAAACCTTTGGGAAAATTGTTCCGGAAGATGATGTAATGTTAAAGCAGATAAAACTATACCTTGCCTTAACAGAGCTTTGCAATGAAAAAAGTTACGACTTTGTTGCTGTAAAATGTCTCCCGGAACTACCGGGTATATATACCACCTTTTGCCTTGCACATGCGATCATGGGTGATGCAGAGGATTATCTCGGTCCAAAAGAGCGTTTTATTTTTGCATGTGAAGCCGATGTTAATGCAGCACTGACAATGCAGATTCTAAAGGTTTTAACAGATAGCCCCGTTTTATTTACCGACCTGACTGAATATAGCTTTGAGAATAAGTTGCTGACAACTTGCAACTGTGGGGCCCAGCCTACTGATTTTGCAAAAAGCAAGAAAGAAGTATATTGGGAAAAGGAGGGTGTGCATGAGTTTTGCTGGAAATACGGGGGAACCTGTCCACAGCATGTAGCAAAATCAGGCATGGCAACTGCAGCACGTCTTTACCGGAATAAAGGAAACTATGAAATGTTTATGGCACCTGTCGAGGTAGTAGAGATGCCAAGAGAGAAGCTGAAGGAAACTATTTGGGAAAGACCGCATACATTCATTCGGCTGCTTTGTGACAGTGACTTGTTTTTCAATGCAGTCAGATCAAATCACCTTCATCTTGTATATGGAGATTGTATTGAAGAACTACAGGAGGTTTGCTCAATACTGGGTATAGATCCGGTGATAATAACATGAAGAACAATACATTGCATGAGTGGTTCTATAACATCATGTGCATAATCTGCTTGGACCGGGACTATCTTTACTTTTCGTTTGTAAGACATTTTAACGGATTTATGAAGGAGATTTTTGAAAGAGGAAATGTTGAAGATAGCGGCAGTTTTATTATAATGGGAATGAAAAGTGGACTTAAATGTATATTGGAATGGAAACTGGAACATAGAATAAACTTTGCCGGTGGGAATATTATATTCATCCGGTGTACAGTTCGAAACAATACGACAGAATATATCGAAGAGCAGCTAGCATCCAATTTCGACCTGTCATCAGGTGAAATACTTGAGTATTAATACTGGATTTGTTTACAATTCAACATGATCTGTGCAGGGCTGAAATGTGGACAAAATTGCATGAGAAGAAATTGCAAGAATTCAATAAATAGAAATGGATAGATTGAGAGGTAATGGACATGTCGATATTTTTTAATATGCCAAAGCTTGGACATTTGATGGAAGAGGGAACAGTGGTAACCTGGCATAAAAAAGAAGGAGAAATAGTAACAAAAGGCGAAATCCTGCTTGAAGTAGAAACTGACAAGACTACACTTGAAGTAGAGTCTTCAGTTACCGGCAGGATTGTAAAACTCCTTGCCGATGAAAGTGATGTGATGGCTGTAAATGAACCTCTTGTTGAATTGGAAGAAATTTGATACCTGAACTTCAGAATAATTAACGGCACAGATTGTATGATATAATGGAAAGTTGTGAGGGCAGAAGTTACAGTCTTGGAACTTCTGGATTTGACACCCATGGCGAAGACAGATAAGGAAGAAGAATTATTATTAAGGATAGGAATCTGGCTTGATATTGCAAAAAGAGTATTTAATAAGGTTTGACACGTATTACTTACATTTTGTCGGTCGGTAGAAGAAGGGGTGTTTATATGGCTGTAGTTGTTACTGTAGGAGAAATCCTGGTAGAGATTATGACAAAAAAAACCGGACAGGGGTTTTTATGGCCCGGGGATCTTATAGGACCTTATCCGAGTGGAGCTCCGGCAATTTTCATCGATCAGGTTGCCAGGATGGGTATCAATTGCGGTATTATTGCACGTGTTGGTCCGGATGACTTTGGGTTGTTGAATATCAACAGACTTAAGGGCGATGGCGTTGATATGAGCCGTGCTCTATATACATCCGGATATACAACAGGTACAGCATTTGTTACTTATTTTGATAATGGTGACAGGAAATTCATATTTCACTTTCCTCATTCTGCAGCCGGAAAGCTTTCACCAGAGGATATAGATGAAGAATATATCAGCAAAGCTGGATATCTGCATATTATGGGCTGTTCACTGACAGCAAGTGAAAGTATGAGAGCAGCTATAGAGAAGGCTGTAGAAGTTGCTGCTTCCAATGGAGTTACAGTGAGTTTTGACCCGAATATAAGACCGGAGTTGCTGGAGGATAGGGAGATCCGAAAAGTGTTCAATTCGATCCTGGACACAACGAATATACTTCTATCCGGAGAAAATGAAATGACCATGTTCACAGGGTGTTTGGATGTTAAAGATGCTGTTTTACAAATGAAAGCACGGGGCATTTCTTTAATAGTTTTAAAAAATGGGTCAAAAGGCACCAAAGTTTATAACAATGACGAGTATTATTTCATTCCTGCCTTCCGGGTGGAGGAGATAGATCCTACTGGAGCAGGTGACTGCTTTGACGGGGCATTTATAGCTGCTATTGTTGAGGGTAAAAGCATTAAGGAAGCTGCGGAACTGGCAAATGCTGCAGGGGCCCTCAGTGTTACAAAAAAAGGGCCTATGGAAGGCGTTCATTATAAAAAGGAAATAATTGATTTCCTGAGTTCTAATAGAGAGAAGTTATGAAGATGAAATGAGAAAGAAGGGAGAGTTGAAGATGTTTAACAAATGGTATGAAGAGTCATATCACAGGAATGTGATAGATATGCATATTACGGACCACGATGACAGTTTCCTGTCGGAATTTGATTCAAAAAAATATGTGGAGATGCTGACTCTTTCAAAAGCTGAATCTGCGGTATTGTACGCCCATTCTCATGTAGGGCTTTGTTATTATCCTACAAGATATGGAGAAATGCATAGAGGATTGAATGGAAGAAATATTTTAGAGGAGATAATTAAACTTTGCCATGAGAAAAATATAAAAGTTGTAGTATACTACAGTCTCATATATGATAGTTGGGCATACTTGAATAATCCTGACTGGAGAATTATTGATGCTGGAGGGAAGGAATTTGCTGAAAAAAGCAGATTCGGAGTCTGCTGCCCGAATTCAGGATATCGGGATTTTGTTGTGAAGCGTGTAGAAGAAATTTGCAGTAATTATGATTTTGAGGGTTTACGTTTTGATATGACATTTTGGCCAGGTGTCTGCTACTGCCGACATTGCAGGGAAAGATTTGCAAAAGAGGTCGGGGAACAACTTCCTGTAGTCGTTAACTGGAATGATCCGGTATGGGTAGCTTTTCAAAGGGCGAGAGAAAGATGGCTGGTTGATTTTGCAGCTCTTGCTACTTCAATAGTTAGAAAGATCAAACCTGGTATAAGTGTGGAACATCAATCATCCACATACATTGCCCCATGGCAATTTGGGGTGACTACCGACTTGAGTAAGCAGAGCGATTTCATGCAGGGAGATTTTTACGGAGGTTATGTGCAAGGTTCATTTGCCTGCAAGTTGTTTTATAATTTAAGTGAGAACTTGCCTTTTGGATTTGAAACATGTTCTAATGTAAATTTGTATGACCACACTACATTAAAATCGCAAGAACTACTTGAGTCCAAAGTATGCATGTCGTTGGCAAACGGAGGAGCATTTGTTTTTATTGATGCCATTGATCCGGTAGGGACGCTTAATGAAAAGGTATATGCTACTATGGGCGGAATTTTTAAAAGGACTCAGGCATTTGAAGGATTTCTTGGTGGGAAAATGTGCCAGGATGTTGCTGTTTATTTGAGTACCGAATCAAAATTTGATTTTGAAGACAATGGGAAAAATGTCCTGGATGCTTCGGATAAAATACCGCACGTAGATGCCGCCCTTGGTGCTGCAACGGCATTGATAAATCATCATATACCTTTCGGAGTCGTTACCAAAAAGAGTATTCAATGTCTTTCACAGTACCAAGCAGTCATACTTCCGAACATACTTATGATGGATGATGAAGAAGTTGAAGCGGTAAAAGAATATGTAAAATCCGGGGGATGTATATATGCAAGCAGGTTTACTTCTCTTGTGACTAAAGATGGAATAAGAAAAGAAGATTTCATGCTGGGCGATGTGCTTGGAATATCCTGTATTGGAGAGACAAAAGAAAATTTTACTTTTATAGCTCCTACAGATGAAGGTAATGATGTCTTTTCAAGTTATTCAAAGAAATATCCGCTGAGTATCTATGGTCCGCAAATGTTAGTAAGGGCAGAAAAAGAGGCAACGGTACTGGGTACAACTGTTTTACCTTATACTGACCCGCAGGATTATAAGCATTACGCTT
>JANQLN010000068.1 GCA_028280575.1 Clostridia bacterium
TTTAAAAAACCCTTGACAACTATTAGCTGGTCTAAATTCATTCCCAATGATAACTGTTTCATTATACACATAAATCTTCTCAATGTTAAAATTGGGGAAACTCAAATAAATATTCAACTTGCAAGTAGAAAAACTTGGTGATATCATTAATTATTAAGAAAAGAGGGTTGCAGATGACAACAAAAGAAAAAATTATGTTAGAAGCTGAGGAGCAATTTATTAAATATGGGATTGCAAACACTCAGATGAAAGATATAGCTAGTGCTGTAAAAATAAACAGAAGAACTCTCTACAGATATTTTCCCACAAAGGATGAGTTAGCATTTGTTGTGGAAATGAATGTGATGATGCAAATATCTGAATACTTGTCTAATGGGATAGTTGATTTGCCTGATAAGTATTCCGGATATGAAAAAGTGGTACATTATTTTAATAACGTTAAATTAGATTATATCAAAAAGCAAATCAAGTTTACCGCTGAATTTGACAGGTATTTTGTTGATGAGTATCCCAGCGAAAAGCTGGAATCAGATTTTGTGGAGTCTTTAGATCCTAAGAATGATAAGCTGTACAGCTTTATTGCACAAGGACAAGAAGATAAATCTATACGTACTGATATTACAACTATAGAAATATACCAGTTCCTTAGTCAAAGTTTTATTTCTTTATTTCAAAGACTTCTATTAAGAGAAAATCATTTGAAATATGAGTTTTGTGATGAAGTTGATTTTTCAAAATTGTATAAAGATATTATCTTGCAGGGAATAAAAAATCTAGACCACTAGGAATCCACAATGAAATTTGAAGTCAAACAAAACGTCCCCTTGACTTCCCGATTTCGCCCTGATTAATAGCATAACGTTTATTCTACCTCCAATCCATTATAAAATTTTTATACAGATGAAATAATTATAAATCAAATTGCTGTGGTTGCGACAAAATTTAGTAAAATTTTTTTATTTCGCTAATTTTGCTGCAAAATTAACGCAGAATCGGTGAGCTTTTAGAGATAATCGGAGTGATTTGCGTTTTTTGTGTAAGATTTGCGATTATTGCTAGTTGATTAATAAAAAGTGTAGCCATATAATTAAAATGTACTTCGTGCTATAACCATCTACCTGAGCAGGAGTAAGATTGCTAAGAGAAGAATGGGGTCTTATAAAGTTGTAAAAGAGCAAAAAGTACGTTTTGATTTATACCAGGATTTGAAGGTGTCATTAAATGATTCAACTCTGATATGATTAGAATTAGAGAAGATAGTTTTAGCAGCTTTATTATATGACCGGTATCTATCAGTAACAATACTTGAAGGATTTCTATAGTTTTTAGCAGTGTTAAAAAGGGAAAAACTTGTGGAGGGTTTCTGTTTGGTTTCCTTTCGGAGGTTACTTGTTTGTGGTAAAACTATTATATCTGAAAGGGTCCAAGGCTTTCAATCTTCATTTAACTTAACAAAACGTTTGGATAATATTGGAGGGAATTATGAAAAAAACATTTGACGCATCGATGTTGGATTGGGAGTTGTTTGGATGCAATCCGTTTTTATGGAAGCTGGAAAAAGGGAATTCATTTTCACATGATCCCAGAATATCCTGCGAGGTGGCGGTGAAAGCGAAAGTACCCGGTTCGGTACAGGCCGCGCTTAGGGATGCAGGGATAATTCCCGATTGGAACATTGGTGACAATGCGAAATTATGTGAGTGGGTGGAAAACCGGCATTGGATTTATAAAACCGTTTTGCCAGACGAATGGATGGACCTATCGCTGGATTGGGAGCTTCAGTGTTTAGGTTTGGATTATTCCGGTTGGGTTTACCTGAATAATCATGAAGTCGGTACTTTTATGGGAACGCACATCCCCTACCGGTTCAACCTGAAAGAGTTCCTCTTACCGAGAGGCAATATCCTGGAAATCATATTGGACTTGCCCCCCAGATGGCTTGGAGAATGGGGGTACACATCACAAATCAAGCAATGGAAAACACGATTTAATTATACCTGGGATTGGGCGCCGCGATTAGTACAATTGGGGATTTGGGATACCGTACAATTGATCGCTACCGACGGGAATTGCATCAGGGATTTTAGATGCACGGCGGATGTATTAGCCGATTGTACCGGGGTTTTATGGATAAAGGGAGAACTGGAAGGTTCGGGTGTTTCGGTGCACTGCCAGCTACTGAAAGAAAAAAAATTAATAGCTGAAAAATATTATGATGCAGAAGCGTTTGCTGCCGGCGTTGAATGGAGAGATCTGAAAGTTGAATTGTGGTGGCCGAATCAAATGGGATCACAGTCTCTGTATGATATCACCTGCACAGTATTGGATTCCCAAGGGATGATGGTAGATCATGCCGGCCATCGCATTGGTTTTCGTAATATTCGTTGGGAATCCTGTGAACAGGCGCCGCCGGAAGCGGATCCGTGGTTGTGTATCGTTAACGAAAAACCGGTATTTCTGCAGGGGTTCAACTTTCAGCCGATCCGCAACAACTACGCCGACCTGACGATAGATGACTACACAAAGCGAATGATGATTTATCAAGATATCGGAACCAATTGTTTTCGTATCAACGCGTGCGGTTATCTGGAATTTGAATGCTTTTACGATTTGTGCGATGAGCTGGGCATACTGGTATGGCAGGAATTTCCACTGACATCCTCGGGACTGGATAATTGGCCGCCGCAGGACGCCAAATCCATTGAGGCCCAGAAAAATATCGCTCGATCGTACATCCGCCGTCGGCAGCATCATCCCTCGCTGATGATGTGGAGCGGCAGTAACGAGCAGGGAAGCCCGAATGGAAATAAAATCGGCAGTTATACACCGTGCACATTATCTCATCCCTTGCTTGCTGCGCTTAAGACAGTAGTTGACCAGGAGGATCCGACAAGGCGATATATCCCGACATCCCCATTGGGTCCTTCCGCTATAGCTGATGAGAAGAGCTTTGGGAAAGGGATTCATTGGGATGTCCATGGTCCGAATATCAAATTTTCAAGTGAAGAAAAAATGTTTCAATACTGGGAAAAAGACGATGCACTGTTTCGCGCGGAGATTTATGTTTCGGGAGCTGCGCCGGCCGATATGATCCGCCGTTATAAAGGCACATGGAATGAAATGCCTGCATCAGAGGATAATCCAATGTGGAGCAGACCTACCCACTGGTGGAACGACTGGGATGAATTGATTGCCCTTCATGGTCGCGAACCGGAGACATTGGAAGAATATGTCATATGGAGCCAGGAAAAACAGGCAAAAAGACTTTATTATGGTATGAAAGCTTGCATGGATCGTTTTCCCCAAATAGGCGGATCACTCATGTGGGGCTCCCATGATACTACTCCTATGCCAATAAATTCAACAATAATAGACTTTGAGGGAAACCCGAAGCCTTCCGCCTATGTACTGAAAAAACTTTGGAGATTTCTTAAGGAGCGAAATGTAAATAAACAGATATGATCATACGGTCGATAGCCAAATGGAAGCATTTATTAAGTAGGGGTCTATGCTACAATTTCGGACAAGGAAATAAGCAGTAGGACATCGAAAATTAAACGCCAAAGGGTTGACATGGAGCCTCTACCACTACTGTAGGAGGGAACATGGAGAAATATTTAGCTGGTATTGATATTGGTACTACAGGAGCAAAATGTGCAATATTTGATTTAGATGGAAATATGGTTGCTAATGCATACAGAGAATATATTTGTGAATATTTAAGACCCAATTGGATAGAGCAGGATGTTCAAATGGTTGTAGAAAAATCGATGGATGCGGCCAAAGACGCGCTAGCAAGAAACAAAATAGATGCAAGCGAAATAGCTTCAATTGCAGTATCAACCCAAAGAACATGTTCGATATTTATTGATGAGAACAGCAACCCACTAAAAATGATTTCCTGGCAGGACAACAGAACAGGTGAAGAAGTCGCAGATATTGCAAGCAAAATTAAACCTGTTAAGTATTACGAAATAACCGGACTTCCTTTAAATACGACATGGGTATTGACCAAAATACTTTGGGTAAAGAAGAATATGCCGGAGCTATGGGCAAAAACAAAAAAAATTGTGCAATTGCAGGACTTTATGCTCAAAAGCCTTGGCGCTGAAGATTATTTTGTAGATATCCCGGATGCGGTTTTATATGGACTGTGGGACAATGATAAATTTGAATGGTCTGATGAGATATTATCACTTTTTGATATTGACAAACAAATCCTGCCGATACCCACGAAATGTGGCACAAAGGTTGGTGCTTTATCTAAAGAGGCGTCATTAAAAATAGGTTTTAAGGAAGGTACACCCATATGCGTTGGCGCAGGCGATCAGAATGCGGCAGCTGTAGGTGCTGGCATCATCAATGAAGGAATTGCGTCTGTATCAATTGGTACTGGAGGGATGGCAATCATTTTGTTGGATAAAAGCTATAGAGATAAAGATATGAAAGCATGTGTAGGAAGTCATGCGATATATGGAAAATGGCAGTTTGAAGGATATCAGATTGGTGCAGCAGGTGTTTTCAGATGGTTTAGAGATGAAGTAGCAGCACTTGAAAAGCAAGAGGCTAAAGAAAATGGCAAAGATGTTTACGTTATGCTAGACGAAATGATCAGTGAGACAAAACCGGGGAGTGATGGACTTGTTTTCTTGCCGTTTTTAGCAAGCTCTGGTGCGCCAAGGTGGAATCCAGATGCTAGAGGTACATTTATCGGATTGACATTCGCACATGACCGAAGGCATCTGGCGAGGGCTTTTATGGAAGGAATTACGCTTGAACAAAAAGATATATTGAGATCTATGCGCGTAACAGGAAATAAAATAGAGAAAGTTCGAATAATGGGCGGCGCAGCAAAATCGGAGCTATGGTGTCAGATGCAGGCGGATATGTATGACAAAGAAGTAGAAACATTGAAAGTGTCGGATGCGGCTTTGGTCGGAGCCGCCATATTTGCGGGTGTAGGAGTTGGTTTGTTTAAGAATATCAAACAAGGTGTATCACGAATGGTGAAAATAGATAAAAAATATTACCCCATAAAAGAAAATGTAGAAACTTATGATCAAATATACGAAATATATTGCAAAACATACGAAACGATAGAGCAGAACGGTGTTTATAAAATGGTAGCGGAATTTCAAAAAAACAATTAATTTAACATAAATGGAGGAAGGGAAATTGACACATCGAGAGAGAGTAGCTTTGGCATTAAATCATAAACAACCAGATCGAGTTCCTGTTGATTTATGGGGTTCGGCATGTAGATTGCATACTGATTTATATATGCGTATCGCTGATCATTTGGGTTATTCGGAATATATGGAGCTTGTAAGACCGGGCTCTACGACTAAATATGTAGATTATCGTTTAAGTGATAAAGTGGATGTAGATTTCAGGCATATAAATATCGGTAAGCCAAAAGATTTTAAAAGTTATGTAGATGAAAACGGCAATACAATCGATGAATGGGGAATCGGAAGAAAGCTAATCGGCAATTATAACGCAATTACTTATCATCCTTTCAAAGATAAAGACATTGATGCTATTAAGAAACATAGATGGCCAGTAGCAGAAGACGAGGGTAGAATTGCCGGTTTAAGAGAAATGGCAAAATACTGGTACGAAAATACGGATTATGCAATTACAGCTACATCTGCTGTTTCTGGAATTATGTTTGAGCTTGCGCAATATTTAAGGGGTGCTGAAGATTTTTTAATAGATTTGTATATCAATAAAAAGTTTGCATTTTCATTGATCGATCAGCTTACAGATATAATTATTGACATCAATCTATATTATTTAGAGCCTATTGCAGAGTATATTGAATGGATCGAATTTACCGAAGATTTAGGAATACAGAATAATTTACTTATCTCAAAAGATATGCTGAAGAAGTATTTTGATGAACCTCATAAACGTCTTTTTTCGGCAATCAAAAAAAGGTTTCCAAAATTAAAAATATTTTTTCATTCATGCGGTGCCATTAAAGAAATTATAACAGATATTATAGAATGGGGCGTTGATATTTTAAATCCACTGCAGCCGTTGGCACAAGGAATGGATTTAGTTGAAATAAAGAAGGAATATGGCCAGGATGTCGTTTTTCATGGCGGAATAGACATACAGCAAGCGATGCCGGGAAGCATTCAGGATGTAAGGAAAGAAGTTGAAGAACGTATAAATGTTTTGGCAGAGGGAGGGGGATACATACTGGCTCCCACCAATCATCTGCAGATCGATGTGCCTGTTGAAAACTTTTTTGAATTATATAATTATGCGATAAAGTATAGTAAAAGTAATTTAAGGTCACCTCCAAAAACTCGCTGATTCTGCTGACAACGGTGTACATATATGATAAAATGAATGCATGAGAAAAATACATAATATCTAAATATGTATCTTGTACTATAATTAAACATTTATATTAGCAGAATCGGTGAGTTTTTAGAGATAGTCGAAGTGATTTGCGTTTTTTGTGTAAGATTTGCGATTATTGCCAGTTGATTAATAAAAAGTGTAGCCATATAATTAAAATGTACTTCGTGCTATAACCGTCTTGTAAATAAATAAATATAAATGGAGAATTTGTAGCTGTGTTAATTAGGAAAAAGACGATCAAGATGACCACAAAAAAAAATGTTAAGGATAATATTGAACTATATATCATGCTGGCTCCTGTACTGGTGCTGATATTTATTTTTTCATATATTCCTCTGTTTGGAATTGTGATTGCATTTCAGGAGTATATTCCAGGGCTGCCGTTTTTTGGCGAAGGAGTTAACTGGGTGGGGATTAAGCACTTCAAGGCCTTTATTGATTCTTTCTATTTTATACGGATTTTAAAGAACACGCTTGTCCTAAACTTATTAAATTTGGTGATGGGATTTTGGGTGCCGATATTTTTTGCGCTGCTGCTCAACGAAATGCGTACCGTAAAACTGAGAAAATTTATTCAAACAGTAAGTTACATGCCCTATTTTATTTCAGCCGTAGTCGTAGCCGGCATGGTTTTGTCGTTTATTTCCGATGACGGTATTGTTATAAAATTAACCAGTATATTAGGGTTTTCACTTAGGTCGGTTAACACAAAAGCAGAGGCATTTCCATTCATTTATGCGATAACGAATGTGTGGAAGAATTTTGGCTGGAGCAGTATTCTATATTTATCAACAATTTCATCTATTGACCCAACATTGTATGAGGTTGCTGAAATTGACGGAGCTCATAGGCTGCAAAAGGTATGGTATATCACGATACCATTTATGGTTCCGCTTATCATCATTCAATTGATTTTTGCAATAGGAAGCATCCTTCACGCAAATGCAGAGATGATATTACTGCTGTATAATCCATCGATTTATTCCTCTGCAGATGTGATTGGAACCTATGTTTATCGGGAAGGACTGCTGGGGGTTCGGTACAGCTACGGTACGGCAGTCGGGTTATTATTGAGCGTTATGAGTTTTACCCTTGTGTATACCGCGAACAGAACCTCGCGCAAATTTGCGGATTTTTCTTTGTGGTAAAGAATTTATCGAATAAACAGAGAGGATTATATATATGAGTTATAAAACAGCAAATAAAAATACCGGTTATGATGTAATTGTCGCCGTGCTTTGCCTGACAATCGCCGTGATTACCATATATCCTATGTGGTATGTGTTAATTTTGTCCATTAGTAATCCGAATGCGGTAGCCCGAGGCGAGGTATGGATTCTACCCAAGGGATTTTACTTCGATAGTTATAAAATAATTTTCGACGATTTTCGTATGTGGCGGGGACTGCGTAACAGTGTTTTTTATACCGTTACCGGAACGGTCCTTATGCTCATTACCAGTTCATTGGCCGCTTATCCGCTTACAAGACCGAATCTGAAGGGGCGTACCGCAGTTGTGATATTTTTGCTTATCCCGATGTATATTTCCGGAGGACTTATCCCCACCTTTCTTGTAATAAGTAAACTTGGCCTTTATAATACAGTATGGGCACTCATTATTCCCGGATGCTACGGTATATGGAACATTATTCTATGTAGAACGTTTTTTATGACCATTTCACAAGAGCTGTGGGAATCGGCATCCATCGACGGTGCCAACAACTACCAGATATTCCTTCAAATATATATTCCGCTTTCCAAACCCGTATTGGCAGTGATTGCCATATACACCGTCGTCGCCATATGGAACTCATGGTTTGCTTCGATGGTATATCAACCCAACGAAGTTCTCCATCCGGTCCAAATGTATTTGCAGCGGGTGCTGATAAGCCAAACGTTAAAACTTGATGCAATGAAGGATCTTCCGCTGGATCAGGAAACAAGAAAATGGCTGCTGAGAAAGGCGTTGACCGCAAAACAGCTCAAATATTCAATAATTATCTTCGTTACGCTCCCTATTATCATGGTATACCCTATGTTCCAAAAGCATTTCGTCAAGGGCGTTATGCTGGGATCGCTAAAGGGTTAAGCGCGACATGCTATGGCGATGAAGCTTTGAGTTGCTTGAGCGCAATGCGGTGAAAGTCGCACGTTGCGTTCTTATGGGAGTTGGTCCCGGCGACGGGACCCGCTTACCGAACTACAAATTATGGATGAAAAGGTTAAAGTAAACATTTACTTTTTCCTTTAAATCAAATATAAAATATTGAGGAGGATTTTATGAGAAGAAAAATTTTCAGGATTTTATCAGTGTTTTTGACAGCTTTAATGATTATATTCATTTCTGCCTGTTCAGGAACCAAAAACACTGATGAAACCAAAGGAACAAAAGGGACAGAAACAAAAGAAACTGAAGGCACAAAAGAAACTCCCGCACCCGAGATTCGTACTCTATCAGTCCTGTGCATGAGCGGAAGAAGCGCTCATTATCCGGAACACTCTCTTGAAAACATAGACGATTACATTGTATACCAGGCCTTTGAGGAGGCGCTGACCGAACGCGGGCTTGCTCTTGAGTATGAGATGATTCCTCCGGATCAGTACAGGACGTCACTGCAAACCAAACTAGCTTCCGGTACGAAGTTACCCGACCTTGTGAGCTTTGAATTTACCAGTGATGATCGAACCGTTCTTCAATATGGTAAAAACGGCCTGATAATCGATGTCAAAGCCGCTGTAGACCAATATGACGATGACGGAAGTATTTTTGCGTACTGGGATGCTACAAATCCGCAGGCAAAGGGTATGCTGACAACCGAAGACGGTAAAATTTATTGGTTCCCTTATATCTACAGACTCGGATTGCTGGATGAAAACGGAAAAGATATGGGAGACCGCTCCGGCGGATCATTCCAAGCAAGTATCCGCAAGGATTGGCTCGACGCCGTGGGTATCGAGTACAGTATGTTTATGACTCCCGACGAGCTCTTTGACGCCCTTCTTGCTTTTAATACGCAGGATGCCAACGGAAACGGTCTCAATGACGAGGTTATTACGGTAGGAATTGGAAGCTTCAATAATGGCATAGCGAACGGCTTTGGACTTACCTCTCGGATGGTTGCCATTCTAGAGGGCATGCCAGAGGTCCAATGCCAGTGGTATGCGCCGGGCATCAAGGATTATATCGCTTTCATGCAGAAACTGTACAACCACGGCCTGTACAATACAGCCTCATTGGGCGAGGGTGTAAACCAACAATTGCTCATTGAGAATAAGAGCTCTCTATCCTACACATACGCTGCCGGGATAGAAGAAGAAAAAATTACCAACGTGGATGCAGAATACGCGCCTATCATAGTGGACAATGATGCCGGAGCGGACGGTTTCTACTATGACGGAGCCGCAACTTTTGGGTTGGTCGGGATGTGGTCGATCTCGAAAGACTGTGACGACGTCGAGGCGGCCGTAGACTTGTACGATTATTTTTTCACCGATGAATTTATGTACCTTGCAGGCGCTGGAATAGAAGGGGAGACCTATGAATTTGACGAGTTCGGCGGTATTGTAAAACTGTTCACAAATGATGATGTTGCAAATGGAGAAAAAAATGTTCCTCTTTTTTACTACTTAACAATGAACGCTCTTCCTCACTTGCACAGAATGAACAACACATTTGAATCGACTTTGGCAGAAGCAAAAAAAGCGTCTATTCTGAAATCTGAGATGGTAAAATTCATTATTACGAATGATATGAATTACATTCATCAACCCGAGGTTCAACCTCTTGCCATGGCCACCGACCAAGAATTGGAGAAGTTACAGGAAATTGAAACCATACTAGATACCTACTCCAGTGAGTTGCTTACCGGACTGATCCTCGGTGAAAAGTCACTGGAAGATTTTGATACTTATATAGCCGAAATGCAGGATCTGGGGCTTGATGATTATATCGCTATCTACCAGGACCGTTATGACAGATTCTTGGCTGCGAACCAATAGTCTATTGTTCTCGACGATTTGACGGATAATGCGCAGACGCCTGAAGACCGGATTTGGGCGTCTGCAATATTGACTTTTATATGAATTTAGAAAGTAGTATAACTTATAAATCTATCCATAGCTATTAAATTCATATAGTTACCGGGAGTGGTATTAAAAAAGTTGTTAAGGTATCTATAGAATACAAAAAATTTTTATTAAGTGCAAATGTTATTTGACATGGTCTATTTCGGCACAAATCTTTCATTCCTATTTGTGCCGGTGATAGCCGGAATGGAGGATAATATGAAACATGCATATATTAGAAGCCTTACTTTTTGGAGGCTGTTGGCATCATATTTCTCATTGATTGCCGCAGTTTTTCTAGTGATCTTTTTATATACGTGGCGGAATAACATTCATGAAAATTTCAGAATGACGCAAGAGGATAACAATGAAGCCGTTTCGGCGATAGCATCCTATATGGAGTCCAACCTTTCCGAAATCCTCATTTTTGCTGACAGACTCAATACAACTACTTGGGTACACAAGCTTTATGTGGATATGGATAGCATTAACGTTGAGTTCGACTTTATGCGCCGCAGCGATATTGGACGGGATTTTTTGTTTTTTACTGAAAGCAATGAGACATTCAGGAAATTATTTCTCATATATCCCTATAGAGACATATGTATATCGCAGGACGTATGGGCGAATATTAACACCTACCTTGGTATTCTGGGTTTCAAACAGCAAGAATCTGAGATGTTTCTTAATTTGATCACAAATATAAATTCCATAACACAAATAGAGAATGTGAATTGGGAGGGATTCCGTGATGACATAATGGTAATTGTTCCCACTGAGGGTATTCAGAAACCACGGGCTTATCTATGCACGCTAATCAGTGCGGATCGGATAAGTAAGAACGTAAATCAACTGATGACGCCGAGTCTTGTTTACGCCAGGATTGTAAACAACGAGACTGGAAACACAGTGTTTGAGACAGATTCTTTAAAGGCTCAATCCAAACTTACCGTTATAACCAGAGATTCGACATATCTTGACTGGACATATGAATTCTATATCGATGAAAAAATTTACAGTATAACGAATTCCAGTATACTCAAGGACATGAGCGTTTTTGCTTGCGCGTTCTTTTTAGGTGGATTGGGATTGGCATACTTTCTTGCATGGATTACATACCGTCCCGTAAGCACACTGATGAAAAAAATATCGGAAAGAAATAAGCAAAATAGCAGCGGTCTAAAAAAGAATGATTACATGATAATCGGAGAGTCATTCGACAGGCTAACCTTTGAATGTGACGAAATGACACGAGCAAACTGTTGCAGGAAATTACTGTATGGTTATTTTGACCAGAACGCAGATAACCTTGATAAGCTTCATATCCCGTTTGAAAACGAGAATTTCTTTCAAACATATATAGTATTGTCGGAAAGCGTAAAAGATGAATCACGGCTGAAGGATACCGCTAAAAAAACACACCTTGAGAGTATATTGAACAATATGCCGGAACTGCGTTATGAAACGATCGATATCGCAAAGGATGAATACGTAATCATCGCTGCATTCCGGGATTTGGCCACCGCACAGAAGCTGAACACAAGCATTCAGCAGTTGATCGTTAATAATTGTAAAATAGTATTTTCCGGCAGTATCCGCCAGGGAATCGCAGGAATCGGCGTATCGTATCAATACGCTCACAAGAAGTATCTCTATTTATATAAGAATAACCTGAAGAAATACTACTATCCACTTGAGTGGGAATATCAGTTGATTTTCGGACTTCGTGCCGGGAATGCCAATACCCTGCGGAATATTCTCAAAGAGCTTAAGCGGGAGAACGAGCACCTGCTTGAAACGGGAGCCATATCAAGCGAAGATTACCTCAGGCTTCTTTCCTCTATTATGGATTCGATCTACCATGCAATGGAGGATATTACTAAAAAAGATCATTCCGTATTCGATGATCTGATGACTGTTTTTACGCAAAGCTCTGTTCCCCAAATATGGGAGAAATTTGATACTGTATGCAGAACAATCTGCAGTAGAATTGCCAGTCAGGAAAATATTCCCAGATATGGTGAGGAACTCATCAACTATATTGATCAAAATTTCCAATGTAAGGATATTACCCTATCCCTGATGGAGGATAAATTTGGGTTAAGCTCAAATACGATCAACAAAATATTTAAAACCAATACCCGGGAGACATTTTATACCTACCTGACGACAAAAAGGATGAAAAGTGCAAAAAGACTTTTGGAATCAGGAGAATACCCAATATACAAAGTAGTGGACATGACCGGCTATACAAATGATTCCACATTCCGGCGTGTGTTTTCACGTTATTTTGGGGTTAAGCCTAAAGAATACGTAAGAAACAATAATCTAAAAACTTTATATAGGTAGGATTGTATGGACATAAAAAAGCTGATAACGAAACAGGACTGGATAGCCGATCATTTCCCGGAAGACGAAACCAATTCGTTGCGGATAGGAAACGGGGATATCGGCGTCGCGATATACAGAACAACGGAGAGCTTTGTATTTGAGTTGGGCAAAAACGACATTATTGACTATAGGGAAAATCCAGAGGGGTTTTCACCATGGGTACCGTTACCAAGCTGCAAAACAGCCGGTCGGTTAAGGATAAGAACAAAGAATGCGGAAAAAGAATTATCGGGCAGACTGCAATTATATAATGCCCAATTATCCTGCTACAATGAAAATAAACAAGTATTCAATGCGTTTGTATGCAAAAACAGGAATATGATCGTTACGCAGTATCATAGCGGCGGCGATGAAGCATTGGATTTAGAGCTGGCAAGGCACAAAGATTGTACAGGATTTATCGACAGCGTTCCGGAATTTGGTTTTTGTGAAGACCATATGTGGCTAACCTACAAATTCCCCGCATCGCCAACATATCCGAATGGGTTTGAATATGCGGTAGTAACAAAAATAATAAACGGAGAGATTATACAATCCGATATCTTTCATGATTTTGCTGATAGACGAATGGATGAATTTACAAACCGCGAAGAAAGACCAAAGGTTGCCAGTGAAAGTATTGTTCGTAGCAGAATAACATCCGGAAAGACAGTGTTATTGCTTACGGTAGTAAAAACTACCCATGATCATATACGGCCAATGGAAGCAGCCAAAAAGGAAATATCACAATTTTCGCCAGAAGGGCTGGACAGCATTATAAAGGAACACCGTGAATTATGGCATTCTTTCTGGGCGCGTTCCTATGTTATCATAAAAAACAAAGAGTTCTTGACACAGCAGTGGTATTTAAATCAGTACCATCTGGCAATTCAGACAAGACCTGATAGTGTTGCACCGGGACTCATCGGACCAAATGTATTTGATGACTTTCCCCAATGGGGAAATGATAGACACTGGGATTATAATATGCAGGCTGCTTTATGGGCGGCCTTTTCCAGCAACCATTTGGAACTTGCGCAAGCATATAATAATGAAGTATACGACCTTTTGCCGGTAGCAAGACAAATGGCAAAAGAAAAAGGATATCTGGGTGCGAAATATCCGGATGTTTCGTGGCCTCTGAATTATCATAAAAATCCCATTGCCGGGAAGTGGGATAACAATACATTATGGATCAACGGATTCATTGCGCAACCGATATGGTGGTACTATGAATATAGCCAGGATAAGGAATTCCTCAGAGAAAAAGGGTATGAGATCATACGAGATTGCGCTGAGTGCTATCGCGCGGCTATTGTAAAAAATGAGAAGGGCTGGTACGAAACTCCCCGCAGTGCGATATGGGATTTGGCATTCGTTATGGATGATCCCACAAATGCAGCCGTAGATATCGCCTTTGCCAAAGTACTAATGCGAAACGCCATAGCAGCCAGTGAAATACTTGATGTTGATGCGTATCTACGTCCGCTATGGCAGGATATACTGGATCATATTATCGGTTATCCTACTACGATAATAAACGGCGATGAATTCAAACCGCTTAAGCCCTATCCTGAATTTGTATCTCATTACATAAATCAAAAAACACCCTCGGGCGAAGTACTTACGATGGCAAGCGGATTGCCGGTTGTGGACTATAATTTACCGGGACACACAATATCAATTTTTCCGGCGGGCGACATAGGAATGGATAGTAACCAATGCATAAAAAAGATCGCAGAAAGGACGCTGCAAGTGACTCCGTACCATTTATTGGACGATTTGGTCCTTTTAACAATGGCATGGGTTCGCATGGGGTTGAATATAATAGATAAATTTGAAGAATTCACCCGTTATATATTGAAGAAAAACGGCTGCCAAACATATCCGCCCACATCCTATTGGAGTAAATGGATATTTACTCATTACCTAGGCTGGCCACTGGTTATAAATGAATGCATTGTTCAAAGCTATAACGGTAAGCTTCGGTTTGCTCCGGTCAGGCTTGATAACGATGTGCTGTTTGGCGGACTGCGGACGGTCGGAGCGTTTATCGTATCTGGTGAGATTAAATCCGGAGGCCGCATAAAAGCTCTTAGCATAATGAGCGAAGCAGGATGTGAATGCAGAATCGTAAAACCATGGGACAAAATAAGAATAGTCGATGAAATGAGCGGTTTGGAAATTGAATATATAGAAGAGGCCGATATCATTACATTCAGCACGAAAAAGGGGAGAAACTATCGTTTTGAAGAATACAGATCAAATAAGCGCATATAACCATAAATAGTCCAATGAACAGTAAGTGTTTTGCGCTTTTTGTATCCAATTTTCGATTATTGCTTGTTGATATAAAAAAATAACAATAGTAAAATTAATTTATAATCTTGCTATGGAAGTACTTGTAAATAATAAGAAACCAGCATCGGAAAGGAGAAAGAATGAAAACATCATTTAACCCCAAGACCCGTACATGGGCACGCCCATTTCCCCAAAGCCTTGCCCAGCATGATATTGTATACCAATCCCCGCCCGAAGATGCGCTGCAGGGGCTCCCGATCGGGAACGGTGATATGGGAATGCTTCTATGGACCGAGGGGAGCCGACTGGTGGCTGTGATAAACAAAATAGACCTGTTTGACGATTTGCCGGACAAAGGGGACGGCATGGTGCCCCGCGTAGAATACGGCCATGAATCGACGCTACGCCATGGTGCCCGGCTTACCGTGGATTTTAATATGCCGATTTTTGACATATTATATCTACAGGAATTTAAGGCTTGTCTGGGATTGGCGGACGCGACAGTCCATCTCAAATCTCAAACTCCTTTTTTAGGGATGGAAGCGACGGCTTTTGCCAGCAATTCCGACCGTGTTATTGTGCTGAAATGCCATGCTCAGGGTGACGATTCTGTCCGTATTCATACCGAAATGGAGCGTTACGGCAGCCGTCCCTATGCCTACTGGTACAGCACCATCAATCGGGATGCCACCCTAGGGCTCGAAGGAACCCGGACTACCGTGAATGGGGAAACACTGCTTATTCGGCAGCAACTGGGGAATCTGCATTTTGTTGTAGGCGTCCGCATACTTGGTGACGGCGTCATGGCTGAAAGACTGAACCGGCATGCAGGACGTTTGTCTTTGTGTGAAGGCGATTCGGCGGATTTCACCCTTCTTATCACGGCCTTGACATCGGAAAACACCCCGGATCCACAGGCCGAGGTGATTAATATCCTCGATCATGCCGTGGCTAAAGGATTTTCAACCATTCATGAGACACACGCCCGGGAATGGGAAAACTTCTGGAAAGCCTCTTTTCTTTCCATACCGAATGATTACATCGAAAATATATGGTATTTAAACCTATACTATGCTAATTCATCATGCCGGGGCGCTTATCCACCGAGATTCAATAACTACTTGTGGAGTTGGAACCGGGATGTGGCCAATTGGGTGTTTTATTTCCACTGGAACATGCATAACTTTATCTGGCCGCTGCATGCGGCCAATCATGCCGAACTGGCACTTCCCTTTTTCCAATATCGCAGCCGTTCGCTTCCCAATGCAAAAATTTTCGCTCGGAACCAGCAAAAACGGGAAGGCGCCTTTTATGCCGATCAAGCCGACCGGCTGGGCCGCAATAACGGATGCAGTAATAACCAGACGCCCGGTTCCCAGATTGCATTGCTTTACTGGAAGCATTTCAAGTATACCGGCGACCGCCGGTTTCTTGAGGAACAGGCCTGGCCGGTGATCCGTGAAACCACCCGTTATTACGCTTCCTTGGTTGAGGAGGGCGCAGATGGTGTATACCGGTCAAGGTTGTCACAGGCCTATGAGGGTTCTCCTCTCTTTGACGAAGTCATTACCGATACCGCCATGATCCGGGCCTTGATGCCGGCGGCTGTCGAATGTGCGGTGCTGCTGGGTTGCGCCGGGCCCGAGACCGAGCGCTGGCGGATGATTGGCGAGAACATGAACGGATTCCATACCCAGCCGCTTGACGAGGATGAGTATGAGACCAATGCCGAAGGGAAACGGATACTTCGGTTCGGTATCGGCCGGGGAAAGGAAGTGCTTTCGGGAAAAGCGTTTACGGTAGGCATATATCGTATGCTTGAAGGAGAGGACAGGGCAGGCTTCCGGCGGGACGCCCTGCCTGAAGAAATAACGAAGCCGCTCGAGGATGTGAGAAAAGGCGATCGGCTCCGTAGGAGATATGGAAATCCGGACCATCCGGTTTATTATGGCATCCCGGATCCGGAAATAGCTCCTGTTTTCCCTGGTGAGTTGATCGGCCTGAAGGACAAGGGAAGTGAGCTTTTTAATACTAGTGTAGATCAGGTTCGGTTGCATACGACCGCCGATAGACCGCTTGAAACCCTTATTCATGGCGGAACGGAAGAAGGCTGCTGCGGGTGGTGTCCCTACCCGGTAGTGCTAGCCCGGCTGGGACTGGCGGAAGAGGCTGCCGCCGAATTGGTACACAGCGTCATAACCTGGCAGTTTTATTGCCAGGGATTCAGCCATTACAGTGATTTTTTTACCAAAGATAAAAACTACCGCTGGCACACTAATACAGTAACCGAACAAAAGACCGGGAAGAAGCTTCTTTCCCCGGCATGGCCATTCCGGCATTTTACGCTGGAGGCCATTCCCATCGTTTGTGCTGCGGTCAATGAAATGCTGTTACAGAGTTATGAGGGATTTATCCGGCTTCTGCCGGCGACGCCGGAGAACTGGAACGGCAGCTTCATGCTGGCAGCCGAGGGCGGATTTTTAGTGCATACCCAATACGATCATGGCATAGCTGAATGGGTGGCGGTGGAAAGCCTTCACGGGAAGCGTTGCCGTATCGTCAACCCCTGGGATTCGAAGCTGGTATATGTAACCGTTCTTGACAGGCAGGGACAGGTTATAGACAGTCTGACAGTATCATCATACCGGGAGGGACCCGATTCTCTGACTGATTTTGACACTCTCGAAGGAATGCTTTATTTACTCTCAGTGGGGCCCGATATTCTGGATCATTGGATAGTAGAAGCGAAATCTTTTGAACCAAACCGGGAAATGAAATCCCTGGGGCATGCCCGGTTGGGTTTGCCTCGGATATACTAAAAAGGGGGAGAACATGATCAAAACACTTCATAGGGCTTTTATGTCGATTCGCATTCCTGTACAACGATGGCAGACGGAGGCGGCTTTCACGGAAATCCTGCACATGCTGGATGAGCATCCCGGTGTGGCCGATGATCTGGCACTGTTTACCGCATCCACCCACCCGCCGCTGCCGCTGGATGTCGCCCGAGAACGGGCAGCCCTCATGGCGCGGCGCATAAAGCAGATCAAGGTAAGGGGATATGGGTGCGGGATAAACATCTTGGCTACCATAGGCCACCATAACGAAAACCTGTCAGGATCGCTGCAGGGGGATTATACCCGTCGGACAGACATCAATGGAAGTGTGTGTGAAGGATCTTTTTGCCCAAACGATCCACGGTTTATCAAGGAGTATGTTATCCCGCTGTACACCGTCATGGCCCAGGCCGGTCCCGATTTTATTTGGATCGACGATGACGTTCGAACAGGGCACATGCCCATCGGCCCCGATTGTTTCTGTGACCGATGCCTTGAACAGTTCGCTCGGATATCTGGTATTCTATATACACGGGAAACCCTGGACAATGATTATAAAGACAAGGCCAGTATTGGAAAATTATGGCTTCAAGGAAAGCGCGATACTTTCAACCGGCTTTTCGAGACCATTGAGAAAACGGTGCATGGTATCAATCCTGACATCCGGTTAGGCTTTATGACCGGAGAACGTTACGCTGACGGGTATGATTTTGATACCCAGGCATCCATATTGTCGGGGCCTGCCGGACAGGAAGTTTTGTGGCGGCCCGGTGGAGGCTTTTATACCGATGAGACACTCCGAGGGATGACAGAAAAATCCCATCAGATCGGTCGGCAGGTATCGCTGCTGCCTCCTTGGGTACGATCCATTCAATCGGAGATTGAGAATTTTAATTATGAAGCGCTCGGCAAAAGTGTTCATATCACGACCACTGAGGTGGCTTCTCACATAGCGGCCGGTTGCACCGGCGCCGCATTCAATATAATGGGTGATAATGAACCGCTGGCAGTGGAAAAGAGAAAGTTGTTCAAAGCGATCAGCAACCAACGTCCTTTCTTTGACAGTCTGGTTCAATCGCAGGGTAGAGAACCGGCGACGGGGATCTTTACCGGATGGAACAAGGACATTGATTCCGTTAGGGGTTTTCTAAAGGGACAAAGATACAATCCACATTTCGCCGACCAATGGTTTGAACTGGGATTACCCATGGCTTATGATACTGCTCACGGACTAATGGCCATGTTCACAGGCGATGCGCCCTATGCTTTCAGTGATCAGGAGCTTACAGACTGGCTGTCGAAAGGTCTTTATTTGGACGGACTGGCGCTGCAGGCGTTGAATGATATGGGTTATGGTATGCTTACGGGATATTCGGCGGAAGGGCACCTTCATGCAGACTGCATTGAGGAGTTCACCGATCATCCGCTAAACGGTGGGCTTCAAGGAAGCCTGCGGAACGGCCGGCAGTCGTTTATGAAGTGCCCCTGTACTATATTGCAGCCTGCGGCGGAAGGTGCTCACACGCTGGCCCGAGCGGTAGATTATGGCGGCCGGGTACAGGCTGCTTGCGTCATGGGTGTGTTCGAAAATCGGCTGGGTGGTCGCGTATGCGTGAGTGGTTATTATCCGTGGAACAATGTACTGGGTCACACAAAGTCTGAACAGTGCAAGCAGGTGATCAGGTGGCTGACACGGGATAGCCTTCCTGCCTACGTCTATTCACTGCACAAAGCCAACCTTTGGGTTAGAGAAAATCCTTCGGGGCTGAAGGTTCTTACTCTGCTAAACTCAAGTATGGATGCGGCAGAGGATCTCATTCTTCATGTGCGCACTGGTCTGGATTACCTGCTCATTATCGACGGGAATATGCGCAAGGTTCAGGTAGCAGCGTCAGGTGCTGACGGTGAATACCGGATTTTCAAGTTGCCGCAACTTAAACCGTGGAGCGTTTATTTGATTACGGAGTGATCAAGCGTAAGAAATTTTTTTGATTAACTGATAAGAAAATCATCCAGCAAGCGGACCATTACGCTGGAATTGGTGCCGTATCACATCGCCGTAGCGGACGGCGGATGGAGCTGCGGCGGAACGGCCACCAGGCCAGTTATCGGAAAGTAGCCAGACATATGGAAGAAATGGGGCTTCGTTCGGTTCACAGACGGCGCCGGCAGCGATGCCTGACCGACAGCAGGAAAGTGCGTGCAGGTGGATATCCGAGCCTTGTACGGGGGCTTGATATTACTGATCCGTTTAATTTTTTGTCCGTAAAAGTGTTGACGACCCATAAACATAGAGCTCGAAAGCTTTTAGAGTTTTCGAGAGGATTATTTAAAAGGGAGGGAGGTATTTTATAATGCTTTCTCAATTTGTATATGGAACACAGTATTATCGGGCTCCTACTCCTTTACCTGAAGAATGGGAAAAAGATATATCTAAATTTGATTCTCTGGGGATTAACTATTTTCAAATAAGGGCTCAATGGCGTTGGAACGAACCGAGAGAAGGTGTTTATTGTTTTGATGATATAGATAGGCTATTTGAAATTGCTGGAAAATGCGACAAAAAAGTTATTTTCAAGTTTATGCTGGAGTGTGCTCCACAATATATTTTTAGAAAATATAATGGTGTACGTCGCGACTTTAACGGACAGCCACTAAGAGAAGGCACCAATGGCTCTATGTATGTCGGAGGCTGGTGGCCTTGTTTTGAAAATCCTAAAGTTAGAGATCATGCAACACGATTTGTTGAAAAATGTGTAATACGTTACAAGGACTTTCCTCAGCTAGTGCTTTGGAATACATGGAATGAGCCTCGGTCAAGACCCGCCGAAGATTGTGCCTGTGAATACTCAATAAGGATATTTAGGAAATGGCTGGAATCAAAATATGAGAATATAGAAAAATTTAATTCATTTTTTGGAGTAAGAGAAGATAGCTTTTCTACTATATCAGCACCAGGTATGCCCCATGGATACTGGGATTTTTTCCTTTTCCGAAAATGGAGAGGCACTTCTGTTCTTGCGGAAAGAATAAAATGGGTATATGACACTATTAGAAAGCACGATACTAGCAGACCCATCATGGCACATGTGGGCTATTCCTCCTGTATTCAAGATACCGCCAGAGATACGAGTGATGATTTTTCTATAAGTAAAAGTACTGATTTTTATGGAACCTCATTTCCGGTGGAGTCAAGTCTAAAAACACAAAAAGATGAAGTTCTTTGTGGATTGATTGTGGATTTTATCAGGCATATTGATAAAAACTTCTTTGTACATGAATTATATCCAGACTGGGGAAATTGGACAATGCCTGTTTCTGTTGAAGACTTGAGATTTAAAGTATGGACAATCCTCTCCCGTGCTGCAAAAGGCATTGTGTATTGGCAATACAGAGCTGAAAGGTTAGGGAATGAGAATAATCTTGCAGGATTGGTGAATATGGATGGCAGGTTTAACAATCGGAGCATTGAAGCTGGTAAGATAGGTAAAATTATAAATCAGAATAAAGAGCTTTTCCACAAATTGAATGTTCCAAGGTCTGATGTTGGAATATTGTACGACTTTGATTCTGCATTGATTTCACAAATTGAAGATACAGGTAGAGACTTGTGGGACTTTTCAATCAAAAAAAATGCAATAAATGCATTTAATCAAGCACACAGAGGTATGTATGAATTATTCTTTAATTTATCTGTTCCTGTAGACTATATGGATACAAGAGATCTGGAAAAAATTTTGGATTACCGCATTATTTATGCTCCTTACTTAACTATGATAAAGCCTGAAACAGCAAAGAAACTGGAAAAATTTGTTTTTAATGGAGGGTTATTGCTTGCGGATGAAGGGTTCGGATTAAGGCAGCAAAATACATGGCTGCATACAAATTATCAAAATGCAGAATGGAAAAATCTTATACCTGCCTTTTGGATTGATAGAGTAAAGAATAATGGAGAGGATAAAATACTGCTGCCTACAGGAAAAGTAAGTGTGACCCCAATGAGAACTGTCTTCAAATCGGAAAGCGGGATAGTTTTAGCTAAGTATATGAACGGTCAACCTGCAATATACCAGTTTACTTATGGTAAAGGTAATATTATTTTGTTTGGAAGTTCAATTGGATACAGTTTTCAAAAATTTGCGGAACGTCCATGGATTGAGTGGATTGGTCAATATATTGAAAAGAGGATAATTCGTAAGAATCCTTGTGATAATATTGAAAAGGGTATTTACAGCAGAACTCTTAAAGCAGATAATAAAGAAGTAATTATAATCTTTAATAGGTCAAAAATGAAGCAGCAAGTAAATTATGCATTTGGTAAAAACTCATATGAAATTACAGGTGAAGTCAATTTTAATGGAAAATATGGAAAAGTGACTATAGACTCAGGTAAGGTTGCATGTATTGTTCTTGAATGATCGGATGTATTCTACAATTTTGGACAAGGAAATAAGCAGTGGACGCCTAAAATTTAGCGCTTGAGGGTTGACAAGGAGCCTCTGCCACCATGATGAACGGCAGTGGGGGCGTGATACGTTGACCAATAGTGCAAAGGAGAAAATCACTGCAGAGGAAGAGAAGATTAATGTATTGCTACTGGCACCGGCTTATTATAATTACAAAGCAATTGCCAGTAAATATTTAGCAAAATAATAGGAGAAGTATTTTTATGCTATTCAAAGAAAAAATATTGGAATGTTTGGGGAAATTCCCGGAGAAGGCTAAATTAAAACCAAAAGTAATTGAGTCTATTGATAAGGGAACACATATTCTGCAATTGATAGAATACAATGTAGAAATGAATGAACGTATAAGAGCTTATCTTATGCTGCCTGGCAAGTTGAAAAGTGGAAATCCGGCAATTATTGCATCCCATCAGCATGGGAATGAGTATTTTCTGGGTAAATCCGAACCTGCCGGATTAAGTGCAAATCCAATGTATCACTATGGACTTGATTTGTGTTTGAAAGGATATGTGGTCCTTTGTCCCGATCATCTGGGATTTGAAGATAGAAGACCTCAGGAATATAAGAGAATAGGGAATAATAACTTGCAGGAGGCAAACTATGAAAGATTTCTTTTCTGTAAGTACATACTGGAAGGAAGTACTCTTCAAGCTAAATACTTATCAGACTTGAGCAGAGGAATTGATTTTCTTGAATCTCTTGATCTAGTGGATAACAACAGGATCGGTGCTATAGGTCATTCCCTTGGCGGACAGGAAACTTTTTGGCTGTCATGGTTTGAACATAGAATAAAAGCAGCAGTATCTTCATGCGGTTTCAGTCAAATCAGGACTATTCTAAGGGATGCTATAAATCATAATTTTGCATCATATACTTACGGAATTTTGAATATAGGGGATATGGGAGATCTGGTATGTGATATTGCTCCAAAACCTTTTTTTATGGCTAATGGGAGTGAAGACTGGATATTTCCGATTGATGGTGTTAAGGAAATTTCAGAAATGGCAGGAGATAAATATAGAAAAATGGGCAAGGCTGAGAATTTCAGATCAATCATTTTTGAAGGAGGGCATGCCTTTCCTCTTGAAGTAAAGTCTGAAGCATTTGCATGGCTGGATAAATTTTTAATGAAGTAACACTAATAGTCTGTTAAGTTTATAATTGTGGATTAATTCTACCTGTAGCACTTGAGCAGTTTGATGTACGTTTTGCAGGAAAAAGCTATCGGGATTATTCACTGGATGAAAAAACGATGGCAAATGTATGGAATCATGTGAATTGTATATGTATAAGTGTGGTGCGCCACACTTGGAACAAATAATTTTACTTGATACAGGAAGACTGTTTTTGTGGCGTTTGATAGGTTTAAGTTTTTATGTGTTGATACTGACATCAGCCTTTTCGATATTTGCCAGGTGTTATTTTTGAAATTTTTTTGAACACCCGGCAAAAATGCTGGATGTTATTGAACCCACAATCGTAACAAATGTCAATGATTTTTTTCGAAGTTTCCCTTAACATTTTCTGTGCTTCTATGACTCTCCTGTTCTGTGTATACTCAACAACTGAGAAGCCTGTTACTTTCCTGAAAACATGGGATATGTAATATTTATTGAGATGAAATTCATTTTGAAGGATATCCAGGCCGATCTCTTCCATATACCTTACATCTATATAGCCAACAATTTTCTTGATAAGCATGTCGGTCTTATTAAGCGTTGCTGGTCTAAAGCCTTTTTCCTGCAATTTAATAATATATATGACCAGCCTTGCAAGATAAAGCTTAATGTCCGCATGGTGTAAGCTATCCTTTGTGCAAACGGGATTTTGCTTAAGATTTAAAATATTGTCCAGAATATTTATTATTTCATATTTTTGTCTTAAGTCCGTTTCCACCTTTATATTTGAGGACCTTAGGATGTTTTCCCACAAATCTCTGATTCCCAATGCCTTAATAATATTTAAGATAAATTTATTCTTGAAATTAATCACGTATCTTGCGTATTGAGAGTTGCTGGGATAAAGAATCCTGTGGATTTCATACTCCTTTATAAAAAGCATATCTCCGTCTTTGATGTTATAATGCCGGTCTTTTATAAATACCTGAATATCCGCTTTCATAAAAAAAGCTATTTCATGTGCATTGTGGAAGTGCTCAAGCGGACTTGTATTCTTCAATTTATAATCCTTATAGTCCAGCTGGAATCCTATATCATCAATTTGATCTACAGGGTAATCCATTTTTTATTCACACTCCTGTCATAATACTTATTATATAATAACACATAAGAGCAATATATGTTAGTTTTTTTTATCCTGGCAATATTCTTTAGGACATTTTTACTTGTAATCCTTATACTATCATTGTATTGATAATATGCATACAGGAGTTTTGTCAAAGGCTCCTGGACAGGAGGTATAAAGGGCATGACACCCAGAGAAAGATATTTGGAAACAATTCTATTTGGAAATCCGGATAAAATTCCGTTAAACCCTGGAAACCCCAGAGAATCAACATTAAAGAAATGGAGACAGCAGGGACTGGATGAGGGGGCAGATTACATTTATGCTGCATTGGATGTTTTGGGAATTTGCAGGGAAGCAGCACTTGCATTTAATGCAGTTGATATTTCTTTCAAAATGATACCGGAGTTTGATGTGAAAATACTGGAACACAAAGACAACCACTATATTGTGAGTGACTGGATGGGAGCCGTAACAGAAATATCTGATACCTATGATGAATCATATCTGAGGAGTGCAAAGGATTTCGTAACAAGAAGATGGCATAAATTCCCTGTTGAAAACAGAGAAGACTGGGAGAAGATGAAGGAAAGATTCGATATCCATACGAGGGAAAGGGTGCCTGAAGATGTAATAAAAAAATACAAGGATTCAAAAGATAGAGACTATTTATTATCTTTGAATTTCAATGGAGTTTTCTGGCAGCTCAGGGAGTGGTGCGGCTTTGAAAACCTGTGCATCATGATGGCGGAGGAACGCGGGTTCATACACGAAATGGCAGGCTTTTGGGCTGATTTTGTAGCGGGTGTTTTAAATAGGGTACTGCCATATATACAGCCCGATAGAATCTTCATAAGTGAAGACATGGCTTATAAGGCACACAGCATGATTTCTCCTGCCATGACCCGTGAATTCATACTGCCTGCCTATAATAAATGGATACCGGAAATCAAAAAAGCAGGCTGTCCTGTTATAGAGCTGGACAGCGACGGTTACATAGAAGAATTGATACCCATATGGATAGAAGCCGGTATCAATTGCTGCAGCCCCATAGAAGTTGCCGCACACTGTGATATTGTCAGGTTCAGGAAAAAGTTTGGCAAGCGGATGTCATATATGCAGGGAATTGACAAAAGATTGATGGCAAAAGGCCGTAATATTCTGGAAAAGCATGTAATGGTCATAGTAAAGGAGCTTTACAAGGATGGAGGCTTTATACCCGGATGTGACCATGGAGTTCCGCCAGATATATCATGGCAAAACTACGTGGAATTTACAAAGCTCCTTGCCGGACTGAGCGGTTGGCTATAGGAAAAATACTGGTGAAAAAGCTCATGCACTAGGCTTCTTCTTATAGCAGCTTTTCAGATACAGATAGTAAGAGCAATTTGCTTAGTAAAAGTATTTGTTTACAAAATAAATGAAATACGATATATTGGGTATGTTTAGTACCTTTCTCAATTTGAGGTGATTTAATGACAAATGAAGTAAATCTTATAACAAAAGATGTAATTGTAGTCGGAGGGGGAATGGCCGGTATATCTGCTGCAATATCGGCAGCAGAGAAAGGGGCAGGGTTTAGGACCTCCTGCAATAATAGTAATAAAAAGCTTGCCTATTGTCAGCAGTCATTGTGAAATGTCAGGAGGTTTTTTAGTGAAGTATAAATATATTTTCTTTGATTTAGATGGAACTCTTACCGATCCTAAAGTAGGGATAACCAAATCTGTACAATATGCTTTAGAGAAAACTGGAATAGAGGGAGTAGCTTTAAGTGAACTAAAGAAATTTATTGGCCCGCCCCTGAAAGAATCATTTATGGAGTTTTATTATTATGATGAACAGACAGTAATACCTGCAATTAAATACTATAGAGAGTATTTTCAAGAGCAAGGGATCTTTGAGAATAAAGTTTATCAAGGTATACCCGGTTTATTAGATGAGCTGACAAAGAAGGGTATAATCAATGTGGTTGCTACATCAAAACCGACAATTTTTGCCGATAGAATTGTAGAACATTTTGGTTTAAAGAAATATTTTCATAGTATAGTAGGTAGTAATTTAGATGGAACTCGGAGCAGTAAAGCGGAAATAATAAGCTATATCATCACTAAACTAAATATTAACACAATGGAAAATATTGTTATGATCGGGGATCGAAAATATGATGTAATTGGGGCACAGCATAATAATATTGATTCAATCGGCGTTTCATATGGGTATGGAACAATCGAAGAATTAAGGTCAGCTGACCCGACTTTTATAGTGAATTCAATCAGTGAATTGCATAAATTATGCATAAAATAATTTCATTTATAAATACGGCCACAAATGGGGAGTGGTTTTATGAATATAATTAAAAGTAGGAAATTTCATTTATCTGCTCTTTATACCTTTGATAGTTATTGGTCTAATAATATATTCTTACGTCTTATATAAATAAGATGGAGACAAAACTATGAAATACTCAACTGCACTAATTGAAAAAGTCGATGTTTTCATGAAATTTGATTCCTGTGAGGAAATATAATATAATAAATTTAGATTTTAAAATTTAGATTTTAAAAAGGTGAATATTATGTTTGTTGGACGACAGACTGAATTGGCAAAATTTAATGAACGGTATAATGGTTCGAAAGCAGAATTGATTTTTTTATACGGCAGAAGAAGAGTAGGTAAAACCGAGTTTCTCAGGAAATTTGCAGAAGACAAATCACAGGTCTTATTTTTCAGTGCCACTGAAAGCAGTGATTTTGAACAACGGCAAAAAGTTAAATTAAGGATGGTCACAAGCGGATTCCAAGGTAATTGCGAATTGTTAAATAGTTGGGAAAGTATTTTTAGTAATATGGCTTCTCTTAATAATAATGGCAAATCGTTGGTTATTATTGATGAATTTCAGTACATGTTTTCCAGTAACAAGGCGATACCTTCCATATTGCAAAATGTATGGGATGAATATTTGTCCAGGTCAAATATAATGCTGATATTATGTGGGTCTGCAATGAGTTTTATTGAAAATGAAATATTAGGGTCTAAGAATCCTTTATATGGCAGGGGAACTGCTATTTTTAAGATGAAGGAACTAAACTTTTATGAGGCTGGCAAGTTTTTCCCATATTACTCAGCAGAGGATAAAATGAGAGCTTATATGATTTTAGGAGGGATTCCATTTTATTTGAAACAATTCGACAGCAGCAAGTCTGTGGAATATAACATTAAAACCAATATTATATCTTCAGAAACAATTTTATATAATGAAATAGATTTTTTGATGAAGCAGGAGCTGAGGGAGACAGCAATTTACAATACCATAATTGCAGCTATTGCTCTTGGAAATACAAGGTTAAATGATATTTACCAGAAAACACAAATTGACAAAGCCAAAATAACTACTTATATCAAAAACCTTATAGATATACATGTGGTTGAAAGGGAAATGTCCATTAGTGCCGAAATAAAAGAATCAGCAAAAGTACAAAGAGGGATATATAGGATTAGTGATAATTATTTTCGTTTTTGGTATCGCTATGTATACCCTAACAAAAGTGAAATAGAAATCGGGTTTAATGAATATTTGTATGAAGATGTCATTGAGCAGAATTTAAATGAGTTTTTTGGAATAGGGTTTGAAGATATTGCTGTACAATATATGTGGCGCCAAAATATGAAAGGAAATTTACCAATGCGATTTAGTAAATTTGGTCGGTTTTGGAGAAAGGATTTGGAAATTGATATTTTTGCAATTGGTAAGTCAGGCATGATAATAGGTGAATGCAAATGGAAAAATAGTGCTCCGGGTAAAGGAGTTTATGAGAGCCTGTTAGCCAAATCTCAAAGGTTTACCGACTATAAGGATAAGTATTATTATATTTTCAGCAGGAGCGGTTTTACTCAAAGCCTTAAAGATTTGGCAAAAGAGTATCCAAATATATATCTTATCAGTATTGACGACTTGGCTGTTTGACGGAACCAGGAATTTTACCGAAATTAAGTGTTACTCCTATAAAAGGAGGACATCTTGATGAAAATACTTATTGGTTTTTATGAAGGACACTTTAAGCGGATTTGCCGCATATGAGTTGGAGACAGCCCTGTAGGCCCATCTGGAGAGATTATACCTGTTTACTATACTCCTGAAAAAGATCAATCGAAAAATATTGTAACTTATAATGCAAAAGCACACCCTCATTTATCACAGGATGGGGAATTGTTAATCAGTTATAATGTCAATTCAACTGATTGGAATGCATTGGATGACGTGACCCACAATTTCACAATGCTGCGTTCTGATTTCACCTTGAAACCAAAATGATGAACCGGGAGATTTTTGGTCCTGCCCTGCCTGTTGTCAGTTTTGATAATCACAATGAGGCTGTAAAAATAATAAATGGCAAAGCCGCTTCCCTGGCAGTGTACCTTTTTACAAAAAACAGGACAATTGAAGAATTTTTTGTTTTAAATACTGTTTCCGGTGGAATATGTGTAAATGTAAATTATTTAAGAAGATGCTTCCTCCATACAGGATGCAGGATTTTAATAAAATGAAGCTATTCATGAAAATATTTAATAAATAAATGATAGGAATTTCAACTGGTACGGCATAGTGGGTAATATGTTTAAAGATATAGAGCGAATTTGCAAAAGTGTTTTACTGACAAGGGGTGCATTATTATGAGAAGGAAAAAAGTGATAATTGTTGGGGCAGGTCCGGGAGGATTAAGTGCAGGAATGCTTTTGTCCCATGAAGGATATGATGTAGAAGTATTTGAAAAACAGTCAGAAGTGGGGGGCAGGAATGCACCAATAAAACTTGGGGATTTTACCTTTGACGCCGGTCCTACATTTCTTATGATGACAAGTGTTCTAAAAGAGCTGTTTTCTATAACCGGAAGGAATATAAATGACTACTTGGAAATGAAAGAAATAGATCCTTTTTACAGGCTGAAATTCAAAAACAAAAATATTGAATTCTTCCCCACCAGGAATAGGGCGAAAATGCTCGAGCATATAAAAGAGATATTTCCGGGGGATGAAAAAAATTATGAGAAATTCTTAAGAAAAGAAGGCATCAAGTTTGACAAGCTGTTTGAATGTTTAAAGATTCCATACCATTCACCTCTCCACTTTTTAAGAAAGCGTTTTATAAGAGCCATACCTGAATTTGAGATAGGTAAATCTCTTTACCGCAAGCTTTCCGACTATTTTGAGCATGATGAAATGAAAATATCAATGACTTTCCAGGCTAAATATCTTGGAATGTCTCCCTGGGAATGTCCGGGAGCATTTACCATTCTTTCTTTCATTGAGCATGACGGCGGTATTTATCATGTTACAGGAGGGTTAAACAGGATATCCCATGCAATGGCTGATGTGATTAAAGAAAACGGAGGTAATATACACCTTGAATCTGAAGTTGAAGAGGTTTTGGCTGAAAACAAAAAAGCCAGGGGTATAAAGCTTAAGAGCGGTGAAATGATTTATTCCGACTATGTTATAATAAATGCAGACTTTGCCCATGCTATGACCAATATAGTAAGCAAAAAAAACAGGAAAAAATATATGGACAGGGATATTGAAAGAAGAGATTACTCCTGTTCTACCTTCATGCTCTATCTTGGTCTGGACAAAAAATATGATTTACCCCATCACAATATTATCTTTGCTGATGACTATAAAAAGAATGTTGAAGAAATATACAAAGAAAAGTCACTGTCACAAGATCCCTCCTTCTATTTGCATAATCCCTCGGCTATTGACACTACTCTCGCCCCGGAAGGAAAGTCAGCAGTATATATACTTGTGCCCGTTGCTAATAACACTAGTAAAATAGACTGGGATAAAGAAAAAAAGGCGTTCCGGGACCTTATAATAAAAAAAATCAAAGAAAAAACTGAAATAAAGGACATTGAACGGCATATTGAAGTAGAAAAGATAATCACGCCCCATGACTGGGAGAAAGAATACGATATATATAACGGAGCCACTTTCAACCTAAGCCATAAACTTACCCAGATGCTTTATTTCAGACCTCACAACAAGTTTGAGGAGTTTGACAAATGCTTTATAGCCGGAGGAGGTACCCATCCCGGAAGCGGCCTTCCCACCATATACCAGTCAGGAAGGATTGCAGCAAATTTAATAATAAAGGAAGATACAATAGGTTTGGGCATTAATTATAAAGATGAATTCGAAAATAATATAAAGAATACGGAAACAGGTAAATTTCCGGGAGTGGGAATATAAGGTCAAGGCCATAAAAGCCCAAAAATATATTTATTAAAATGGTTGGAGGGGCAAAATGATTAATGGACTGACCATAACTGTTTTGGGGATAGTAAAGGGGAGAAATACTAGTTTTTATGGATGCCGACACAGTTTTCTTACATAATGGTCTTGAAAAAATTATAAAATTATATATTGCAAATGGAATGAAGGGGCTTTTATCAATTCAACCCTATCATACGGTAAGAAAAATGTATGAAAACCTGTCTGCTATATTTAATATAATTGTTGTAGCAGGAATAAATTTTACAATTAACTGCTATATCAATTAATTAAGTTAATTGAGAGAAAAAACCAATATATTCACATTTGCATTTTACAGATTTCCCTTTAATACAAGCATCAGAGTGAGGTTTGCAAACTTTTACTGTCAGGATGTGTGGTCATGAATTTGCTGTGGATAAATACTAAAAACTTATTGACACGGTAAGTTGAAATGTGCTAATATTTATTTATACTTGTTATAACAATATAATGTTTTGGTAAAGCGAGTCAACTTAAGCGGGCTTGTCTTAAAAGTCAAATCTGAAAAGACGATTGTACAGCAGTAATAATTGTAAAAACAGGCACAGGAGTTTAATTATTTTAAAGGAAGGTGGACAAATGTCGATAAAGGTAACAAATATAAGTAATACAGGGATACAACAGAGTGAGCACTCATTTGAGAATTTGCTTCAAAAAAAGAAATCAAACGTTCTCAGGGATTCATTCATCTTGATTTCTCCTGAAAACTCAACAACCGAAACTCTCAAGGCTGGTTATACCACAGTGTATCCTGGCTGCAGGACAAGCGGGCATACCCATCCGGAATTGGAAGAAATATATCATATAGTCAAGGGACAGGGAATAATGAAAGTTGGGGAGCAGGAGTTTAAAGTAAAGGCGGGAGATACTTTCCTTGTTCCTTTTGGAGATTTCCATACCACTGAAAACCCATTTACCGAAACGCTGGAATATTTTTGGGTGGTATCTCCTGACCATAACAGAGTTCAAAAGTAGATGAATGCAGACAGCATCATATGAAAGGGAGTGCAGGAGCAGGCTCCTAGGAATTCCCAAGCCTTTGGAGATGGGGGTCATGAAGCCTGAGGGACCATGAATTCCGAGGCTTCAGTGGTGTTAAGGAAGTGATGTAGCAGTTATGAATGATGGTTTTTTGATGGGTATTGATATAGGGACTGAAAGTGCTCGTGCAGCGCTTTTGACACTGGATGGAGAGGTTGCTGGAAGCAGTTCGAGAGAATACCCGCTTTACTGTCCGAGAGCTGAGTGGGCTGAACAGGACCCGGAAGACTGGTGGAATGCAACAATAGAAAACATCAGAGAAATATTGTCAAAGGTGAAAAAACCCAAAATATTGGGAATAGGGATAGGCGGTCAGATGCATGCCCCAGTGCCTGTGGATAGAGAAGGGGGATTGCTGCTGAATAGGGTCCCCCTCTGGTGCGATAAAAGAAGCAGTTATCTCTGTGATGAATTCAAAAAAAGATATGAGCCCGTCCAGGGCTTGAAAATTACCGGCAATGCTGTGCTTCCGGCTTGGACGGGGTTTAAGGTCCAATGGATAAGGGAGCACTATTCTGAAATATATAATAGGACATACAAATTTTTAACCTGCAAGGATTACCTCAACTTGAAACTCACCGGCAAGATGTTTACAGATTATTCGGAAGCTTCGGCAACCTATTTATTTGATGTTGAAAGAAAAATCTGGTCCGAAGAGCTTGTAAACCTTCTTGGCCTGGATATAGACAAGCTTCCTGATATTGCAGAAGCATCTAAGCTTATAGGTACTGTAACGCCGCAAGCCGCAGTACTTACAGGATTGGAGGAGGGTACCCCGGTGGCTGCCGGGGGCGGGGATATGATGTGTATTCTGCTGGGCGCGGGTATTTCCAAATATGGGCAGGCATGTGATATAACCGGAACGGCAGCTGACATTTCTGTCTTTGTCGAAAAGCCTTTGTATGATCCCCGTTTAATGCATATACATCATATTGTACCGGGCGGAGGCTGGGTTTCTTTTGGAATCCTGGACGCAGGAGGGGGAAGTTTCAAATGGTTCAAGGATACTTTCTGCCAGAAAGAATCGGAAAGGGCAAAGGATAAAGGAATTTCGGTATACCAGCTTTTGGGCGACAAAGCCGGGCAGGTTCCCGAGGGTTCGGAACAGCTGCTTTTTTTTCCATATCTGCTTGGTGAAAGGACCTTGGGGTCAAGCAACAGCAGGGGCGTTTTCTTCGGATTGACACCAAGACACACAATTGCCCATTGTGTAAGGGCTATAATGGAAGGAGTTGCCTTCGACCTCAACCAAAGCCTTGAAATTATAGAGGATAAGAATGTAGGAATTGAAGAAATACGCGCCATTGCAGGAGGGGCAAGAAGTGATGTGTGGTGTGATATCAAAGCCAATGTATATAGAAGAGCAATTGTTACCCTGAATAACTTTGAAGGCGGTGTGATTGGAGCTGCAATGCTTGCAGGACTTGGTGCCGGATTATACGGGGATGTAGAAGAAGCAGCGCAGAGAATTATAAATTTTGACAAGAGGTACATACCTGAGCATGGAAAAATGGAGCTGTATGAGAAAATGTATGCCTTATATAAAGAAATGCATGATGGAATACAGGGTTATTATCATAAACTTGCTAAACTGTAATGAAAAAAGCTTTTAGGAAGATTTTATTGAAACGCGTGGCCGGAAAACAATATAATAATGAAGAATTAAGCTTTGGTTATAATGAAAATGTTTTATTATAGCATAAATTAGTGTATAATTTTTGTATGAATTTTTAAAAAAAATGTATATAAAAGCTGGAAGTGGAGTGGATGGATTTTGATTAACAAGTCACAGCCTTTACCGTTATATTATCAGGTAAAAGAGGATATCCTGGATAAAATCAGTCAGGAGATATTTCAGGTGGGAGACATAATACCTTCTGAAAATGAGCTGCAAAGCATGTATAGAGTAAGCCGCATCACTATAAGGCGCGCTATACAGGAGCTGGTTCAGGAGGGCTATCTTTCTGCCCAGCAGGGTAAGGGTACTTTTGTAAGCCAACCTAAAGCTACCCAGGAGTTAAATGTGATAACAAGCTGGGCTGAAACCATGATGAATCTTGGTATGCACCCTGAAACAAAGAACATTCAGTTCAGCGAGGAGTCTTCGTCCGTTACTGTAGCCAAAATGTTAAATGTGGACCCCGGTGAAAGAGTATATAAGATTGAGAGATTAAGATATGCCGCGGGAGAGCCTATTTGTATAATGGTTAACTACCTGATACCTGAATTGGTTCCGGGTTTGATACAAAAAGGACTTGTGGGAGAATCCCTGTATGAAACTCTGGAAAAAAGGTATAACATTGTCATGGAGAGGGCTGTTGAAACTGTAGAAGCCTGTGCGGCCAATGTACGGGAGGCAGAGCTTTTAAACATTAAGAAGGGTTCACCACTGCTGCGGGTAAAGAGGGTGACCTACGGCAGTGATGACAGGGTTATAGAAATAGTAATAGCGGTATCGAGGGCGGACAAGTACTCATATACAATCAACCTGCTGGGAAGACCTAAGAAGTAGTCCATAAATCCAGGTTTTGAAAGTATCAGCCTAAAAATTTATGTTTTATCATAAAAATGATATTTTTGGTTCTCTATTCAAGTTCAATCTTCACATGCTTGAACTGCAGATACTGGTCCATAGCATGTTTGGACAACTCCACCCCAAACCCGCTGTCTTTTCTTCCCCCATACGGCGCATAGATTGAATCAGGGCTAACCGTATTGACTGCTACACTTCCACAGTCTAGAGCTTCACTGGCTTTAAAGGCAGTAGCCAGACTGCTTGTGTAAACATACGAGACCAGACCATAATCTGTATTGTTTGCCTTATCTATAGCTTCTTTGAGATTTTTAAAGGTGTCGATGGCGACAACCGGGCCAAAGGTTTCTTCTTTCATTATTTTCATATCTTCAGACACGTTTGTAAGTATGGTAGGTTCAAAGAAGTTTCCCTTGGAATACTGCGCGCCTTCCGGCTTTTTACCTCCATACTTAATAATTGCCCCTTTTGAAACGGCATCCTGGATATGTTTTTTTGCAGTATGCAGGCCGTTTTCCTCCACCATTGGACCAAGGTGTACCTCAGGGTTTGCAAATCCATCTCCAATAGTAAGTTTGCTGGTTTCCTCGACAAATGATTCTATAAATATGTCAAATACACTTTCCTGAATATAAATTCTGTTTAAAGCATTGCAGATCTGGCCCATATTGCGAAATGAGCGTTTTACCCCATCTTTTACTGCTTTTTGCAAGTTTGCATCTTCAAATACCACTAAGGGTGAGTGCCCCCCAAGTTCCAGGTTTAATTTTTTAAGGCTTGAAGCGGATGATTGAATGATTTTTTTTCCTGTTTGGGTCGAACCGGTAAAAGCGATTTTTTTAATGAGTTTACTGCTGAATAGTTCTTCCCCCACTTCACTGTGGTTTCCATACACAACATTCAGTGCCCCATCCGGGAAACCGGCTGAGTGGCAAAGCCTCATAAATTCTGTCAACGCCATAGGAGTTGCCTTCGGCGGTTTTACAACAACCGTACACCCTGCTGCCAATGCCGGTGCGATTTTCCATGCAATCAGCGATACGGGATAGTTCCATGCTGCGATTGCAGCAACTACACCTATCGGCTCCTTAAACACCAGGCTTTTTGAAGTTTTTGAAGCGGGGCAAGATATTTCCCCTACCAGGTCTACACAGACCTGTGAATAGTATTCAAGTACGTCTGCAGAGCCTAGAATTTCCTTTCTCGCGTCTCCTAATGGTTTTCCGTGCTCTTTTGTAAGCAATTCAGATAGTTGCCCAGAACATTCCCTTATGACATCCGACGCCTTTCTCAAAATCCTTGAACGCTGTATAGGAGATGTCTTTGACCATATTTTAAAAGCATTATGGGCGCTGCGTATTGCCGATTTTGCTTCATCCCCTGTAAGGAAAGGTATGGTGCCCACAGTTTCACCATTTGCAGGATTTTTTACCTCCAGCCTTTTTTCGCTGTTAAACATTTTGCCGTCTATTAATACACCTAAATCCATTATTATCACACCTCTTAAATAAATTTTTACAAACTCCAAACATTATAATGATATAACAATATGTCCTCTAAAAACCCCCTAAAAATAATCAATAAGAGTTTGAAATAAATGAGAAAAATGCTGTTCGGCTTAAAAACACTTAAGAGTATGGAGCGGCTTTTTTAAAGTGTTCTGACATGGGCAAAAGCATTGAATATTCCCCCTTTCCGTTCCGAATTTACCCTGACGGTTATATACCACAGCATTTACTTTAAATGACCCAAGCTTGGAGCTTTTAATATAAAGTGATTATACTAGTTCACAGATGATAAGTCAAGCTGAGCCGGTCAGGGCCGCGATTAAAATCTGCACCCAAAAATAGGCAATTAATTGACCCTTACATGATTTTATGTTAGAATATATTAGGTAAATTAAGTACTTTTTTAAATAAAATCTTGTATATTTGAGACATCGCAAACATCTTATTTAAAGTAAGAAAAGGTGCCTAATGAGTAAATATTATAAACAAGTATTATTAAATTATTTGTCACTCGTTTCTATGCTAAGTATATTGATTGCTTTTGTAAGCATTTCTATCTTTGAAAAGTCATATAAAGAAATGATAAATGCAAATATGAACGAAATCCTTGCCTTTAATCAAAATAACCTTATAGATTCAATAATAAGCATAAAAGATGATATCCGCTTTAGTATTTTCCAAAAAGAATCAGGTCAGACAAAAGCTATTTTAAGTGATAATATCTCGGTTAATGAATATTTAAAGATAAAATCTATATATGATTATTTGACAATGTTAGAGCTCAAGCACAATCAAGCAGTCAATGGAATCCATTTATATTATAAAAACTCGGATATTATGATATCATCTAAATATGGCCTTAAGGTTGTTGATGAAGGCTGGAATAAAGATATAAACATAAGCTGGGTAGACGGCGTATCAGATTCTGATACAGATGAAATATGGATACCTACACGGCCTGAAAATCTGACAATATCTCCTGTTAGTGCTGTGGAATATAATTTTTCTTATGTAATGGCTTATAATAAAATACTTACAGATAATACAATTTATATTTGTATAGATTTTAACGAATTATATTTAAAAGACAAATTATCACACGGAATAGAGGGGAAAAACTATGTTTTGGACCACAATGGCAATGTTATATCTGTAAGCCATGGAGACGAGAAGCTTATTTATCGTAATATTGAAGGGTTTTTAGAGCACGAAAAGCATTTCCAGTTTGATATAAATGATGTAAAGTATCTTGTTTCTTTTATAATTAATAAGCAAACAGGCTGGTATTTGGTGAATCAATATCCTATAGATTCATTATATGGGGCATTGAAAACTATAAAAATCATTGTAATTATTATTGCTGCATTTTTGAGTATTATAGGCATATCAATATCCATATTCTTAGCGCATAAATCATATTTACCCATTAAAGGATTGGTATACAAATTATCTAGCAGTTATGGTGTTAACTTCAGGCAAAAACGCAGTGAATTCAAAGTTATTGATAACTTCATAACCAATCTGGATTTGCAGATACACAAAATGGAAAATACTGTTAACCAGAATAGAAGCTCTTTAGAATCTCAACTTATAAATGATTTAGCTAATAACAGGATAAAGTCATATGATATTCTAAAAGAACGCACAGAGTTCTTAGGTATTAACTTTGATAAGGTCTATTATGTATTAGTTAACTTAAGTATAAAGATTAATGCCCAAAATATTCCATTGATAGAAAAGCACATGATTCGATATGAGCTGATAGAAAAAATCAATGATTTAAGTGATACGGAAAATATTATACTTATTAATGAGGAGTCTGAGCAGTCCATAAATTTACTCATAAATACGAATAGTGAATACGGTATACTAATCTCTGACAAGATAAAATTGATAACGGCGCTTAAGAAAATACTGGGTGCAAATATCAAAATCCAGGCGATTATAACTCAGATGACAAATTCAGTTTTGAAGCTGGATGAGCAATATGTCCTTTTAGCCAGGCTGAAAAAATATGCGTTCTATATACCTGATGAACATATTATTACGTACAAACTATTAGACAGGGTAAATAATTCGCAGAGCATTGATCAAAAATTAATCCAAAACTTTACTCATTCGGTATTTAGTATGGATTACCAAAATCTTATGCCCAGTATAAACAGGATCCATTTACAGTTACTTGACAATAATTGCACATATGAAGTTTGTAATGATGCAATGTATCAGCTTATAAACAGTGTTACACGTTATATTGAGCATATGAATTACAAATATAAGGGTAACCCTTATTCATTATTCACTACTGCCGGTGATATTGATATGTTTAAACAAGCCCTTGTGAAAGAGATTAGGAATATACATAATGATATCAATGAAAAAAATGAGGATGATGCCGGATACATAATAAATAAAGTCAAACAGTACGTGAATGATAACGTGGCAGAAAACCTTTCACTTAATACAATTTCTGAAAAAGTATATATTACACCACAATACCTAAGTACGTTATTTAAAAAGAAAACAGGCAGCAATTTAAGCGCTTACATCATTTCTGTCCGCATTGATAAAGCTAAACATTTACTTAATGATACATCATATAGTATAGCAGAAATAGGAAGGTGTATCGGATATGAGACGTCTCACTACTTTATAAAAAAGTTTAAGGAATCTGAGGGCATGACACCTAAGCAATATAGAAATCACAGGTCTTAGAAAATAATTTTGCACTTGTTTATCAACACAGGCAATTTTCTGTATCTTATGATTGGCACACCATATTCAAAAAATATCACAGATTTATGATAATACAAACATATAATTCAAATATGCTTAAATGTTATTTTGTTGTACTTTTATAAAAAAATATTATTGTTTTTTTCATACATGATGATATATAATCACAACTGACCAATAAATAAAGAAGAAGGGGAGCATTGAATGGAGAAAAACTATCTAATCAAGCCTAAAGGATTTGCTCTTTTGAAGGATTGGCTGGCCTCATACAGAAAACACAGGGTATTGTTTTTAATGCTGATACCTGGGTTGTTGTATTTTATTGTTTTCAAGTATTTCCCGATATATGGTTTGCAGATTGCATTTAAAGATTTTAACCTGGTCGAAGGTATCTGGGGCAGTGACTGGGCAGGATTAAAATACTTCAATATGCTTTTTACTACAAAAAGCTTTTTTGACGTTTTTAAAAATACGATTATTATAAGCATATATCAATTAGTATTTGGTTTCCCGGCACCTATCATACTGGCACTCATGTTATATGAGATAAGGAATTTGGCTTATAAAAAACTGGTACAAACTATCAGTTACCTTCCCCACTTTGTATCATGGGTCGTATTAGCCGGCGTTTTCACCCGATTTTTGTCGCCTTCTTCAGGCCCCGTCAATATTTTAATTAAAACATTTGGGGCTGAACCGATCTTCTTTTTGGGCGATAACAGATATTTTAGAGCGACGTTGATTGTAACAGAGATTTGGAAAAGTATAGGATGGGGATCAATTGTTTATATTGCGGCTTTATCAGGAATTGACCCAGCATTATACGAATCAGCAAACATAGACGGTGCAAATAAAATTAAAAAAATTATTCATATTACTCTGCCATCATTGACGCCTGTCATTACAATTATGCTGATATTTGCTATAGGCAGGATAATTAATGATAACTTTAACCAGATATTTAATCTGTATAGTCCGATTGTATATCCAACCGGTGATGTTATCAGTACTTACGTATATCGAATGGGTTTGGCCAAAATGGAATTCAGCTTTACTACTGCAGTGGGTTTGTCCAAGAATGTTATATCATTTTCGCTGGTTATTATTGCTAATGCTGTTGCAAAAAAAGTCAACGATTACGGTATATGGTAAGGAGGTGAGATATATGAGGATTAAACAATCAATACGTATATCAAATGGATTTGGCTAAAATGGAATTCAGTTTTACTACTGCGGCGGGTTTGTCTAAGAATGTTATATTATTTTCGCTGGTTACTGTTGCTGATGCTCCTTGTGAGAAAAGTCGGCGATACGGTATATGATAGGGAGGTGCCATAGATGAAGATTAATCAATCAAAGGATGACAGGATGCTGGAGATAGTCGTTTCTGTGTCATTGGCAATATTATGTATCACTACACTTTACCCTTTTTGGAACCTGATTGTAGTATCATTACTGCCGTCAACTGCTCCAATGTCAAAGTTATACTTCTTCCCGCCTGCGATAGACTTCCAAAACTATCTTATTGTATTGCGAAGCCCAGATATATATATTGGATTCAGAAACTCAGTTGTGCGCTTGGTTCTGGGCACAATCCTGAGTGTCATCGTAACTATTACAATGGCATATCCACTATCAAAAAAATATTTGCCCAACAGGACTTTTTGGACAGCCATTATAGTATTTACCATGTACTTTGGAGGCGGATTGATTCCTACTTATTTATTGATAACAAATACGCTGGAGCTGACAAATACAATCTGGGCATGGGTATTGCCGAATTTGGTAAGCGCATTTCATTTAATTATTGCACGCAATTTTTTAAGCAGTATCCCAAAGGAGCTTGAAGAATCGGCAAGAATTGATGGAGCTGGAGATTTTAGGACTTTCGTTCAAATCATTGTACCTTTGTCAAAGCCTATAATAGCTACTGTAGCATTATGGACAGCGGTAGGATTATGGAACGAATGGTTTGATGCTCTGCTGTATACGCCTGCGCCGGAAATGGCGGTATTGCAAATGGTCATGAGGCGTGTAATTATGGCAGGCTCAAACAGTTTTGAGGATGCATTGACAATGGATGAATTGTCATATATCAATCCTGAAAACCTTAAAGCTTCGACTGTTATTGTTGCAACTGTTCCTATATTAATAACCTATCCGTTTGTGCAAAAATACTTTGTAAGGGGTGTCCTGGTAGGTTCACTTAAAGGATAGAATTTGATTTGCCTAAATATCGCCATAGACAAAATATAATAAATATAAATAGAAAGGAAGGAAGGAAAGCATGAACGCCAAAAAAATAATTGCTATTTTGCTAGTGTTGATGATGATACTTGGTGCAACAGTTGGCTGCACAAAGAACTCGACATCAGATATTAAAGATCAAACGGCTGAAAGTAAGACAGAAGTTAATGGGGAGCCTAAAAAAGAGGAACCAAAGGAGGAAAAAGAAAAAGGTCCTTATGCCAAATATGTTCCGGATGAAAACAAAGTATATAAGTTTGATATCGTAACATATATTAGAGAGCCTGTGCCTGATGATGATGATATTAAAGCTTTGATTGAAGAAAAATTCAATGTTAAGCTTAACTTATGGAACCTGGAACAGAGCAACTATGTAGAACTGCTTAATTTAAGGGTGGTGAGTGGTGAAATTCCGGACATGTTTGAATTCTCAGGCCAGGCAAGCATGGCACCTGAATTGTATCGTCAAGGCGTTACACTGCCATTAGACAGAGCATTATTGGACTATGGCATGCCTAATGCTATGGCTCAGCTTGATATGCAAAAACCCGGCTGGGAGGATTGGTGCCGTGCAGAAGATGGTATAATGTTCAAACTGCCTGATTTCAACATAAAACCGAATCAACAGGCTATTATCTGGCGGGGCGACTGGTTAAAGAATGTTGGGATTACGAAAATTCCGGAAACATTGGAGGAATTTGAGGCTGCATTGTATGCATTTGCACACGAAGATCCCAATAAATCTGGTAATAAAGATACTTATGGTGCATCCACAACTGTAATGCAGCCTGTATTCGGAGCCTTTGGTGCAATGCCGTTCTGGAGCTTCGGATATGAGAAAGATTTCAGCAACACATGGCATATCAAGGACGGTGAACTGGTCTTTGCAGGTATCCAGCCTGAAATGAAAGATGCATTAGCCATGCTTAACAAATGGTATGTTGATGAAGTGCTGGATCCCGAGTTTGTTTTAGGTGAAAACCAAGGTGGCTATTGGGCACACACGCACCCATTCTTCAACTCAAAGATAGGATATACAGGACATGGTGCCGTGTATCATTGGTCACCACCCATGCACAACGAACATCAAGGTGGACCAAATTATAAGGAATTGATGCTGATTGATCCGGCTATAGCCGAAAGCTATGTATTTGGCGTGGCACCGGTCGGCCCTAATGGCAAAAAAGGTGTTTCAGGCAACCCATATATTAATATCACTAAAGGTGCAGGGTTTGGTTCTCATTTAGCAGACGAACCTGATAAGTTTGGTAAGCTTATGCAGTGTGTCGATTTCAGATATTCCGGTATGGAAAACAGCAGATTATACGCGGGTGAGGAAGGCAAACATTATACATTCAAAGAAGTTACGGGTTGGGATGGTAAAACATATCAGTTACAACTCGCTACAGAATATGGTATAGAGGTTTATCCCCGTTCTGCCGAAAGAGTATTCAGAATATTTACGGCTTACTTCCCGGACAGCTTATCAGATCCGGATCTGGCATGGAGAAAGTTCATGAACTTTGGTGAGCACATCTATGTTAACCAATTAGATACAATACTGCCGTCTGATGCTCAATACGCTAACGAGTTAGTTAAACTGACCAGTGAAACATATTATCAGATTATAACAGGCGGAAAACCAATTGAGTATTTTGATGAGTATGTAGATATATGGTGGAAGAACGGTGGTAAAATAATGCACGAAGAAGCCAATGAATGGTTAAGATAACAAAGTAATATACAAATTATTAAAATAAATTGATAGGGTACTATATTACCGTATAGTACTCCATTTTTTATTAGGGGGTTTGACAATGCTGGGTAAACAGAATATTGAAACATATATACGGAAGAACTTACAATTGGGTGGCCGGGTTTTAGACGGACATAAGCAAAAAAATGTTATTTACGCAAAACTTGTGATCGGGGATAAAGTTGATATATCTGACTTTGATGATATTCTGAATAAATTGTATTATAGATATGATTGTGGTGATTTTGATGTTAACTTACTGGTAAGAATACTTTATTTGTATAGCAATACCGGGCAATTAACTGAGGAAACAAAAGATGCGATTAAGCAAGCCTTGCTTGATTTTGACTATTGGTTTAGTAAAAACAATAAAAATCCAGGCAAACATATTTTCTGGACGGAAAACCATGTAATGCAATTTTATACGGCTGAATACCTTCTTGCCCAATTCTATCCTGACGATACATTCAGAATGAGAGAGAAAAAGGGCAAAGACATGCTGGGCATGTTAAAGGATCGTGTCCTAGATTGGATTTGGATAAAGGCCAAAACCGGATTCTGCGAGTGGAACTCCAATGCATATACGGGAGGCAATATTTATGCGTTACTCAATATTTATGACTTTTCCGGGGATATGATTGTTCGTAATAAGGCAAAAGACTTATTGGACATCATTATGCTTGATATTGCAGTTAACTCATATAAGGGCAGCTTTGCTTCTACACATGGCCGTGCTTATGTTAACCATGTGATTTCCACAAAAAATGATAACACTTCATTAGCAACAAAAATATTATGGGACAATATATGCGGATTTAATGCAATCAGTTCCAACAGCGGTCTCGCTCTAATGACGAGCGGCTACGATACCCCGTCCATAATAAACAAAATTGCTTGTAACGAACAAGAAGTATTGCTCACTAAAGAACAGCAGAGCTTCAATGTGGAGGATGGCCCGGCTTTAGGTAAGGGCTTTGAGGATGAGGAAGACCTGACTTTATATTGGCATAACATGGGCTACACCCATCACGATATATTAGAAAAAAACCTTGAAATGGAAAAAAAATATCATCTAAACATTAATGAATGGCCATATAGAGAATATTTGCACCTTAAGAATAACATGCACAGCAAATCGAAAGAAGGTGCCTGTTATGACCACAATTATTTAAGCAGAGTCAATTTTACAACCTGTAAAACGCCTGACTACATGATTAGCTGCGCACAAGATTTCAGAAAAGGCGGGTATGGATTTCAGCAGCATATATGGCAGGCAACAATGGATGGTGATATTACGGTATTTACAAACCACCCTGGCCCAAATACCCGGCCTTGTTATTGGGCAGGCAGCTATTATTTGCCAAGAGCGGTACAATACAAAAACACCGTCATAAGCATTCATGACATTAAAAGGAAATGCCATTTTGAATTCACCCATGCACATTTCCCGAGAAGCAAATTTGATGAAGTCTGTGAAATTGATGGATGGATATTTGGTAGAAAAGGAGATGGCTACATTGCATTGTGTTCGCAAAATCATTATGAGTGGAATAATGAGCATCCATATCTCAATTGTGATGTGGTATGCAAAGCCAGAGAGAACATTTGGATATGCCAGATGGGGAGAAAAGAGGATGATGTCAGTTATAAATACTTTGTTGCCGGCATTTTGAGAAGTCAATTGACCTTTTCAGCTCAATCTGTAAAATATGCGACTCCTAAAGGCGATGTGCTTGAATTCGGCTGGGACGGTGATTTGCTGGTAAACGGCCAAGTAGAGAAAATCCGGGACTACAAGCGGTTTGACAATAAGTATTGCCAAAGTGAATATATGAGCGGAATATATAAGATTAGTGACGGAACTGACAGTATTGAATATGATTTTACGGATATAAAAAAAATTGATACATAGCATTCTGTATGAAACGTCTTAATTCTTTATTATGACATGGTAAGAAAATTATATAGGTGAAGCATTGGATATTCGCGTTGAAAAAGATAAAAATGGGAACAGGTGCAAGTATCAAGCAGCTTGAGAAGGGTCTTGGAATAGGAAGAAATATAATTCAAAAAACTTAATCAGCAAGTCAAACAAAACGTCCCCTTGACTCCCAACTATTTCTTGTTGTCAATAGGGTAATAGTATATAATTATATGTGTGAATGAATAGCAATAGTATAAAGGTTGATTAATATGGAAGAATACTTTAATACAATAAAAGAATACTTAATAAAAAAACTGGATCCACACCTGATAATCATATTTGGATCTGCAATACGTGGCGAAATGAACGATGAAAGTGATATAGATGTTGGTTTTCTCAATGAACAAAAAAATGACCCATATCGAATTTTCTTGCTGTCACAAGAACTTGCAAATATAGTTGGAAAAGATATTGACCTTGTGGATATGTCGAAATCCTCTACAGTTATGCAGGTGCAAATAATTAGTAGTGGTAAAATAATATATAATGCCAACTACGTTAAAAGTGCGGCTTTTATGATGAAATCCTTCAAGCAGTATGCAATGCTCAATGAAGAGAGAAAATGTATTTTGGATAAAATAAATGAAAGAGGTAGTATTTATGCAAAATGACATAATAATAAATAAATGTGCTACTATAGAAAGATGTATAAAAAGAATAGAACAGGAATATGATAACAACTATGAAAATCTGAAAAACTTTACCAAACAAGACTCCATAATTCTTAATATACAAAGGGCTTGTGAAGCCTGTATTGACCTGGCCATGCATATAGTCTCAATAAAAGGATTGGGAATCCCACAAAAAACAAGAGATGCATTTGATATTCTCTGCAAAAACGACATTATTAGTGAATTATTAAGTAAAAAAATGAAGTCAATGGTAGGATTCAGAAATATAGCAATCCATGATTATCAGGAATTAAGTTTATCTATTATTAATGAAATTATTAAAAAGCATCTTAATGATTTTACTGAATTTACAAGCGTAATATTATCCATATAGCAAGTCAAGGAGTCAGAGTCAAAGGGACGTTTCGTTTGACTTCAACTATATGTAATGTATTTATTAGGGTGAGATTAACATACCAGGAAAAGTCAGAATGATAAGTAAAACAGAAATTATCACACTACGGGGAATATTGGAGAATCAAGAAATAGTTGATGCGGATTTTTGTTTACTTTTCAATTATTGAAGAATTCATAAAATATGAGACTGAATAAAGAACCGTGTAAATGGTAATAATCTCCACATAAAACAAAACGTCCCCTTGACTTCCTAAACGGTATACCATTCCATTTGTGCTGTATACATTTTATAATATATACTATCAGGGTTATTTATTAATTCTTGATGTGAGCCGTCCTCATGTATGTATCCATCATTAATTACTATAATTCGGTCTGAATATTTGGCAAATCCAAGGCGATGGGATACAAAAAATACCAATCTGTCTTTAGCAAGTGAAAAGACTAATTTATAAATGTCAATTTCGGCTAACGGGTCAATATAAGAGGTGGGCTCGTCTAAAATCCAAACATTTGCTTTTTCATTAGCTATCAGCCTGGCAATTGCTAAACGCTGCCACTGTCCTTTTGATAATTCTATTCCCTCTTCAAGATTACCTAACTTAGTATAAATTCCATCAGGTTTTGTTTTTATGAATTCATACAGGCCAACCATCTTTAGTATGTTATTAATTTTATCTGGATTTAGTTCCTTTCCTCCACAACCAATTTCTATATTTTCTTTAACACTCATTTGATAGTGCTTAAAATCTTGAATAACTGCAGTAGCACATAAATCATTACAAGAATATTTTCCTTCATAATTTTCAAGCAATGATAGAATAATGGAAACAAATGTAGTTTTTCCGCTGCCGTTATAACCAACTACTGCTATCTTTTCACCTTTTTTAAATGATATGTTTATTCCCTTTAACACATAATTAACAGTCTGAGAATATTTATATTTTAAATTTCTGATTTCTATTAAATTAGTGCTGGCCTGACAATCTATTGTGTTGTGTTCTTTATAATCCATAACTTCATAATAAGCTTCCAAGACTCTTATATACCAATTACTATTTAGCATAAAAACTGTAAAGCTTTTTACTGTCGAAAATAGATTGGTGAGTAGGGCTACAACCATACTAAAATACCCTATATTATATTCGCCGTCTGCCACGCCTTGTCCGACAGACAATATGGTTATGATAAATGTAGCTAGAAAAAGGGCAGAAGAAACAAGCTCTGATGAAAATGACAAAACATTTAACTTTAAATAATTTTTACGTTCGCATTTATTATAAAATTTATATTTGCTTAAAAAAAAGGCAAAGCTTCCTTCCACCTGTATATTTTGGTGGTTTATCCTATTGCCTAGAACTCCTTTGAAGTAATTATTTCTGCGTGTCTCGGGAGAAACGTGTTTTCTCCAATAATCAAGCTGCTTGTCTGTTACAATACCTGCCAAAATTATGTTAATTATCAAAGCTATTAATATTACGACCAGAAACATAGTATTTATTTTTGATAAAAGAACTGAATAAACTACAAACATCAATATAATTCTGGCAATTTGTGTTATACCGAATACGGCATTGCTATATTGTCCGCTAGCTTTGCGTGCAAAATCAATTTTTTCGTGAAATTGATTGTTTTCATAGTACTCGTATGATATATTTGAAAGCTTATTAACTATGCCTTTTTCCACTTCAAAAGATACCTTATCAACGTATTTTGCTGTTATTCTATAATATAAATTACTCAATAATCTCATAATCAGTAATGCAAGAAGAAACAGTATTATTGATGCAAATATAGTAAAAAAATTATCATCAATTCCTTGCTTTGAATAAACCGATATGCTATTTGTGGTATATTCCAAAAATTTCAAATCAATAAAGCTAACGCTCATTGTTATACAGGCAAGGACAATAATCATAATAGTATCAAATTTGAATTTTGAATATAGCTCTTTAATAATTTTCCACTGGATAATAAAGAACTTTTTTGCAGTTATTTTTTCATTCATGTCCTTACTTTTTACTTTTTTACTCTTCATACCAATTCAAGTTTCTCCTCATACACCTTTTTTTGTTCATAAAAAAGCTTTGCATAATAGCCATTTTTTAAAAGCAGCTGTTCATGGGTTCCCTCTTCTGTAATTTTACCATTTTCAATCATGATAATCCTATCAGCAAGCCTTGCAAAGCCTATTCTATGTGATATTAGAATAGCTGTTTTACCTTTGATGTTTTCTCTCAGGCCATTTATCATATCTATTTCTTTTAGCGGGTCAATAGACGCTGTCGGCTCGTCTAATATTAATATTTCAGGGTTTCCCAAATAAGCTGAGGCGATAATCAGTTTTTGCCACTCACCCCCGGATAGTTCAACTCCGTCATCATTGTATTCTTTTCCGACAAAAGTATTATCCGAATCCTTATATTTAGATATAAAAGACTCTATACCTGCTTTTCTATAAGCAATCGTTAATTCGGGCTTGTCATTCATATATTTAATATTCCCAAGGCCGACAATTTCTTTTATTGATAATGAAAAACGCGAAAACTCTTGCGGAGCCATACCAAAGTATTGAAATACTCTTGATTTTTCTTGTCCAATATCAAAACCATTAATAGCAACCTTTCCTCTTTGCGGATTAAGGCTTCCGTTAAGTAATTTTGATAACGTTGTTTTTCCGCTGCCGTTATATCCCATTATACTGACAATCTCCCCTTTTTTTAAATGCATTTTTAAATCATTAACAGCCGGATTATCACTATTTGGATAACAGTATGTTACGTTAATTGATTCTAAGGATTCAAAAGAATCAAATACCAAATTATTTGACTCTTTACACTGCTTATTTAATTTTTTCGTCTCAATGTTACCAATAGGAGTTATAAATTCTACATAATCATTTATATATTTAAGGTCTTTATAAAAGCCATTCATTACAGTACTAACGACTTTATTTATCTGTGTGTATGATGCTTCTATTAAGCCAAACAGCATAACAAATGTACCGATATCGTACTTTTTATAATAAATTCCTGTAACTAATATGAGTATCGCAGCTACTCTCAAAAAGAATTTTACTATCAGGGATAAATTATCCAGACTAATTCTTTTAAGCGATAAAGCTAAACGTTCCTGCCGAAGATTAGAATAGATATTATCCCACTTCTTGAGGATACTACTTTTATAATCATATATGCGGAGCTCTTTTGCATACTCCTTTCCAGTTAACAATTCAACAAAATAATCCCTGAACCGTTGTTCCTTTATTTGTTTTTTATCAAGTTCATATTCCTTTTTTGAAGTGTATTTCAATGTTATAAATGATATAACGGAACATAATATCGAATATGCTATCAACATGGGTTCATATATCACAAAAATCATGATTGTACCAAAAATGGTGCCCATATTAGAAAAAAACAACATAATAAGATTATTCAAATAAGAACTAATCTTTTGTGTATTATTACTTATAAATGAATACCTTTCCATAAACTTCTTATCAAAAAATCTCTCTTGCGGTGTTTCTAAACTTCTCCTCATAAATATACTTTGGAAAAGGAAATCAATATTAAGTCGAAAAAAATTATTACCAAATGCTTTGAGAAAACTATTTGATATATCTATAAAATACACAATCATATATGCCATGGCAATTCCAAAAAAGGCACCGGTTGTCTGGCCCACTTTAATACTTGAAGATAGCTCATTTATGAGATTTTTATTTAATATATTCAATAAAATACTTACGGCCGTTGAAAAAGAAAGTACCAGTATATAAACGAAAATGTAAAAAAAACAATATTTAAATGATTTTTTAATTATCCAAAGGATATTATTTATTTGCTTCATAATGCTTCCTCATTAATTAATTAAGATAATTGTGCTAATATTTTAGCTTACAATACTCTTTTTATTTGTTGCATAACGATACAAAAGATGATTAGTTTGCTTTTTCCTGAATAAACATCCTCCATCAGTTCCATAGAAATTGCCTAAATGAAAAGCTTTACCTCTGCACCCACCTCTGCAAATACTCTTACAAATACATTGATTGCAATTTGCCAGCTTTTCTTTACTGGCACTTTTTATGTTATTCAGAATGGTTTTATATTTTTCATTTTTAAAAATGTGTAGTAAATCATGGTCATTGATATTACCTAATATATATTCGTCACTATATAATAATTGACACGGCAATACACAACCTTTGTAATTGATACATAAATTAATTTCACTTTTATCATCTGTTAACGGACAAATATAACCATATTGAATAGGATTTACATCTTCACGGTTATTCTTCATCATTAATTCACCAATTAGCAAATGTATTTTATATAAATCATCTACATTTTGAATAAACATGTCTTGTTTGCCTGACGCATTTCCTTGTCTTTCTAGGAGCCCAAAAATGGGAAGATAATCATAATATGAAATTAAATTATAAAACGCTTTTATGTCTTCTTTATTATAAGCTGAGACTACCATTTTCACAAATATTTTTTTAATACCACTCTTTTTTAACTGATCAATATTATGAATTGTTTTATTGAAGCTTCCATGTCCTCTAACTATATCATTAGTTTCTGCTGTAGCACCATCTAAACTTATTTGCAAAGTTAAAAGTGAATATTTTTTGATATATTCTATGAACTTGGTATTAATAAGCGTACCATTAGTAACAATAGTAGCATTTAAACCTCTCTTAGTAATATAATCTAGTATTTTCAAAAAATTTTTATGTAATAGTGGTTCGCCACCTGACAGTGTTATGGATTTAGCATTACTGATAAACAAATTGTCAACCAATGAACAAATTGCTTTATAAGATATTTCTTCATTGGGATTTTTTGGCGACTGGTTATAGCAATGCTTACAACTTAAATTACATTTTGATGTTATTTCAATATAACAATTTCCAATTTTTCTCATAATAGCCACCCGTTAACCTATATTATTTTTTGTATTAGTATACTAGCGTTTAACAATTGATATAAAAAATGATATGTTTCATCTAGCAATTCCTGTTTATCAACCTGAAACTCGTTTTGTAATGAAAGAATAATTTCAATTAAAGTTGTTTTACCATCAAACTTTTCTAATATATGTTTTTCCAAATCTTCAAGGACATAAACTATATTTTCTTGTGAATTAAAAATAACATATCCATCATCAATATTCTCTAAATGCAAAGATTTATTTGTAATATAGATTTTGTGCTTGTCATCTTTCATTTGTTCATTCTTATCCATCATTTGTTCAATAGTTTCTATTGCTATATCCGTTTCATTTTCTTCATTGCCAAAATCATACTTAGTGCAATACCCTCCTGAAAAACTGAAACAAGTATCAGAATTGATATTCTTGTAGATACCTTTTTCATCCAGATTATTACTATTAGACCTTTTGCTCATACCCAAACCACATCCTTTATTCATACCCCCTCCAACTCCTTTGCTCATGCCCACTCCACTTTCTTTTATCAGGCTCCGTTCAGATATTTTTTTCATATAACTACACCTTCTTTCAGTCAAATATATTTTTTTTATAAAACATCTGTAATAATTATAGAATACACTTTATTGAATAATGAAAGAAAATAAACGATTATAGAACAATATCTTATTAAATCAATTTTCTGTATTCAAATAAATTATTTCGGACTACAATGGTCATCACACCACCCACCGGAATAATTTGAACAAGCTCCAGCTACAATTTGATTATTGATTGATTCCTGATCCAGCTTTATGAGTTTAAGTGCTCTCCATTTCATGCATACCACCTCCTTTACATTCTCTTATAGTATGCTATATAAAATACGTAAATAGTTAATGATAAGTCTAGTTTTCGCTTTTCCCTTCATTATTCAATAAATAGCAGTCAATAATTACTTTAATAGGAATTATATCAATTAACATACAGCATACAAAAATGATTTAAACAAGTTCTTCTATGATTTATTTATTAAATGTATTTTACTCTAATTCCTAAGCTTAGAGATCATTAATTCCATTTCAACCTTTACAGATTACACCTTCCCCTTGCAAATATTTCCTGTTGTATTCTATATTTTTTATATTGTCTTGTGACAATAACGGCTTTATTACGCTGAAGCGGTCTTCACAGAAAAGTCTATCAAGGAAAGGGATCGGCCAAGTATTATATTCAGATTCTGCTAATCCAAACCGATCTAAAAAACCCGGTTCGCCTATTTCTAATTCCTGATAGGGTTCCAATATTGACTTATCGTCGAAAACCAAAGCTGTATAATACAAGGTGTAATATATGTATTTTTCAATATCATATAGTTTTGCTATCTTAATTACTAGGTCAGTATTTATATTCTCTTTCTTTACTAAACTATATACATCACAAAATCTACGTAAGCTTATACTTTTATTTCCGGATAATAAGTACAAAGAGCTATGTTCCTTATAATTGTGCAGACAATATTGTATAAAAGCCTTTTCAATGGAAAGTGTATAGAAATCAACCGAACCATATGTAGTCTTTACGGTATCTGATAAAAAATCTTTTATTTCTATAGATTGGCTTTCATGTTTCCCCCATAAGATAGCAAAGTTAATGTTTATGCATATAAAGGGTATTCGTTCATCTGTATTAGGTTTTATATAAGGTAAAACTTGATTAGTAGAGTTTAAATAAAATAACATCTGCTTTCGTGTAAATTTAGAAATGGTCATATTCTTATTCAGATATCCCTGTACGAAACCCTGTCTTTCTAATATAGATATAATATCTTGGAGATTTTGCTTGTCAATCAATATATTTATTTCTGATGAACCACTATAAGATTCGTCTTTATATACAGCTTTAGCTAAAGGTAGCCCTTTTATAATTGCATAGGGAAAATCTATAGCAGAAATTATTGGGGGTAGCATATTATATAGTACCTGATAAGCTGATTTATTCAATACTCTCTTTACTCTTGATACAGCATCTAAGTTAAATTCTTTAAAACCATTCACTTTTGATAATAATTCTGTAATATTGTGACGTCGAAATATTCTCAAAGTATCTGCCAATATGTTTTTTGATAAGTGAGCAGTGTCAATTAACCCCTTCTTAAATATTGAGCGTAATATGTGTAAAACAATATGGTAAAAGTTAGTTTCAACATTTAAGAATAAATTTTTGTACTTTTGATATTCAACGTCCTTTATAATTTTTTCAATATTATAATTATAAATCTCTGCTACTTTGTGTACCTTAAAGGCCAAATCGATAAATATATTAATATTATTTATATCTATATATCCTTTTGTTAAATCGATTCCTCCCCTTTTTACAGATATAACTTTGCCTATGACGTTGTTTCTACTAACAAATTCCAAACGAAATGAATTATCACCTTTGCATAATAAACGGTTTTTTTGAACAGAGATAACTCTATGAACAAGATAACCTTCATCCTTATAAGAAAATACGACGATGTCTCCCGGATGATAATCACAAAGTGGCCTTAAGCGAACTAAATCTCCATCTTTCAGGCGTGGATTCATACTAGCCCCTTTTACAATTATTGTAGTACCTTCAATTGTCAAAGTCCATCCTCCTTATCACTTGATTTACAAACTTCATTTCAGTGTAACTTATTTTCTTACAGAAGTATTGAGATAGTTGAGTCAGGAATTTTAGATAATTTTCAGATATCTTTACTCTTTGAATAGAGTTTTCAAGCAATAGTTTTATTTTTTCTCCACAGTTCAATTTTTCAACTGCATTAGTATTTTCTGTTCTTTCAATTAGAAATATTTTTCCAAGCGGTACATTGCAATTTACTACATTTCCAGGTTTATATATATACCGCTCTGCAATGATATGGTTAAAAAAATGGGTATTAATGTTAATATTATTATTATATAATGCTGTTATTCCACCACTCCTCAGATGGATATTACATGGAAAGGGAATTACTTCCTTTGTTTCTCTATCAATTATAGAACAATCATCTGTAATATAACCAAAATCTTGCTGTATTAAATAAGTAGTCAGTGTTGTCTTTCCACTGCTTGTAGGTCCCACTAGCAAAAAAGCCTCGCCGTTATATTCAACTGCTGCTGCATGAATAGCAAAAAAACTTCGATTTATTTCAGTATTTTCATAAATAAAGTTTATTATTGTCTGTAAAGGATTTCTAACTTGTGTTCTTTTGTTATTCATATCAATCCATATACCGCTATCATTTTTTATTACCTTAATAATAGCGGACTTATTTGTCTGTGCTTTAGCAATAAAAGGCTCGTAATACATTTCTATTTGTTTGATTAATTCCTTCATATTGGTATGAATCTCAATATCCGTATCATGGCAGGGTCTATTAATATATAATACATTTGTCATGCAGTCCAAATAAACATCAACTCCTTTTTTGTTTTTGGCTATCTACTAATTTTATTATTTATGTTTATTATTTATGCAAGTTTCACACAAACATGAACCTTCAAAGTGGAATATTTAGTGCACCCTATTTCGTCCTGTCTGTGTTTTTTTTAACCTTTTTGCCGCATCTTTAAATGTAATTTTCCTTATTAAACAGCTACCTCTAAGCTTATTATTTTGACCTTTGACATGCCTTTTTGAGCAAAAACAACAATAAGTAAATCCATACAATTTTCAATTGACATATTTATACTATACTATATAATTCAATAAAAACCAAACATAAATTGGATTACTTCTTCTTTATATGTGATTACAAATATATGGTATACTATAATTTTATTCACGTCAACCTATTTTTGCTAATTTTGTGTAATTTATTTTTATTTGTTATTAAAGTCAAAGGGATGTTTTGTTTGCTTTAACTATATGTAATGATATATTTATTAGACAAGGGAGATGATTACTATGCCAAAAAAAGTCAGAATGATAAGTAAAACAGGGAATTTAACACACCACTAGGAATAGTTATGGAAATTACATGTCGGGAATCAAGGGATAGTTGATACGGATTTTTGTTTTGGTTACTTTTCAAGTATCAAAGAATACAAAATATAATGAAGAAAAAAGAATGTCTGGATTATTATGACAGGGTGAGGTAAAAAGATGATGGATTAAAGAAAAATATAGGTGAAAGGGTTGACATAAAGGTAATGGACACATCGGATATTCGCGTAGAAAAAGATAAAAATGGAAACAGGTGCAAGTATCAGGCACTTGAATGGTTCTTGGAAAAAATATAATTCAAAAAGCTTAATTAGCAAGTCAAACGAAACGTCCCCTTGACTTGCTTTTAAATAAATTCGAGAATTATAAGACATTTTAAAATTTTCTCCGTATTTATATATGTAAACATAAATTGTGAAACAGGAGTTAATTTATATGAATAATGACCTTTTTAAATCTCAGAAAAATAAAATGATTGCCGGTGTTTGCGGAGGAATTGCCGAATTTACCCGGATAGATGCTACAATAATTCGTTTGGCGGTAGCAGCTATAGCATTTGTATTTCAACCGATTATTATCCTTTATATAATTGCTGCCATTGTTATACCCAGATATGACGGCAATGCACAATCAAATATGAATGGAACGTGTTCTTCTGAGGGTAATCAGGATTCTTACTACAATGCCGGGGATGAAAACGGGCAAAATGATGATTATGATCCGCAAAATACAAGAGTTGTTTTGGGAGGAGCATTGATTTTGATTGGTGCAGGTTTTCTTTCAAATTATATGTTTCCACAGTTTTATGAAAAGTTTTTCTGGCCATTTTTATTCATAGCGGCAGGTGCCGCAGTAATATATACTTCATATAAGAAATAAAAGCATGTAATCCTGCTTATACATGTACCAATCTTTTATTGAAAAAATAGTTAGCTTCAAGTATCATATTAGCTGTTGATTTTTAAACATTGATAATAAAATTTTCGCTATAGTAATAGTTAACCGGCTTTTATATGCATGTCCGTTTAAAGAAAGATTATGTATTAATAGGTTTAGAGATTTCTAAAGTGCACATTACCTGTGTAAAAAAATTTTTTTAGAATAAAAAAAACAAATCAATTGGAAATTATTCCCGGAAGCTGCAGGGAGTTTACTTTAATTATAGTAACAATTTTTTTCTTTTTTGAATAAGATGGTATATAAGAGTTTGGGGAGGTATGTCAATTGGCAGAGAATAGAGGGGTTTTAGATTGGTTTTTTGGAGACTGTACAATCTTGTGGTTTATAATTCTTTTCCTGCTATTGTTCTACGGCTGTAATTTTTATGGTACCGGATACAGGGGGGACGCTGTAGATATCGGTCCGGTGGAGGAGTAGAATAATTAAATCCATTTATAGTCGGGATTAAGCAGCGGGCTTTTAGGCATTTATTCGTGCCTTGAAAGTCCGTTGATTTATATGAAACGTCATTAATTCTTGTAATATGGTTTTTGAAATGTGTTTTCCAAAGCCATATTCTATAGAGTATTACGCTTGCATTTAAGCTGTACATAAAAACGCCGGGAGGGAATGTAATGTCCGACAATGAACATGTTAAAACAGTGAATGGGAAAGTGCTGGATAATAAAAATGGAATAAATAATATTGAAATTTATCTTTACCGTGTTGTACAGAAAAGAGAGCTTGAGGATGGTCCGACTGTTTATCTTGAAACTTTTTATGGAAGTACCCGGACATCAAAAGACGGAGGATTTTATTTTATTGTTCCGGAAGGGGATTATTCGTTAGCGGTTAATATAGATTCACTTCCTGATGGGAAAACCGTATTAAAAAAAGATTACTTTCTGGAAAAATCCGTACACGATCTGACCATAAACCTGGTAGGCAAAGAGCTGGAAAAGACCGGCGGCAGCCATATGCCGGAACGGCCGCAGATAAAAAAGGATGCCATTGATATAATCAGGAGCGACTACAGAAATGGAGTCATTAACAGGGAACAAATGGTAAGGAATATCCTCTACAGTATATTTGACAAATCAAAACTGGCAGAAAAATATACAAAAAGAAGAAGCATACCTATAAAATGTGCAACTACCGCCTTAGAGGAGATCAGGGAATATTCTGCAAGCAGGTATGCAGATCCTGCCCTGGCGTCAGAAGCAAGAAGGTATATAAGCAATATGATTCCTTCACTTGAAAAAAGCTATATAAGCAAAAGCGGCAATTTCAAAATATTTTATACAACTGAAGGAAGGCATGCGGTCTCCCTGAAGGACAGCAATAGAAACGGCGTACCCGATTATATCGAGGACGTAGCTTATGCCATGGAAAATGTAAGGACCGTTACCTGTGGACAGCGCGGCTTCAAGTATCCGCTCCTGGGCGGAAAAAATAGCTACTATAAAGTCTATCTTTATGACCTTGACGGCATATACGGATATACTGCATCTTCTTATAAAAGAGGCTATGGCAGCAGGGTAACATCATCTTCCTTTCTGGCGCTTGATAATAACTATTCTTCAAAAAAAGGATTTGAAATATCAAGAAATGCTGCTATGAAAGTTACGGCAGCACATGAATATTTCCATGCCGTTCAATATGCGTATAATATGGATGCTGACAAATGGTGGAAGGAAGCTTCGGCAACATGGAATGAAGACGAATTGTATTCATCGGTCAATGATTATTTCAGGTATATTGACGATATTTTTGAACAGCCTAATAAATCTTTGGATGAATATACTTACAGCGGTGTAGTGTTTGCCAAATACATTACCGAGTATAATAAAGGGTATGAAAGCATGAAACGGATTTGGGAAATTCAGAATGAAAAGACCGACAACAGCATTAATGCTATTGACCGGTTTTCAAAAGAAGGCAAGAATAAAAGCATAGGCGATATATTCAACAGGTTTTCAGCATATAACTTCAATCCTTCACAGTACTACGAAGAGGGCAGACAGTGGGACAGCAAACTGGCTGTCCAAAATACCTACGAGCAGTACCCTGTATTTTCCAGAAACAACAAGCTTGACCATCTTGCTGCCGATTACCAGCTATTTAAGTTGAGCGGGGTTAACAGCAGCAATGTCAGAATAACAGTTGAAGGCATCAGCAGTATAAAGTGGGGATTTAAGCTCCAGAAGAAAAGGAAAAGCGACGGCAGGTGTGACACCACATATATAGAGCTGGGAGAAGCAGCCAACAGGGCGGAGATTATACTAAAGAAGGCAGGGCAAACCTACAGCGAAATATGCCTTATACCGGCAAACCTGGATAAAAGCAAAGACGGAGCATCATATGATTATTCCCTAAACATTGAATGAGGGAAGGCTTGAATTTTAAATTTATATGGCTTTACAAACAGTTTTAGCTTTGGTAACAAAAGCTCTCAGCTATTTCCTGCGCTTTCTTTGAAACAGCAGCAGCAGTGAAAGTATAGCCAGGTACCCTGTAAAGGTAAATAAGGTAATAATAAAAAACCCGGGTTTGTTTTCCTTTATACCCATTATTGGAAGGGTAAGCAGAATCATTAATGGAAATCCCAAAAATAATCCCACCCCGCTTCCTAAAAGAAGATGTTTTGCAACAGGTGTTTCAAATTCAGGATCGACTTCCCGCAGCAGGGCAAGACCTGTAGAAATAGTTCCGGTAAGCATTGCATAGAAAGCTACAATGCTTTCAATAATATGGCTTTTAAAATGCTTTTTGCATATAAAGATTATATAGGCCATTGTAATAACTCCGCCCAGTATTGTAACAGCCAGGGTCGGCAGCAGGTATTTATTTAATATGGATAGTGAGATTGCACTTATGGCTGCCGTTATCATAAAATCGAATGAGCCCCCGGCAATTCTCTGCAGTAAAAAGTTATTAGGATAGTTGCGCGTCATAATATTTTTCTTTTTGAACAGGTCAAATATGATTCTGAGTAATATAGCATATAACGCCCCTATAATAAAATTAAATCCCCAGAACAAGTGAGAAAGGGTTTCTCCCATGCTGCCCAAATTGACCAGCAGGACATCAAGCAGTTTTAATGTCAGATATGTTGTTAAATATACTATCCCTATTAAAAAAATCTGGACTGAAATCCTGTCGATTGATTCACTTAAGGGAATATCGTCAGGGCTATCCTGTTCACTTACAGCAGAGAGTTTTTTATTCCCTGTTTTTGTATAAAGCTTATATTTTCCTTTCCTTACAAGGTAGTTCATAAGAGGAACTCCTCCCAGGCAAGCCCACAAGAAGCCTATGGCGCCTATTGATATTCCGATATTGCCGCCTTTCCAAAAGCCGATTGCTTCCCATTGCCTTCCTATTGAAAATGCCTGGCCCGGACCCTGGCCAAAGCCAAGCGGCAGCAAAAGTCCAAAGGCTTTAAACAGGTCAGGATATATGGTGTATGCCATTACAAGAGATATGCAAAATCCCAGTATACCCTGTATTAAATAGGTAGATACTATGACAGCCCCTGAATTGACAACATCTTTGCTTTTGTCTCTTTTTCTTTCCTTAAGGGCAAGGGAGATAAATCCAATAGCCATTAAATGGTATACAAGAGTACCTAACCTTTCAGGGTCAAGCTTGATAATGTTCAACAGCTCAGGTCCCGCTAATAATCCGATAAATCCTGCAATAATAGAGTTTGGAATAAGGTATTTTTTAAAAAAGACAACCTTTCGCTTGAAATATGTTGCAATTCCAAGAAACAATGACAATACTGCCACATCGATTACATATCCCCATTCGGTATTCATTATATCCCTCCATTGATTCCTCGTTTTCTCCCGCCAGGCTTTAAAAGCCAACAAATTGTCCACTAAATTATCAAAAGCAAATTGTAAACTACAGGGCAGCCTTTTTCTGGGTTATTATTCTTTTAGCCATATTCAAAGCCATTGCCCATTTATATGCAGATATTTTACCCATTGTAAATGTTATTCTGTATAAATCTCCCATATAGTAAAATTCAAAAAGCTTATTATATTGAACATTTATTCCATTGATACTATGTATATCAAAAAAGATGGTATCTTTTTTCAAAAGAGCCTTAAATAAAATTCCACCTCTTTGAAATTCTGCTTTTCCAAGCCTTATCACTCTAAAAGGTGACATACGCCTGCCCTTTTTTAAAACCGCACCTTTATCTTCAAATATTGTTTGCTCATCCTTGGATGTTATTATGGTATTGTGAAGCCTGGAAAGCTGCCAATGGTTCCAGTCTGCCGTATTGTCGAAATAATTTTTTTTAGAATTTGACTTTAAAAACCCAAACCTGTCATAGGTTACACTGTAGCCGCATTCACCGCATATGAATTTATCCTTGTCAGAATACTGTTTACCCAGGGAATTGCATGAGGGACATGTAAATAGAAACAATTCAAGGCTTTCTGCAAGCTTTTTACCGTGATACGGGATCATGGCGGCTCTTTGATATTCATACTCGTTATGGGATAGGCTTACAGTTAGTCTATCATATATTTTAGCCGTTGACATACCTTTTATTTCTTCTGATTTAAGTACAAGCTTATAGTCAATATTAATAGTCCCGAACCTGGGCCTGTCCGCCCATCTGGGATAGGAAATGCATCCTCCCTTCAGTACGGCACATACAACCGGGACTTCAAGCTTTTTGACAAGTTTTGCAGTAGGATAAAGGATTTTAAGGGTATTGCCGTCCCAGCTCCTTTCTCCTTCCGGATATACACCCACTACGCCGTTATTATTCCTTACACGTAATATTTTTTTTACCGTATCCGAATCGGAAATAAATTTTGCTTTTGGTATGCCTCCAACGAGCTTTAATAATAATTTTAGAATTGTATTACGAAAATATTCATCAGATGTTACGAAATGAATGGGATGTTTTATAAATATGGAAACCATAAAAGGGTCCCAGAAATTGACATGGTTTGCAAAAACCATATATGGAGGTTTAATACCTTTTATACTGCTGGTGTCGGCATTAAGGCCATATCTGATTCTAATATATTTACCTATTGTAAACTTAAGAAATTTATGAAAAATTCTATTTGTATTTTTATATCTTTTTTTCATAAAAACAACTGCCCCAAATAAGTTAATAATCAGTCAATTTGATTGTAGCATACCGGGAGGCAGTTTATCAACAAGAAAATGTTAAAAAACTATCTGTCAGGAGTTAATTATTTCAATAATTTTAAGCATTTTTTCAATTGTTGTCTTGCTCTTGCTGTCCAATGCAGGCCTGATTAGATCAAGTGTTTTTAATATACCTTCACCGGACGGTCCTCTGCTGTCCATAGTTCTTAAATGATTTTTCAAATCTTTGTAAGTACAGCTGAGGCTGTCACATTTTCCAACGGCATTTATGAGAGAGCCTCCCTGCCTTGTTGAAGAAGAGTATTCTCCGATTACATTCAGTATATCCTTAATAAGGCACATACTATTGTCGCGCTGTGCTTCGGGAGAATCATCTCTTTTTTGGGAATTATTTTTTTCAACAGCCTTCCTCATTTTGTTAACTGCATTTAATCCGCCTGTTATCTGTTCAAGCTTTGCGTATCTGTCCATAATACACCACCATTTCAAATAAAAAACATATAGTTTTGCCCATATATCTATTTTATGTAGTATTTTTTTGGTTGTTACAATTTTGAAAACAGATGTAATGTCATAATATAAGAATTAAAGTTGTTTCATACAGTTGAAATATAACCAGGCAAGGTTTATAATAAAAAAAATACATCTAAATGTAACGTCATAATTCTATGCAATATGACTTTTTGTGCATTTTTAAAGCCATATTGCAAAAATTAAAGGCGTTCCATATAATTGTGAGGTAATTATGGGATATAAGAGTTTTGATGAGATTAATGAAAAGATAAAAAAGGGTAAGGCAGTAGTAGTTACGGCGGAGGAAGTTATTAATATAACAAAAGAAAAGGGTGTAAAAAAGGCGGCGGAAGAAATTGATGTAGTTACGACCGGTACATTTGGTCCCATGTGTTCTTCCGGTGTATTTATCAATTTTGGACATTCGGAGCCCCCGATAAAAATGAACAGGATCTGGCTGAATGATGTACCTGCATATGCCGGAATAGCAGCAGTTGACGCATATCTGGGAGCAACTGAGATGTCGGATTCCAAGGGTATGGAATATGGAGGTGCCCACGTAATAGAGGACCTGGTTTCAGACAGGGATATCAGGCTGTATGCTGAGTCATACGGTACAGATTGTTATCCAAGAAAAGAAATATCTACGATAATTAATAGGAATAATGTGAACCAGATATATATGTACAATCCCAGAAATGCATACCAGAATTACCCGGCAGCTACAAATATGTCCGACCGCATAATATATACGTATATGGGAACTTTGCTTCCAAAAGGCGCAAACATTACCTATTCCACATCGGGTGAGCTGAGCCCCTTGCTTAATGATCCGGAATACAGGACTATAGGCATTGGGACGAGGGTATTCATTGGAGGAACCCAGGGATATGTAGCCTGGGAGGGTACACAGCATAATCCGGGGCAAAAAAGAGGGGAAAACAAGGTGCCTGTATCCCTTGCAGGGACATTGGCTTTAGTGGGAGACTTAAGGGGAATGAACCAGCGTTTTGTCAGGGCTGCCGTGTATGAAAAATATGGAGTCAGCCTTTTTGTGGGTATTGGCATACCTATACCTATACTGGATGAAGACATTTTAATAAAAACAGCAATCAAAAACAGTGATATATATACGGATATTTTTGACAAGAGCGGAAATGAAGGTGTAGTAGGAAAGGTATCATATGAACAATTGAGAAGCGGATTTGTCGAAATGAACGGCAGGAAGATTCCTACGGCACCTCTTTCAAGCCTAAAAACAGCAAGGGAAATAGCCGGTATTTTAAAACAGCAGATAGAACGGGGAGAATTTTTAATATCCCAACCTGTTCAGACCTTACCTATGAATAACAATATAAACAAACTTGATGTAAGGCCATAATTTTTATGCAACATGACTTTTGGCAGATTTCAAAAGCAGTATTGCAAGAATTAAAGATGTTCCATATTTATATAAGGGGAAATAGAAATGAATAAAATCAAGGTAACAATGTATTTTCGCGCAAACGAACTGACAATGCCGTTAACGTATCACCTGGTTAAGGATTATGACCTTAAGCTGAATATACTGCACGCAGATATCAGCTTAAACAAGGTAGGGAAGCTTGTTGTCGATATTACGGGCACCGATGAGAATATAAAGGAAGGTCTGGATTTTGTCAAGCAAAAAGGTGTCGAATACAAGATTTTCAATAAGAGTATAATATGGAAAGAGGGAGAATGTGTCCACTGCGGGGCATGTACCGCAGTATGTCCTTCGGGGGCATTGGCTATGGATAAGGATACCTGGGAGCTGACTTTTTACAGGGATAAATGCCTTGTGTGCGGCCTATGTGTTAAAGCCTGTCCTTTAAAGGTAATGACTTTGGCCGACAATGGCAATGGGTCATAGCCATGTATGAAAAAAGAGAGTACAGAAACAGGTTTTATGCAGAGAACCTTGTATTTTTCAGGGTTATTGAAAAAGAAACCGATCTCATGATTGGTGCGAAAAGTAATTTGGCTAACGAGGCCCTGAAAGCTGTTAAAAATTGCAGGAAACAGCTTGAGCGATATATAAAGGTGCATGAGGAGTTTAAAACAAGCCTTAAACCGGTTAATCTTAAGAATAATCCCCGCCATATTATTTGCAGGATGTGTGAAGCGGCAAAAAAGGCAGGCGTAGGACCGATGGCCGCTGTAGCCGGTGCAATAAGTGAGAAGGTGGGCATGGAGCTTTTAAATTATTCAGACGAGGTAATTGTTGAAAATGGCGGTGACATTTTCATTAAAACAAATGTTTCAAGAAAAGTTGGAATTCACGCAGGACAGTCTCCTTTGAATGAAAAGATTGCCATCCAAATACTGCCGGAAAAAACCCCCCTGGGCATATGCACATCATCGGGAACCGTCGGGCACTCATTGAGCTTCGGAAAGGCAGATGCGGTAGTTGTTGTGTCAAAGGATACTTCTCTTGCAGATGCGGCTGCAACATCACTTTGCAATACGATAAAATGTGAAGATGATATTGATACTGCCATTAGGAAGGCTTCAAAAATCGAAGACATATCAGGTATAGTTGCCGTAATGGGAGATAAATTTGGTGCGTGGGGAGATATTAAGCTAACGGAGTTTTAATTATATGTTTTAAGGAGCTGATTTTATGAAATTGACCATATTGGGTAACAATGGCCCGTTTCCGGCAGCAGGAGGGGCTTGCTCCGGATATTTGCTCCGGCATGGTGATAAGAATATTTTGTTGGACTGTGGTAACGGAGTTCTGGCAAACCTTCAAAAGCATATTGAAATAGAAAATATTGATGCTGTCATTTTGACCCATTTGCATAGTGACCATATAAGTGACATGATGGTATTGAGATATGCCATTCAAATTAAAAGAAAAAACGGATTCCCAATTGATATACTTGATGTATATGCACCTGATGAACCTGAAGGGGAATACGGCAGGCTGGATGATAAAGCAGCATTTAACCTCCGGCCAATTAATGATGATAGTGAGATTGTCATTGGGGATATCAAGCTGCGGTTCAGGAAAACAAAGCATCCATACAAATGTTATGCGGTATCTGCCCGGGCAGATGGTAAGAAGCTTGTCTATTCGGGAGACACTGCCTGGGATGAAGGCCTGACAGATTTTTTTATGGATTCCGATGTAATAATGCTTGATTCAGGGCTTCTTTCAAAGGATAAAAAAGATGACAGTGCAGTCCATATGACCGCAGAAGAATGCGGTATCATGGCATGCAGGTCAAATGCCGGCAAGCTTATATTGACACACTTCTGGCCTGGATATGAAATAAATGAGCTTGTAGATGAAGCCAAAACCAAATTCAATAACGTTGCTGCAGCCCATATAGGCCATTCGTATATAATATAGAGAGAACAGTATCAACTTTTTATGTGAAAGGACTTAATTTGCTTTTTTTAAAATAAATAAAGAGATTTCTATTATTATAGGAAATCTCTTTATTTTCAAAATCTATCTTATTTTATACTTTTTAAGCTTTTCTTCCAGCTCGTGAATGAGGCTGTTAAGACTATCTGCGGCACTTTTCAGGTCTACAAATGATTTCGTCTGGTTTTCCACTATTGCTGCAACTTCCTGGCTTGATGCGGCCGTTTCCTGTGACACTGAAGATATGTTGTCTATTGCCATGGTAACATTTTCCTTATCCTCATTCATCTTTGTTACCGAATCATTTACCGATTCCATTTTTTGGACAATTGCCGTGATTGCATTTGCAATATTCTTAAAAGATTCATTTGTCCTTTTAACTGATTGGTTTTGCTCCTTTGATGATTTTCTCATTAAATCCATTGTTTCTATAGCCATATTGGATTCTTCCTGTATGCTTTCCATTAAGTCTGCTATTTCTTCCGTTGACTTTCTGCTCTCATCCGCAAGCTGTCTAACTTCATCGGCTACAACAGCAAATCCTTTTCCCGCTTCTCCTGCCCTGGCAGCTTCAATGGCAGCGTTTAAAGCCAACAGGTTAGTCTGTTCCGCAATGTTTTCAATTGATTCGACAAATTGGCCTATATCCTTTGTGGTTTTTACAAGCTTTTCAACTACGGAAAATATTTCCTCCGATGCATTGCTGTTTTCGGTGGACTTATCCTTAAGTGCACCTATTGCGTCAACGCCTATATCGTTAAGCTCATTAATTTTCATCGTATTCTCCAGGATATTGTTGTAGTGGTCATAGACTGTGTTTATCTGCTTGGACAGCTTATCTACAGCCATAACAGCTTGTTGGGCCTGCTCGGCCTGTTCAGAGGCACCTCTGGCAATTTCATCTACTGTGTTGTTAATATCCGACATTACATCTGATGCTTCACCGGAGGTTTTTCCCACCTGTTTTGATGCCATGATTAAAGAATTGGAAACGTTGAAAAAACCGTCTATCAATGAGCGTATGTCACTTAACAGCATATTTACGTTAGAAGCTACTTTGGCCAGTATACCAAAGCTTTTTGAATCTATAAACCTGGAGAAATCTCCATTTTTGACCAGATCTACTTCAGATGACAGGCGCCCGGCATCTTTTTTTAATGTTTTTGAAATAAATATATTTGCTGTAATAGCATTAAGTATACCGAATAAAATGATTATCGGGACAACTATCCAATTTTTTGTTATTGAAAAAATCCATCCCCCAAACAAGATTACAAGGACAACCGTAAGAATTACAACAGGATTTGACGAAGATTTTTTACCGGTTTGCTTTGACATTACTTTACCTCCCAAGGGTTTATTTTATTCATATCACTTCTATGGGAATTAATTCTATATGGCCTGTCGAAAATCCTTCATAATAGTCAAAAAAAATATTTTCCTGCTGTTTTTATATCTTTCGTTTTTCTACAGACAAAATTACAAATATGGAGTATAATAAAAAAGACAGGGAACAGAATATCTTCATGCCGGAGAGTTTACGGCAGATAAAAATATATGCCTTGAAATTTTTTTCCGGCAGCCTGTTCTATGGAATTGGGGTGAGCATGGATTTGGAGTTGACCGATTACCAGCTTGTGCAAAAATGTCTTGATGGGGAGCAAATTTTTTTTGAAGAATTGGTCGAAAGATATAAAAAGCTTGTATACAGTGTTGTGTGGAACAAAATAAAGGATAAACAGGAAGTTAATGATATCGCCCAGGAAATTTTTATACGTTTATATAAAACACTCCATAAATACAACCCTGAATACAAGTTCTCCACGTGGACGGTAAAAATTGCCACTAATATATGCCTTGACATTCTCAGGAAGAAAAAGGTTGACTCAGTTCCAATTGAGGAAATTGAGATTATGTCAAAGGACGATACAACTCCGGAAGCCCAGTATTTGAAGGAGGAGAGCAGGCAGCAGCTTTTTAGCGCAATTGACGAGCTTCCTGACAAGTACAAAGAACCGATAATCATGTTTCATCAAAAAGGGTTATCATACGAAGAAATTATGCTGGAATTGAACCAACCCATGAGTATTGTTAAGAACAGGCTTTACAGGGCAAGAATAATGTTGAGGCAAAAGCTTCGGCATTATGTTTCACATTCATAAATGATTGGGATAGGAGGACATTTTATGAATTGCAGAATTATAAGTGACCATATTATAAAATATTTTGACGGAACTCTGGGGGAAGCTGAAAATAGTACTCTTGAAAAACATCTTTCCGCCTGCCGCCTATGTAATGATGAGTTTGAATCCATGTGTGAATCCTTTGACTTGATCGAAAAAAACGGATATGTTGAACCGCCTGAGAATTTCAAAAGCATGGTAATGGAAAAGGTAAATACCATGGAGGAAAAGAGAAAAAATATCAATTCAATAGCTTTGACAGTTTTGTATAATACATCTGCATTGGTATCCATAGCTTTTATTTTAACATTTGTTATGCCGGGTATTTTTTCTTTAAGTGGAAGAGGAATGGATGGGATAAATTTTCCTGGCTTTATAACAGGCCTTCTGGTCAGGATATCGGTTTTGGCTGAAAAACTTACAATATTTGCAGAAAGTATGCGAAGCCTGTTTTTCCAGTTAAACAGGTTTATACTGGAGGAATATTACCCTGTCATGGTTGCGTGCATTGCAACTATTTTGATCATACACAAAGTACTGGTTAAAAGATATGGTGAAGGCGGTGAAAGATCAATTTGAAAAAAATATCACTGGCCGTACTTTTATTTCTGGTGGTTTTATCCGGACTGAAATTAACTGTTTTCGGACAGGGAGCTTCCATTAATATAGATAAGAACGATATGGTTTCCGGTTTTGAGGATATATACATAGATGAGCCTTTCAGCGGAAGCGTTGTAAGTTTTTTTGGTGATGTGTATATAAAAGAGCAGGTAACGGGAGATCTGGTAGTATTATTTGGTGATGCCAAGGTCCATGCCGATATAACAGGGGAAATAGTGGTAGTTTTCGGAAAAACAGAGATTGCCGACGGTGTTGAAATCGGCGGCAGCGTATTGTCAATAGGCAGGATGCAAAAAGGCAGTGCCCGCATCGGGGGAGAGATAGTCAGAATTTATCCGGGAGATTGGGACGCAGATATAGAAGCTGTTGTATTTGTCAAAACAATTACCGTAGTTGTTTTTTCAGTTTTCATATTCCTGGTAGGACTTGCTATTTGTGCTTTATTAAAAGAAAAACTTGCAGATATCCAGGCAGCTTTTGAAAATAGCTTCGGAATTAAAATTCTGTTTGGATTTATTATATATATAGCGCTAATTATTATGCTGCTGCCGTTATTTGTAACTATATTATATCCTCTGGCATTTATTATTTTACTGGCAATTGCTGAGGGCCTTTCCGCCATATTTTTTGGGAGGATTATTTCTGCTGTCCTTAAAGCAAAATATGGTATTTATATACAATTTACAACAGGCTTGATAACAATTACGCTTATCAAGGTTTTGCTTCTGTCAATGATACCTTATGGCAGTACGGTATTTAACATATCCCTATACTTGCTTTTTGAATTATTTGTTATCTGCCTTGGAATCGGTTTTATAATATCCATGAAAAAAGTGCTGGGCAAGTAACTATAATTCAAGCTAAAGCTCTTTATTTAAATGTGTTTTCATATCTTTTTTTTTCTGGTATAATAGTAGTTGGATAATTTTTAAGATAACTTATATTATGATTAGAACTAATATTTATATAATTGGCAAACAATTTGGATAAACTATCAGGAGGTTAGTGTTCTATGATTGTAAAAGAGATTTCAATAAATAGTAAGAACGGACTTCAGTCTAAAATGGCGGCCGTTTTTATTCAAAAGGCATCCAATTACAAATCCAGGATATGGATTGAGAAAAATGAAAGGAAAGCTAATGCGAAAAGTCTTCTTGGGCTTCTCTCTTTAAGCATATCGGATGGTATGAAGGTATCCCTGATGATTGACGGAGAAGATGAGAAAAAAGCCGTAGACGACCTGGAGAAGTTCTTAACAGCAGGTTATGCAGAAGATAGCGATTCCTCTCATGCAATAGGATAGCAGTCCGTTCGCAAAGCCGTGTATGCAGATTTTCGGTTATTTTTTTGACCTGCGCCTTCAAAAAAACGCTGAATATACTTATATTCAGCATTTTTTTTAAAGGGAGCGGGGAGGAAATAACGGTAATGAAGTGTGTGCGGGACTTTTCGAACGGACTTTGCATACTTTACTAAGCCGGATGGGGAAGTGATACACATTTTTGATATCAATAATGAATTAAAAAAAATGCCTGGTAAACCAGGCGTTTATCTTATGAAAGATAAATCGGGAAAAATAATTTATGTAGGTAAAGCGTCGGTTCTTAAAAACAGAGTCAGGCAGTATTTTCAATCCAGTTCAGGTCAGACACCCAAAGTCAAAGCCATGACAGAACATATTGCCAGTTTTGAATGTATTGTAACCGATTCGGATTTTGAAGCACTTATTTTAGAGTGCAATCTGATTAAAAAGCACCGGCCAAGGTTTAATGTACTTCTTAAAGATGACAAAAATTATCCCTATATTAAAATATCAAATGAAGCATTTCCCAGAATATATATTACCAGGAGGCTTGACAGGGACGGAGCCAGGTATTTTGGCCCTTATACAAATATGGGTGCGGTAAAGGAGACAATCGGCATTATAAAGAGGATATTTCCTGTTAAAACATGCAAGAGAAATCTTCCGAAGGATATAGGAAAGGGAAGGCCTTGCCTTAATTTCCATATAGGGCAGTGCCTTGCACCTTGCAGCGGCAATATGGATATTGAAAACTATAAAAGGATAATAAAAAGCATATGTAATTTCCTTACGGGCAAATATGAAGAATCCATATCTGAGCTGGAAGAGCAAATGGCGGATGCATCAAATAAAATGGAATATGAAAAAGCTGCCAGGATACGGGACAAAATTTTAAGCTTAAGGCATATATCGGAAAAACAAAAGGTGATTTCAACTACTTTTGAGGATATGGATGTAATTGCATGTGAAAAACAAGGGCCGGACAGCTGTGTACAGGTATTTGCATTGAGGAACGGCAAGCTGACGGGCAGGAGGCATTTTATTCTTGAAAAGACCGAAGAAGAAGAAGTAAAAGATTTGACCGGTGTTTTTATAAAGCAGTTCTATGAAAAGGTTGTTGAGCTGCCAAAGATTATTCTTCTGGAAGAAGATATTGAAGAAAAAGATTTAATTGAAAAGTGGCTTGGAAATAAAAAAAACGCCAGGGTATACTTAAAAGTGCCTGTAAGAGGGCAAAAAGCCGAGCTTGTAAAAATGGTAAAGGAAAATGCGGCAATAGAGCTTAAAAGGTACAAGGAAAATGAAGAATGGCAGTCAAAGCTTTCAAATGAGGGGCTAAAGGAATTGGCTTGCCTGGCCGGCCTTGAATCCTTTCCAAAAACAATTGAGGCGTATGATATTTCCAATACAGGTTCTTCGGAAATGGTTGCTTCCCTGGTCGTTTTTAAAAATGGCAGGACCAGCAAGGAGAATTACAGAAGATATGGTATTAAAAATATTAAAGGGCAAAATGATTACGGAGCTATGCAGGAAGTGGTGTTTAGAAGGTTTAAGGGCGAAAACCTGCCTGATTTGATTCTTATTGATGGGGGAAAAGGCCATGTTTCGGCAGTTAAAGCTGTCCTTTGTGATATGGGTATAGAAATTCCGGTATACGGCATGGTGAAGGATGACAGGCATAAAACAAGGGCTTTATGCACGGATTTAGAAATATTGAAAATGAATGGTTATCCCAACGCATTCAGGCTGGTAACATTGATTCAGGATGAAGCACACAGGTTTGCCGTAGATTATAACAGGAGATTAAGAAAAAAAAGATATACTTCATCGGAACTGGATAATATAAATGGTATAGGCGAAAAAAGAAAAAAAGCTCTAATCATGCATTTTGGTTCGGTAAAAAAAATCAGGAAAGCCGATATAAAGGAGCTGGAAGCTGTTGAAGGTGTTGGGAAAAAAGCTGCAGAAACCATTCACCGGTATTTTAAAAAATGATAGGTAATTGTCGCAATGTGAAACTTAAAGGAGAGGAGTTTAGTATTTGTCTATTTACGCTATTTCGGATCTGCATCTTGCCAAAAGTGTTGATAAACCAATGGATATATTTGGGGCGCAATGGGATAATTATATGGACAGGCTTTGTGAAAACTGGAATCAATCAATCAGCGGGGATGATTTAGTTATAATACCCGGTGATGTTTCTTGGGCCACCTATCTTGAAGAGTGCTGCGAAGACTTCAAATTTTTAGATTCATTGCCCGGGAAAAAAATAATATTGAAAGGCAATCATGATTACTGGTGGACTACTGTAACCAAAATGAATGAATATGTGAAATGCAGAGGATTTGACAGTTTGGTATTTTTAAATAACAACAGCTATATAATAAATGATATTGCAATATGCGGGACAAGAGGATGGAATTCTCCCCTGGACAATGATTTTAGGATAGAGGACCGGAAAATATACAATAGGGAGCTTAAAAGGCTTGAAATGTCTCTTGATAGTATAGCGGACCGTAAAGATAAAACAATAATATGTGCCATGCATTATCCGCCGGTAAGCATTGATGGGAAAGCAACGGAGTTTATGGATATAATGCATGAATATAATGTTAAAATATGCATTTACGGGCATCTCCATGGAGATATAGGCGAAAAAGCCTATAATGGGAAAATTAAAGGAACGGACATATATTTTGTATCGGCTGATTATTTAAAATTTAAGCCCTATGAAATCATAACAATAAAATAAAAAATTCGACTTTTTGTTGGATTTAGTCAGGCAATATGTTATAATGTACAGGTTAAAATGCACTCATGCTTTTAGAGTAGATAAAAATTAGCAATATTACGGGCGTTAAGCCCATTTTTAAAGCAAAAAAGGGAATTTGGAGGACAGGTAAAAAATGAATTTAAAAGTCGAAAATGTCGAAAAAAATGTTGTAAAGCTGGAAATTGAAGTAGACGATGAAAAATTTAGGGAAGGTATTAATAAAGCATACCTTAAGAACAAAAAAAAATTTAACATACCCGGATTCAGAAAGGGCAAAGCTCCAAGGCATATTATAGAGAATTACTATGGAGAGCAGGTATTTTATGAAGATATGATAAATATTATATGTCCTGAAGAATATGATAAAGCAGTCAAAGAAACCGGTATAAGTCCTGTTGAACAGCCCGAAATGGATATTGTCCAGATCGGAAACGGTGAAAAATTCATTTTTACCGCAAAGGTGACGGTTCAACCGGAAGTTGAATTGGGCCAATACAAAGAAGTTGAAGTAGAAAAGCAGGAAGCCCGGGTCACCGACGAAGATGTTGACAATGAGCTTAAGGCAGTTGCAGAAAGGAATTCAAGATTAATAACTGTGGAGGAAGACAGAGGACTTGAAAAAGACGATATAGCATTTATAGATTTTGAGGGATTTGTAGACGGAGAGGCATTTGAAGGCGGCAAAGCGGAGGATCACCAGCTTACCATAGGAAGCGGGCAGTTTATACCCGGGTTTGAGGACCAGTTAATAGGGAAAAAGGCGGATGAGGACGTAGAAGTCAGTGTGAAATTCCCGGAAGATTATCAAAGTGAGGACCTTGCCGGAAAAGATGCTGTTTTTAAAGTAAAGGTAAAACTAATCAAGGTTAAGGAGCTTCCCGAACTGGATGATGAATTTGCCAAGGATGTGAGTGAATTTGATACCCTTGACGAATACAGGGAAGATTTAAGGGAAAAAGCCCTTGAGCGTGAAAAAGACAGGGTTAAGTCTGAAACTGAGAGCAGGGTTGTTAAGGCAGTAGTTGATAATGCAAAAGTAGATATTCCGCAGGTAATGGTCGAAAACAGGATAGACGGTATGATGCGGGATTTGGATATGAGACTCAGGTACCAGGGGATGGGACTTGAAAAATATGTTGAGATGACGGGAAATACCGAAGAAGAATTAAGGAAACAATTTGCCGGGGATGCAAAGGCTGATGTAAAGTCACAATTGGTGCTTGAAGCTATTTCAAATACGGAAGATATACCGGTTCCCGAGGAGAAAATTGATGAAGAAATCAAACGTATGGCCGATAATTACAAGCAAGAGGCCGAAGATTTTAAGAAACATTTAAAAGAAGATGATATAGAATATATTAAGGGTAGTTTGAAGATACAGGAAACAGTGAGTTTTCTTGTTGAAAGTGCTAAAATAAAATAATTATTGAAATAATATTTTGGGTTTATTTTATGGTATATTGGGAAAGTAATATTAGAGGTAACAGACAAATAAACCAGGGTTTCGTAATATAATAAAATATGCTTTAAAAATAAAGGTTTTTTAAGGAGGTATTTTACATGAGTTTGGTTCCTATAGTTGTTGAACAATCCAACAGGGGTGAAAGATCTTATGACATATATTCAAGGTTGCTTAAGGACAGGATAATTGTCTTAAGTGACCAGGTAAATGACGTTACTGCAAGTCTTGTAATGTCACAGATGCTGTTTCTTGAGGCAGATGATCCTGATAAGGATATCCAGCTTTACATAAACAGTCCCGGAGGCTCTATCACATCAGGGTTTGCAATATATGACACCATGCAGTATATAAAGCCTGACGTACAGACGATATGTGTGGGAATGGCAGCCAGCATGGGAGCTTTCCTGCTTGCTGCGGGAGCAAAGGGAAAAAGGTATGCCCTTCCCAACAGCGAAATAATGATACATCAGCCTTTAGGAGGAACAAGGGGTCAGGCAACCGATATTCAGATTCATACTGAATGGCTTATTAAAATAAAGAAAAAGCTTAACAAGATTTTAAGTGAACGTACCAAGCAGCCCCTTGACAGGATAGAGACAGATGTGGAGCGGGATTTCTTTATGTCGGCAGAGGATGCTAGAGAATATGGTATAGTAGACGAGGTAATGATAAGGAAAAAGTGAATGAGGTGAAATAATGTCCAGATACGATGAAAAAAAACAGCTAAAATGTTCTTTTTGCGGTAAAACGCAGGAACAGGTTAAAAGGCTTGTTGCTGGACCGGGCGTATATATATGTGATGAATGTATAGAGTTATGCTCTGAAATAATTGAAGAAGAGTTTGAAGAGATAAAAGTTGAGGGCGATCTTGGGGATATTCCAAAACCCCAGGAAATCAAAGCTGTTCTTGACCAATATGTAATTGGGCAGGAGCAGGCTAAGAAGACCCTTTCGGTTGCGGTGTACAATCATTACAAGAGGATTAATACCGATATATATACAGATGATGTTGAACTTCAAAAGAGCAACATTATAATGCTGGGGCCAACCGGATGCGGTAAAACGCTTCTTGCGCAAACTTTAGCCAATATACTGAATGTGCCGTTTGCTATAGCCGACGCCACATCCTTAACTGAAGCAGGATACGTGGGTGAGGATGTAGAAAACATATTGCTAAAGCTTATACAGGCTGCAGATTATGATATTGAAAGTGCGGAAAAGGGCATAATATATATTGATGAGATAGACAAAATTGCCAGAAAATCAGATAATCCTTCAATAACCAGGGATGTCAGCGGAGAGGGTGTCCAGCAGGCCCTTCTGAAGATTCTTGAAGGAACTGTTGCCTCGGTTCCTCCCCAGGGTGGAAGGAAGCATCCCCATCAGGAATTTATACAAATAGATACTACAAATATCCTGTTTATTTGCGGCGGTGCATTTGACGGTATAGAGAAAATGATACAAAATCGCATTGGCAGGAAGTCCATTGGATTTGGCGCAAAAATAGAAAGCCGCAAGGAAATGGACGTGGGAGAAGTACTCAAGCATATTTTACCCCAGGACCTTTTGAAATATGGACTCATACCCGAATTTGTGGGTAGGGTGCCAATAGTTGTTACACTTCATTCTCTTGACAAAAGCGCACTGGTGAAGATATTAACCGAACCGAGAAATGCACTGGTGAAGCAGTATAGAAAGCTTTTTGAAATGGATGATACACTCCTGGAATTTGAGGATGAGGCCCTGGAGGCAATAGCGGAAAAGGCGATCAAGCGAAATACAGGAGCCAGGGGCTTAAGGGCAATAATTGAAGAGATTATGCTTGATGTCATGTATGATATACCTTCATCAACCAACATAGAGAAGTGCATTATAAACAAGGAAACAGTGAAGGAAAGCATACAACCTGAACTGGTGATAAATGACAATAAAAAGCCTCTCAAAAAAACAGGCAGTAAAAAGCCCAGGATAAAAAGAGAGTCGGTTTCTTAAAATAGATGGATTTATAAAAAAATGGTATATGAAGAAAATGTGGAGTACAAAAAGCCCTCAATGATTTTTAGCATCATTAAGGGCTTTCTTGGTGTCAGGATAAAAATTGATATAACTGCTTATTTCTGGGCATTCCCCATTTTTTTGCAAGTTAAAATGCTGCAATCCTTCCCAATGACAAATAAAATTATTTTTCAAAAAAATGAAAATGCTCAAAAGCAAAAATAGCTTGATATAAATAATAAATTGATATAAAATATTATTATCATATTTTTGGGGCTGAAATGTGCTATGAAAATCCCTTTTGTGAAGCGGAGAAGTATCCAGAATGGACTATTTGTCCAATATTTTATTTTAATCTCCCTGATAGTTATTCTGGTTGCAATGATCATATTCAATACAGCTGTTAAGATTATAGAAAACGAAGTTGGACAATCACGGGTCGAAATATTAAAACAGGTAGGCAGAAATATTAATACCATAACAAGTGCCGTAACATCCATTTCTAATTTATACTATTTCGACGAATCGCTGAATGCCATTATTAAAGAGCCTCCTGGTGATGTCCAAAAAACAAGTATGAGGCTAAACAGCTTTTATGAGACTGCTTGCAGGTACAATCTTTCTTTTGATAACATAAACATGAAGCTATATACTATTATATATGGATTTAATGGTCAGAGGTTTTGTTCATGGAGTACAGAATTATACAATTTTGAAAATATTATAAAAAAGCCATGGTATGAAGATGCCATTAAAATGAACGGTAAAATTCTTTGGGTAAGCACTTACAATGATTTTGAGGGTTGCGGTGAAGAAAAGCATGTGTTTGCCGCAGCAAGACTTTTAAAACACAGCCTTAACAATGAGCATTTAGGTTTGTTTATAGTAAATGTAGATGAGGAGGTTTTATTAAATTCATATAAAAGCTTGCTTATAGGTGAAAACAACATCTATATTTGTGACAGAGATGGGAGGATAATATCCCATCCCGTGAAAAGCAGGCTGGGTAATATTTTACAGGGCAAAGGCTTTAGCAGCATTTCAAATGGTATGTCCGGATATCATGTAGAATACGATAATGATGATAAAATGCTTATATCCTATTATACCATTCCACAGGTTGAGTGGATAATTGTTGAGAAAATACCATTGAGAATACTCATGCTTCCAATGGGGAGGATGAAATACATCACCCTTTTGCTATTAGCCGTATGTATGCCTGTAGCGTTTTTAGTTTCGTACATTATTGCCAGGAAAATATCATCACCTATTAAATCTCTATGTGTTTCTATGAAACAGGTTAGACAGGGTAATATGAATACTATTCCCGCAATTCGCAGCTGGAATGAATTAGAGGAGCTAAATAACGGATTTAACAGGATGATTGACAGGATTAAGAACCTTATGGATGATATCCGTAAAGAAGAGAGATTAAAGCGTAAGGCAGAATTAGATTCTTTGCAGGCACAGATTAATCCTCATTTTATGTATAATACCCTTTATACGGTTAAATGTATGATTAATATGAATAGATATGATAACGCAGGTAAAATGATTACATCTTTTTTAAACCTTTTAAGAAAGACTTATGCAAACAAGTGGGCACTTATCAATATTGAGGAAGAGATAATTAATTTGGAAGGGTATGTTGACATTCAAAGATTGAGGTACCCTGAAAAATTTGATGTTGTTTTTAGAGTAGACAGAAATATTATGAGCTGCAAGATTCCCAGGTTAATTTTACAGCCACTTGTAGAAAATTCAATTTTTCACGGTATAGAGCCTTCAAATAAAAAATGTATGATAACCGTCAGAGGATACAGGATGAATAATAGAATTACTTTAAAGGTTTCAGATACCGGTATTGGCATGAATGATGAGCAAATCAGGCAGCTGTGGGAAAAAAAACATGTTCAGTCCGACATGATGTTCAGCAGTATAGGGATAACAAACGTTCATGAAAGAATAAGACTCAATTTTGGCCCCGGTTATGGACTGGAAATACACAGCGAGCCCGGAAAGGGTACGGAAGTAAATATAAGCTTACCTATCATTTATACTTAGGGAGAAGGTGATGTATATGCTTAAAATATTGGTAGTTGACGACGAGATTTTAATACGTCAATGGTTTGTATTCTGCATAGAGAAAAGCTCAGAGTCTTATGAAGTGGTTGGTGAAGCAGAAAATGGCCTGGAAGCACTGGAATTATATAAGAAGCTATCTCCCGATATAATAATTACCGATATAAAAATGCCTGTTATGGATGGTATTGAATTAATGAAACAAATCAGAAGTATTAATCGGTCTACTGATTTTGTTGTATTGACATGCCACGCAGACTTTGATTATGCAAGAGAAGCCATAAAGTTTGGTGCTGCAGAGTATATGCTGAAGACTGAGGTGGAGCAAAAACAGATTATAAATATACTGGAGAAGATTGAAAAGGCGAGGAATGAAAAGATAAATTCAGACAAGGCAATCCAGATACACAGCCAAAATATGCGAAACAGGCTCTTTTATGATATTCTTGAAAGCAAAAGGCCTGATGGGGTATGTATAAAAGAAAGGTTAACAGAACTGGAGATAAACTTAAACGGCAGGAATATTTTTGCGCTTGCAATCAGGCCTTATAATACTTCCTTAGGTTTAGCCAATGGGGCTAAGGCTCTTAAGTCTAAAGCAGAAGAAATATTTGAAGCTGTTTTCTTTTTCATACATAATAACACTGTTGTTTTGTTTGGAAATACAGGAAGTAACCCAAGCCTTTTAATGCAAAACCATATTTTAAAAGAAGCAGTAAAAAGAATAGAAGAAAAAGGATTATATTCCATAGGCATTAGTAAAATCCATAATGGATTGGATTCGTTGAAGGCTTGTATAGAGGAAGCTTTATGGGCATTAGAGCAGGAATTTTTCGAGCATAGGGGAAGTATCATCTATAGTGAAGCCATAAGTGAAGATGAAAATAAATATAAAGAAGTGGATAATATACAGAAATCTCTATTTAAAGCCATAAATGAAGCATCTGTCGATTCAATAATTGACCTGGCGGAAAAAGTGTTTGAATTATTCGAATTAAAAAAAATAAGAAGTATTGAGTACATACATAAGGTTTGCACAGACATTCTTGATATGACTTACAATAAGCTGCATTATGACATGGGAATAAATAATATTGGAAAGGTTGACTATATTAATGAAGTTAAAAACAAATTATTTTTATCGGAACTAAAAGCTTGGGTAATAGAAATATTAAGAGAAATGCTAAGCTTTGTCAAATTAAAGAAACCAATTTATTCCTCCAGTGTCCGGAAAGCTTTGAACTACATTGAGGAACACTATCATGAAGACACATCCCAGAAAAGAATATCCCGTTATCTGCATCTGAGCCCTGAATATTTCTGTAAGATTTTCAAAGAGGAGGTCGGCTGTAATTACAGTATATATGTCATAAAATTTAGAATGGAGAAGGCACAAAAGCTGTTGCAGGACTCCGATATGAAAATATATGAGATAGCCGAAAGGGTGGGCTATCACAATTTAAGCTATTTTTCCCGTTTATTTAAAAAGTATTATAATATAAGCCCGTTCAACTTTAAAAAGATGTTAAAATAATAAAAAATACATTAAAAAAAGAAAAAATATATAAACTTATTTGAGATGAATAAAGAATTTACATTAAAAAAAGAAAAAAGTTCATTAACTGTATGCATGTCTTTTTATTTTGAAAAGAGTTATTATATAAATTGAAAAGATTCGACGAATAATCTAATAAAAGGGAGGATGGATTATGAAACGCATTTTAATTGTACTCATATGTATGTTATTGCTGCTTCTGCCTATAATGAGCGGGTGTAACAATTCAGGCAAAGCGCCGGATGAAGGAAAAAAAGTTACAGAGGATAACAATGCAGAAAAAGGACCGGAAGAAAACAAGAAGAAAACAGTTAAACTCAAGCTCTGGAAATCGGGAGTTGAGGAACAGGAACATGAGTACTGGCTTAACTTTGTTAAGAAGTTTGACGAAGCTAACGACAACATTGAGATGGAATACCTGGATGCTCCCTGGACTGATTTCCAAACCAAATTGAATGTTGCTTTTGCTTCGGGTACGGTGCCGGACATAGTGGGCAACAGTATAAATACTATGCCCCAATTGGTGGAGAAAAACCATTATATTCCTCTTGACGGCTATATTAAAAACTGGTCTAACAAGGATGAAATAGAGGACTTTTATATTAACTCCGGTGTTTATAAAGGAAAACAGTATGGGATCGGCCATAAAGCAACTGCAGCAATATGGGTATATAGAAAGGACTTCTTTGAAAATGCAGGGCTTAATCCTGAAAAGCCTCCCGAAACATGGGAGCAGCTGGCCGAATATGCTTCCAAGCTTACTATACGGGAAAATGGTACGGTAAAGCAGGCCGGTTTTAATATACCCGTTAATGATGACAAATTGTTCCTTACATTTTTATACCAGGCCGGCGGCAAATTAATAGATGAAAACAGCAACCCGGCATGGAATTCTCCTGAGGCGCTGGAGGCATTGAATTTCATCAAGGAATTAACTATTGAAAGAAAAGTGAATATTGAAATAAGTACTACCGCTAACGACAAACAAAATCTTTTCAGTGCGGGAAGAGCTGCTATGGCATATATGTATACCTCATGGCTTAAAACTCTATTAAAGGAAAAGCCGTCTTTAAGTGAAAAAATCGGATTGATGGAATTAAAGAACAAAAGGCAGGCAGCATTTTGCGGCTGTGAGCTTTTCTTCATAACAGCAGATTCAAGGCATCATGATGAGGCATGGAAGCTCATTGAAAATGCTATGACAGAGGATGAAGTCTGGGAAAGATATAAAAAGACGGGTAATCCTCCAAATATAACTTCATTAAAAGAACAGTTTATTAATGATGATCCATTACTTAATAAAGGTACCCTCAACAGTATTGAAAATGGTGTTCATAACGCTAAAGCGGTATGGGGCGGGCTTTATACGATGAACTACGGAATGAAAATGGTAGAAGAGGTTGTGTATGGTGTCAAGACCCCTGAAGAAGCACTTAAATCTTATTACGATAAATTTATTAAAGAAATAAGCAGCTTTAAGTAGGAGCGCAGCTAATGATGTATGCTTGTGCACAGGATTATTAAGCTCCCGGCATAAGCATACAATTTTGAAAAACGGCCTGTGGGAGAGGAGCAGACTCTTGAATAGGAGAAGGTTATTTAATAATTTTTATGGTTATTTATTAGTATTGCCCAGTTATGCCATATTCTTTTTATTTATTCTAATACCTTGCTTGATGACTGTAATTATAAGCTTTACAAATTATGATTTATACAAGACAATGGATTTTATAGGGCTTGACAATTATAAGAGGATTATACTGGACGACGTATTTATTATTTCAATTAGAAATACTGTGGTCTACACTTTATTCACAATATTCCCTAACCTGGCGCTGGGTTTGCTTGCAGCCGTATTCTTAAGCAGCAGGATTTTCGGAAGAAGCTTTTTTAGGGCAGCATTTTATATACCATATATTCCTTCCATGATATCGGTATCAATGGTATGGTTATGGATGTTTGATCCTTCAAACGGCATCTTAAACAAAATAATGCAGGTTTTAAAATTGCCGCAGCAGAAGTGGCTCTTTGATATGGACCTTGCGCTGCCATGCTTGATTGTAATAGGCATATGGAAATCTATAGGATATAATATGATATTGTACATAGCAGGAATAAAAGAAATACCTAAATATCTATATGAAGCGTCAAAAATAGATGGTGCATCATCTGTAAAAACATTTTTTTTAATAACTTTGCCTATGTTAAGGCCTATTACGTTTTTTTTGCTTGTAACAGGAATGGTCTCTTCATTCAATGTATTTGATCAGGTTAACGTGTTGACTGAAGGAGGTCCGATTAATGCTACTACAACTATCGTTCATCAGATTTACAGCAGAACGTTTCTCACATATGAAGCAGGCTACGGTTCTGCTATGACAATTGTACTTATGATAATTGTACTCATACTTACTTTGTTAAACTTCAAGCATGGAAGTCAAGGTATAGACAGGGGATTTGTATAGAGAAAGGAGTTATAAAATTTGGAAGAAGCCGCATCTCGTTTTTATAAAAGCCATAAAAAATACATTCTTTTCACGGTGATGTGTATTTTGTCCTGTTTAGTTTTATTTCCCTTTGTAATTATGTTTCTTACATCGCTAAAAACAGCTGATGAAATACTTTCCCCCGTTTTTAAAATACTGCCGGAAAGAATTAATTTGGAGAACTACCTTAAAATATTACAGAAAGGGAATTGGACAAGATACTTTATTAACAGCATTTTCTTAACGATAACGGTTACCTGTTTAAGCCTTTTGATAAACTCCATGGCAGGATTTTCATTTGCACGTATAGAATTCATAGGAAGAAAAACATTGTTTATTCTTTTAATGCTGGGATTGATGATTCCTGCTCAGATTACATTAATTCCTATGTTCATAATCATTAAGAACTTTCCTTTGGCCGGCGGCAATAATTTGTTGGGATTCGGAGGCAGCGGATTAATTGATACATATCTTGGAATTATGCTTCCGCAGCTTTCAGGAGCATTTGGCATATTCCTATGCAGGCAGTTTTATTTAAGCTTTCCAAAAGCTATAGATGATGCGGCATTTATAGACGGCTGCGCATATCCGAGAATATATTTTAATATATATTTGCCCCAGAGCAAGTCAGTTTTAATCAGTTTAGGTACTTTGAAACTTACTTACACCTGGAATGACTATATGTGGCCGCTAGTTGTTGTAAAATCGGACAGAATGAGGACAGTCCAGTTAGCCCTGGCCAGTTTTAGGGATGAAGTAATAAAATGGGAAATGCTTATGGCTGCAACAACACTTGTATCAATACCTTTAATAATAGTATTCTTGATTAACCAAAACCTTTTTACTCAAGGAATAAGCACTACCGGCATTAAAGGATAGGAGACCGTATAGTTATGTTAAAAGACGGCGTTAACAGTCCGGACAAAAAACAATATAACAGGCCCAATATTTTATGGATATGCACCGACCAGCAAAGGTGTGACACATTGGGATGTTATGGGAATAAATATACAATCACACCAAACATCGATAAGCTGGCAAAAACAGGTGTAATATTTGATAACTGCTTCTGTCAATGCCCGGTATGCTCACCAAGCCGTTCGAGCTTTCTTACGGGCAGGTATCCCAGGACCACAAGATGCAGGCAGAATGGCCAGGCAATACCTCTAGATGAGAAAACTGTGACAGGAATACTTAATGAGTATGGATATATATGCGGTCTGTCCGGAAAGCTTCACCTGTCCCCATGCGCACCTTCCGCCTGCAAAGCAATGGAAAGACGCATAGATGACGGGTACTCAGAGTTTCACTGGTCACATAGTACCGATAACTTGTGGCCTACAAATGAGTATTTGCGGTTTCTAAAGCAAAAGGGCATAAGTTATACGACAAAAAAGCTGCAAGGATTTGATACGGTGAATTATGGAATGGATGAAGAATATCACCAGACTACCTGGTGTGTGGATAAAGCAATTTCATTTATTGAAGCAAACCATGAAAGCAATACCAGATGGATGTTTTCCGTTAATATTTACGATCCGCATCATCCATTTGATCCTCCTAAAAAATATATTGACAGGTATTTAAAATCTTTAAATGAAATTCCCTTGCCAAATTATGTAAAGGGAGAGTTGTACAACAAACCCCGGGTTCAGACGGCCGACCACAGGGGGGCATACAACAGTCGAAATGTAAAATATAGTTATGACAGGATGAGCGATTACGAACATAGGCTGATTAAAGCCTCGTACTGGGCTATGACCGACCTTATAGACAAGCAGGTGGGAAGACTTGTGGACATACTTGAAAGTACGGAACAGCTTGATAATACAATTATTATTTTTTCTTCAGACCATGGAGAAATGCTGGGGGACCATGGGATATATTTAAAAGGACCATATTTTTATGACCCTCTTGTCAAGGTACCTTTAATCATTTCATGGCCGGGAAGCATTAAAAAAGCATTCAGGTCTAAGGCCCTTGTAGAGTTAATTGATATTGCTCCCACATTGCTTGAGGCCATTGACGAAAAACCCTATGAGGGGATGCAGGGCAAATCGTTCTGGAAGCATATAAATCTTGAAAAGAATGAGGCAGCACACAGGGACAGCGTTTACAGCGAGTATTATAATGCAATGCCGTTTCACAAGAAGCCTTCGGCTTATTCTACAATGGTTTTTGACGGAAGGTATAAGCTTGTAAAGATGCATGCAACCAATGAAGGTGAATTGTACGACCTGCAGGAAGATAGGTATGAAACGGTAAACAGGTGGAGTGATGATTCATATAAAGATGTAAAAATAAATATGCTGGCTCTTATGTGTGACAGGATGTGTTGGACAATAGACCCTTTGCCTTTACGATTATCTGCATGGTAGGGATTAATATGATACCGGTATCATATTCTAAAAATAAATCAAAAAAACTGATTATTTGGAATTTGTTTAACAGTACTACGGCAAAAAGACTTACAAAGCTTAACTTTAGTACTGGTTTAAGAGTTCTAAAAAAGGAGGTGAACAAAAACACTATTTTATAATTTCCAGCTTTAATTAATAAACTTAAAATTACGGAGGTATCATTATGTGGTGGAATGATGTAAAACTAAACGTACAGCCAATTTTTGTAAACTATTCACCCTGTGTAACAGGTGAAGCACTAAACAGCCTCTCAAAAGCAGAGGTGGATGCATCAATGAAGGAAAAGATGGAAAAAATCCAATCTTCATTAAAGTATGTAAATATTTTAGAACCGCTTCTTGTAGAAAGTGAAGAGGATATTCAAAGCATTAAGGGCAAGCTGACAAAAGATGTTGACTTCTTACTGCCGACCATTGCAGGACATCTTTATAAGGACGGATGGCGTCATTCTTTGCCTACCGAATTAAGACTGGGTGATTTCGACATACCCGTACTTAAGCTTGCCATGTCGGTATGGGACTTTTTAGGGCTTGAGCTTGTAGCTGCATTGAGGGATAGGGGTAAAAAGGCCTACTATGCGGCTACACCGGAAATCATGAACAATACTCTCAAAACCCAGCAGGTTAAAAAAGCTATGAGTCTAAGTAAATGCCTGATATTTGGAAATGTTCAGAACAGGCTGGTAACTATTCAGGAAGGTATTGCAGGAAATATATATGACCCGATTTTGGTCAAGGAAAAGCTAGGTATAGAGATTGAATATTGGACTACCGACCAGCTGGCTAAATGTATAGAAAAACACGTATCATTAAAAGATGCGGAAAAAATTGCAGATGATTGGCTGAACGGTGCTGTGTCTGTAAGGCATGTATTCAGAAAGGATGAGGTTGACAGGAAGTATATTGTGAATCTGGCCAGGCTTCATCTCGGCATGAAAAAGGCACTGGAGCTTACAAAATCCACCGCATTAGCCGGGTGCGGGGCCTCTGCTTTTGCGATAAGCCCTGAAGCACCGCCGTGTCTTCCTTTTACCTGGCTAAAGGATGAAGGCATTCCTGCAGGGTGTGAAGCCGATATGAATGCTACTTTAGCTATGATAATGATGCAATATACGGCAGATGCTCCGGTGGACATGGGAAACATACTCCAACCTATAGGAGCTTCACGGATGGCTGACTTTGATGTACCTGACCCGTTGAATGATACAACCTTACAGATTACGCATTCAGTTACTCCCCGCAAGTTCAAGGGCTACTGTTCAAAGGCCGTAAGCTATGAGCTCATAGGTACCCACTGTTCTACCTGTTACGGTACAAATCATTATGTTGAGCTTGAAGAAGGATGTCCTGCAACTGTCGCACGTTTTTCACCCCGGGCAAAGAAACTAATGCTTTGTAAAGGTATTATCACCGGTTCCGAAATAACTCCGGCAGAGGGCAACAGAGAAGTTGCCTACATTGACATTGGCCGGAATGCAGCAGAGTTTATGAGTGAGCTTGCCAACTATGGCAATCATCTGGCATATGTTTATGGAGACCATATTAATAAGTTATGTGAATTATGCAATGAACTGGGAGTAGAACCGGATATACTTGCAAGCAAATAATAATAAAACTATGGACGGATTACGCCCAGGAGCATTGGACAGGACTCCTGGGCGTAATCCGGCATTATCACACTACTCACAAATAAGCGAGGTTGTAATAATTATGAAAATTGTTGAAGTCAGAACCGTTTTACTTTCCTATCTTCTTAAGGATGAGGAACAATTCAGCTGGTCTGCGGGGACAACTGTTCAAAGGAACGCCATTTTGATTGAGATTACTACGGATGAGGGCATTAAAGGTATTGGTGAGGTTGGTGATATTGGACTTGCTCCTTTGGCAACAGGCGAAATGGTAGCGCATTATTTTAAACCCATGCTTGTGGGACATGACCCGTCAATGATACAAAATCTGTACAGGCTGATGTATAATCGCTCTGCGCCTGTAGGCAGGAAAGGTTTGGTTGTTGCAGTTGTAAGCGGTATAGAGCAGGCCTTATGGGACATAATGGGTAAAGCAGCAGGATTACCGGTTTACAAGCTGCTGGGCGGCAGAGCAAGAGACAGGATTATTGCCTATGCCAGTGCAGGTATGCATGGCAATTTGAGTCAAATGGCCGATGGACTGGATATATTGAAAAAAGCCGGGTATAAGGCTGTTAAAATCAGAATTGGTTACGGGCTTGCAGAAGATGTTGAACTGGTATCGGCTGCCAGGGAAGCCCTGGGGGATGTTATAGACTTGATGGTGGACGCGGGGCAGGAATATAAAGATAATCCCTGGAACATTCATCATGCCCTTCGTGAAGCAAGGGCTTTGGAGAAATTCGGGCTTAGATGGATTGAAGGACCTCTTGCTTATGATGATATAGAGGGCCATGTCGAACTGGCAGGATTGATTGATACACCAATAGCAACGGGAGAAAATGAATGTTCGGTTTATGGTTTTAAGGAACTAATAGCAAGAAGAGGGGCTGATATTGTTCAACCGGACGTGACCCATGCAGGCGGCTTTATTGAGTGCCGTAAAATTGCCAATATGGCAGAGGCATATGGTTTGGAATGTGCTCCTCACATATTTAAAGGCGGTGTGAGCTTGGCTGCCAATTTACATTTTATCGCCTCTACACCAAATTGTATTTATGCAGAGGTGGACCAAATGCCTAATCCTTTGCGTGACGAGCTGCTGATAAAGCCCTTTAAGATTGAAGACGGCTATATTGAAATGCATGATATACCTGGCCTTGGGGTTCAGCTTACGGAAGAAATCGAACATAAGTATCCCTATTATCCAGGACCTGAATTAAGACGCATATGATTTAAGTATCCATAATAATATTTGGAGGGGTGCTTCATGGGAATTGAAATTGGGGTTCACAGATGGACTTTTGGAAGATGTACCACTCTTGAATCTTCTTTAATAGCACGTGCTTTGGGTTTTAATTGTATGGATTTGGGAAATGCTTTGGATTTTGACCCGGACTATATTGTTAACCATATAAATGAAGAATCCAGTCGTTTTAATAAAATCAAGGAAGAGACAGGTGTGCGTTTTATAGATGCTGTTCCACAGTTTGAACCTGTTTTTGGAAATAATCACCCTGATTGTGAAATAAGAAAAAATTATATAAAAAAATTAAAAAGATTTTTTGAATTTGCGGCCCGTATAGGCCTTGAGGGAGTTACTTTAAGTCCTGGAAAATATTGGCCCGGTGAGTCTGAGGAAGACAGCTTTAAAAGAGGCATTGAAGAATTGCACCTGGCAATGCTGAGCTCTTGCAGTTATGGTATCAAGGTACGTGTGGAACCGCATATCCAAAGTATAGCATGGACTCCCGGCCTTATGCTGAAAATACTAAAGCAAATAGACGGCCTTACTCTTACCCTGGACTATTCACATTTTGCATATAATTGCCTTCCTTATGAACAAATACAGATATTAAACGGGTATGCCAGCCATTGGCATGCACGTCAGGCCAGGGGCGGAAAACTGCAATGCAAATATGAAACCGGAGAAATCGATTTTACAAGAATTGTAAATTATTTAAAAAACCGTCAGTATAACGGTGTTATATGTATAGAATATGTCCATAGCCGCTGGATGGATATGGATGATATTGACTGCATCGGTGAAACGGTTATTTTAAGAGACCATTTAATTGACTGTTTAGATAGTAACGGCTCAACAAAAAAGTGAAGGGGGAATATTTTTCATGGGTAAAACAAAAACACACAAAAAAGTTGCGGTCACAGGAATATGCGGAGGTATAGGGCCATACCTGCTAAATGAGCTGACAGGTGCGGGACATCATGTTATAGGTATTGACATGAACAAACTCGATATTGGCATTAAAGTGAGAAAGGCCGATTTGAGAAAAATGGGAGAAGCTCTCTGGGCTTTGGAAAACGCAGAGGTTGTTGTTCACTTTGGTGCAATTGCCGAATTAGAGCAGCAAGCAAACCATGTAACATTTTCCAATAATGCTTCAGCTACCTGTAATGTGTTTGAAGCTTCAAGGATACTGGGAATTAAAAGGGTTATTTTAGCTTCAAGCGTTTCAGCCTATGGTTTTTGCTGGGCCAGCCAAAAGTTCCCTCCCCGTTTTTTACCGCTGGACGAAACTCATCCTCTGTTAGGGCAGGATTGCTACGCACTGTCAAAAGCCGTATGTGAAGAAATTGCCGCAGCATATAACAGGCTTTTAGGAATGGATGCCATATGCCTGCGTTTTCCATGGGCGGTATTGCCGCAATTTTATGAAAAATGGTTCCTGGACGCAATGCACGGCTGTCCTGATGATGCGGCATGGCGGCATTTGTGGGCATACTGTGATGTCCGGGATCTTGCACAAGCTGTGAGGCTTGCCGTTGAACACCCCCAATCCCTGGGTTTTAAAACTTTTAACGTAATTGCCGACGACCATGTTCTTTCGCCGGAGCCAATTCTTAATTTGATTAAATCATACTTTCCGCAAGTACCTGTTAAGGAGGAAAGTCTGCAGGGTGACGCAACTGCCATAGATAACAGTAAAATAAAAAAGATTTTAGGATTTAAGCCCCGGCACACATGGCGAATGCATGCAGATTTGGAGAAGTGGAGAAAGAGCAGAGCCAATAGTTAAGGAGGAGTATCAAATATGTATACCTTATCAAGGCCCAATATATTATTAATATATACAGACCAGCAGCGGTGGGATTCTTTAAGGTGCTACGGGAATAAGCATGCAATAACTCCAAATATTGATAGGCTTGCAGAAAAGGGTGTCAGGTTTGACCGCTATTTTGTCCAGAGCCCGGTTTGTATGCCCAGCAGAATGTCTTTTTTAACAGGCCGTTACTGTAGCTCCATAGGTATAGGTGCCAATGGTTCTCCTCTTCCTGAGGATACTCTTTCTATAATAAGGACTGTTAAGCCCTATGGCTATAAAACGGCACAAATAGGAAAGCTGCATTTCCAGCCCCATGCCCATAGGGACCACCGTGACCCTTATCCTGATTACGGGTTTGACAATGCTGTTATTTCTGATGACGCGGCCTGTTATGAAGATGCCTACCTTAAATGGGTGGAATGCCTGGACCCTTGTATGGTAGATAAAGTTGCATGTTCATTGTCTCCCGGAGCATTAAAATACAAACATAAAATTTTTTCCGGTTTGCCAAGGGATACGCATCAGCCGTATGTTTTTCAAGGCGCACAAGAGTATACTCAAGCTTCTTTTGTTACCTCAGAGATATGCAGGTACTTGAGCGAAAACAAACAAAGCCGGTTTTTCGCCATAGCCGGTTTTTATGCACCTCATCCTCCTGTAAACCCGCCTAAAAGATTCGTTGACATGTATAACGCTGAAATGATGCCACTGCCTAAAGTAGGTGAAAAAGAAGCATTTGCTCCGGATCTAAAAAATATTTCCATGAAGGAATGGCAGGTAATAAGAGCACACTATCTTGCGCTGGTATCCCATGTGGATGACTGTGTGGGTAAAATCACTGCCACATTGGAGAGTGAAGGTATTTTTGATAATACCATAGTTATATTTACATCGGATCACGGAGAGTTTCTCGGGGACCACGGAAAGGTTCAGAAGGATATGCCCGGACATGATTGCATCACAAGGGTACCGTTTATCATGACATATCCTCAGAAAATCAATCCAGGAACAGTAGTTGACGAAATAGTTGAAGCTGTAGATGTAGTTCCCACAATACTTGATTATTGCGGAATCCAAACTCCCACAGCCGTGCAGGGAAAGTCCTTTAAAAATCTGCTTGAAGGGAAAATCAAAAGCCATAGGGAGGATGCTTTTACCGAGTACTTTGAACCCTATGGCAGCAGGAAAGCTGTTGTAAGAACAGCAGAATATAAGTATTACTGTGATTCGGAGGGCCTTGAGATATTATACGATTTAGTGAATGACCCTGACGAACTAAACAATATCGTACATAATTCACTTTACAGGGATGTATTATGTGATATGAGAAAGAGAATGATTATCAGGATGCATAAGGCTGTCTTTAACTGCCATGAAAGACCTGCAGAATATTAAGTTTAAATGTAAATGCTGCATAATAGTTATTTTTGAATTCGAGTTTCCCCATTTTTTAAAATAGGTATAAATTTACACGTATAATGAAACATTTATCAGTCCAATCATTAAGAAAATGTAAGTGTCTAGAACCTTGAAAAAGGCTACCCGGCATATTCACCATCCGTAGTTCAGAT
>JANQLN010000126.1 GCA_028280575.1 Clostridia bacterium
ACTAGCAGCCACCTAAAACTTCCTCCGTCCAGTAATGGCGACTCTTTGATGCCGAATACACCCAATATTCCCGTTTGCGGCGATAAAAGTGTAAAAATTATCCCGGCCAATATGGCCCATGAAATAAAGTGGGGTAAATATATAATTGTCTGAACGACCCTCCTATAATATCTGTTGGCCAACTCATTCATCAGCAGGGCCAAAATAATGGGTACGGGAAAGTAAAACAGCAGTTTCAGCATACTGATGATTAAAGTATTGGTAAATGCAGCAGCAAAGTCTCCATTTATAAATAGCATTTCAAACCATTTCAGTCCGACCCATTCACTCCCCCATATGCCTTTATTAACATGATAATCCTTAAAGGCGATGATTAACCCTCCCATCGGAAGATATCTATAGGTGAACAGTATTAATAATCCCGGCAGGCCTATCGCATAATACCAGCCATATTTTTTTAGATTTTTGACAAATGCGAATGGCTTTTTGTGTACTGCTATAGAATGCTTTTTTAAAGATGCATCGTTCATTTTCTCTTCTCTTCTCTCCTTTCCTGCCGCCTTCTGACCTCCGACCTCAGGTTTATACGACTGCTTCCATACAGATTATATTTCTAATGCTATTGCTTATGTAATTGGGCATCTTTATTGTCTCTTTACCGTAATTAGGGGGCGGCCATAAACCGCTCCCCAAAACAACGATATCCTACTTATCTCCCTAATGCCTCATTCACTTCATCGGTTATTTGCTGTCCGCCCTGTTTATAAAATTTTTCTACATATTCGTCCCATTTATCCACAGAGAATTCTCCGGTAACAATTCTTGAGAAATATTCGGGCCACAGCTTTTCAAATACGTCCGGATAATCCTTCATGGCCGGTACGGATTTATAGAATTCTGAATGTATGATTTGCTCCGGATCATTAATAAGCATAATGTCCTTTACGCGTTCATCTGCCGGATCCATCCATCTTCTGTCCATAACATTAATGAATCTAACAGGATTGTTAAATCCTTTGCCTCTTAAATCAGCGGTCTTTATGCGATCATAAATCAGCTGCTTCTCTTCATCAAACTTATAATCTTCCCCTTCAACACCATAGGTCACAAGCATCATACCGCCGTTGTCAATATCACACGAGAAGTCAAGGAATTTGAATAGCCGCTGGGGATCTTTTTCAAGAGCCTTAGTGGATACCGCCATACCGCTGGTTCTAACCCCGGGGTGAGGTATTCCTTTTCCACCGGGCCCCTCAATGGCGGGAATCATCCCACAGACAATTTTATCATTTAAGCCCGAAACTTCTCCATCAACATTTTCCAGGGCACTTCTTGCAGTATGAAGTCTCCAAATCGTATCATCGGAATACAAACCGAATTTTGAAGCTGAGAATTTTTCCACTGCTTGTTTGTCTCCGATAACAAACTTATCCGGATCTATAAGCCCTTCTTTATACCAATCCTGCAAAAGCTTTAATACTTCTTTTGTTCCCGGAAGGGTTGTGGAATGAACGACTTTGCCCGAACCATCTTCCATCCATGATCTGTATGGCGCGCCGTTGTGCATATAGATGCCATACGCTCCAAACAAGGGGTTGAACCATTGGTTGGCAAAGCCGCCCAATCCATAAGTATCATCTTCACCATTTCCGTCAGGGTCGTCAGATTTAAATGCTTTTAAGACCGTATACACTTGGTCAACTGTTTTCGGAACCTCAAGGCCTAAATTTTCAAGCCAGTCAAATCTTATGGCAATACCGTGCAAGTTTTTACCGTTAATCGGCTCCGGTCTAAACAGGTTTGGAAACGCATAAAGTTCACCTTCATAGGACAAAGCGTCCAAATCTCTTTCATCAGCTAATTTTTGATAGCCTGTCATTAAATGATAATACTCATCCAACGGCGTTATAACACCCGCCGTAGAAAACTTTTCAATCTCATTGGAGTGAATCTGGAATACATCGGGCTGATCACCTGAGGCCACCAATACATTCAGCTTGGTTTTATAATCGGCGCCGCTTACAAATGTGGCCACGTAATCAACATTTTTAATGCCGGCTTCTGCCATTGCAGCAAGAATGATATCCTTTGCGGGCTGTCCATCCTTTGGGTACTCAGGACAACTCAGGTGTTTGAAAATCGTATATGTTACATGTTCTGGCTCGTTTTCTTCCTCTATTTGTTTTCCATTCTCTTGTGAATCGGGCTCAGGACCTTTTACTTCATTTCTGCCACACCCAACAAAACTGCTTACCAACAATACCGTTACCATTAACATAATAAAAATTTTAAGCAAATTTTTACTCATTTTTGCAACCCTCCTCCATTTTCTCAAATTGCATGTAAGTTTTAGATTGCACCTTATTTTAAGCTACGTAGCTTATGCTTTTATTATAATAAGTGACTATCCATTTAGTAAACGGCATATTTCCGATATGGATAGTACAAATACTGACAAAGTAAAAAAGTTGCGTACATCGGTAAAATATATGTACTATCCATTCCAATGGTTATGTGATTTACATTATTTCTTATTATTCAAGAAGAATTGATATTAATTTTGTAAAATTTTAAAAATATATTTGAAGATTACACGCAAAATAAGGAGAGGTAACAGATGGACACGAAGGATTTGATGTTTGCCCTCGATATTGGAACCAGGACAATTATCGGTATGTAGGAAAACAGGAAGAGGATACGTTTAACATACTTGCTGCACAAATCCAGTAGCAAAAAACAGGTCCATGCCGGACGGGCAGGTACACAATATTGAACAAGCTGCCCCCCAACACAAAGAACGCATGTTGTCAAACCTGTGTTCTTTGTGAAGAAGTGTACCCTATCCAGGATTCTTTTATTTTGTTGTGGTTATTTGAATTGCAGTTGTATTGGAGCAAAAGCCAATATACTCCATCATTTTGGGAAGCATTCAGATATCTTTTGAAATACTGCTCGTATGTTTCACCTTCTTTTCCGGGTATTAAGCCATAGTAAACCTTTTTATTTTTTGCACATCCGCAAACTATTTCTTCCATGTCGTGCATCTCAGGATTTCCCAAATTCAACCCTAAAGCAAGCGGTTCATTCATTATTGCATTTAACAAGTGGTCATTTCTTCCACAATAATGTATATATCCTCCTCCAAAATGCTTGAGTATCCTTCTTGTGTAGGGTATAACAAACTCTTCAATTTGCTCCTTTGAAATAAGGGTAGAGGTATCTTCACTTATTTTTATACCTCCTTTGTCTGCAGGAATTACCAGGTCATTATAGTGTGCAACCATATTTTCTGAGCCCGGAATTAAATTAAGGCATGCCTCCATTCCCATAATTATTGCATGACAGCTTAAATCCAAAACATGGTGCACAAACTCCGGGTCATCATACATATCATAGAATATATTATCTCCATAAACCAGATGGGCCATATCATATGGACCCTGTAAATCCATTGGGAAAATCAGGCAGCCTGTTCCTTCAAGTTTATCTGCCATATAATCCATATGCTCCAGACCTTTTTTAAATTGATCCCCGGGTTTTAAGTCTTCAGGAACCATATTCATTATTTCTTCTTTTGTAAGTTTTTGTGACAGCCACGGCATTTTGTCCTCAAATAAATCCTGTTCCAACCCGAAAAAATTAGCAAAAATGCCGCATCCCATATTTGCCCGTACCGAAGGTACCGCTTCACAATTTCCTTCCACTGCGTACATTGCCTGTTTTAAACCGAAAAGCAGCATTTTTTGACTATCATAGTGTATTTCCTTGTAATTATAATCCGGTATCTTATTTTTTAAATCCCCATTGAGTTCACATTTTAGCAAAAGAGGATGTCCGGCTGCCCTTTTTCCATTCCAGACATCCATCTGCAGCTTTACTGCTTTTTCATATCTTTGTTTACCTTGCTTTATTTTCTCACAATAGAAGTTAATAATATTTTCCATGACTTTGCCGAGCAGACACTCGACTTTCACCTCTCTTTAACTATTTTGTAAGGTTTGCCTCTTAAAAAAAATTATACCATGAGCTTATATGCAAAATCTTTGCATATTTAAAATAAAAATTTGCATATCCGGGGAATACTGTTTATAATTTATTTATAATTATTTTGTTTAAAGGAAAAGCTGGATGGAAAGTAAAAGAACAAGTATAAAAGCCAATTTCAATACGGAATTTAAAATATCCCATAATGTTACAACCCGGTGGCATATGGAAGATTTTCATTTTCATGATTTATATGAAATATATTACGCTATGAGCGATGGTGTAAAATATTTCGTAGAAGATAGTGTATATGAGGTTGAAAAAGGAAATATTTTTATTTTCAACAGTATGGAAATACATAAAACAATTATACCTCCCAGCATAAATTACGAACGTTGCATTATTTTGTTCAAGCCAGATTTTATAGAAGGCCTGTCAACCATGAATACCGATATATTAAATTGCTTTTTGAATAGGAAACCCGGACATTTTAACAAAATCAGCACTGATAATAGAAATTCACAATTATTTTGTGAACTCATAAAAAAAACCCAAAAGTATATGCAGTCAAACTGTTATGGATCTGATATATACAGAAAGATATATCTTGCCGAAATACTTCTTATGGTAAACTCACTGTATAATTTATCAACAACAGAGTGCGGTATCAATATGGAAAAGTTTGAATATGCACGAGTAAAGCCTGTAATTCGTTATATAAGAAACAACCTTAATGAAAATCTGTCATTGGATAAATTAGCAATGAAGTTTTATATAAGCAGATACCATATGGGTTATTTATTTAAAAAAGCTACAGGCTTTACAATAAACAATTATATAATCAACTTAAGAATTATTGAGGCAAAAAAACTTTTACGCGAAGGATATTCGGTTTCTTCCGTATGTGAAACGGTAGGGTTTGGAAATGTTTCACATTTTATCAGGACATTCAAAAAATATACCGGAACTTCTCCAAAGCAGTATGCAAAAGTTTAATATCCCTAGTGGCCTGTTAAGCTTATAATTCATAGTAAATTGCAGCATATTTTTCCACATTACAGCGTTGTCGTCGGATTATCCGGCACTTACATGTAAGTGCCGGACGCACCTCCTCCGCCTTGTACTACGAAAAAATCTACTGCAATTCAACCACAAATTATAACTTAACAGACCACTAGTCTTAACGCTTGGAAAACTGTGGTGCTCTCCTTGCTTTTTTTAATCCATACTTTTTTCTTTCCTTCATTCTTGGGTCTCTTGTCAGATATCCTGCTTTTTTAAGTGAAGGCCTCAATTCCTCGTCAGCCTTTATAAGTGCCCTTGCTATTCCATGTCTTATTGCTCCCGCCTGTCCTGTAAATCCTCCGCCAACAACTTTCCCGATAACATCGAACTTGTTTAAAGTTTCGGTAAGTGCCAGGGGCTGTCTCACAATAACCTTCAGAGTTTCCAGACCAAAGTAATCGTCAATAGACCTGCCGTTTATTTTTATATTCCCGTTTCCAGGTACCAGTCTCATTCTTGCTATCGCTTTTTTTCTTCTGCCTGTTCCATAATACTGTACTTTAGACATATCAAAATAACCTCCCTTCGATTATTATATGCTGATCTCAAGCTTTTCAGGCATTTGGGCCTGGTGCTTATGCTCCGAACCCCTGTAAACCTTAAGCTTTTTACCCATAGCTCTTCCAAGGCTGTTTTTAGGAAGCATTCCCTTAACAGCTTTTTCAATTGCTCTTTCAGGCTTATCATGAAGGAATTTTCTATACTTTACTTCCTTAAGTCCGCCCGGATACCCGGAATGATGCCTGTAATACTTCTGGTCAAGCTTCTTACCCGTAAGAACTACCTTGTCGGCATTTAATACAATAACAAAATCTCCAACATCCACATGAGGAGTAAACTGTGGTTTGTGCTTTCCTCTTATAATTTTTGCTACTTCACTGGCAAGTCTTCCCAATGGCTTGCCTTCGGCATCTACAACATACCATTTTCTCTTAATATCACTTGCTTTGGCCATATATGTTTTCATCTGGTTACCTCCCTGAAACAATATCTTATTCATTAAACGTATATAAAACCTTACTTACCTCTTATTTTTATCCCATAATTTATTCATACCCAAATTTGACACTATAACATTTTAATACAGCTAAAATGATGTGTCAAGAATATTTTGCAATTATTTTAATTTAACGCGTATTTTCTTCTATTTCTTTCATATATGTAATGATAGCACTGAATAAGTCAAGTTTCATTTATTTATATTTTCCAGGATAGAATACCTCAACTAAATATAAACCATGCGGCGGAGCAGTCTTTCCTGCATTATTTCTGTTCCTGCTTTCAATAATTCCGATAATATCTTCGGGCGATATTTTTCCAACCCCAACCTCTACAAGGGTACCGGCTATAATACGTACCATTTTATATAAAAAACCATTTCCTGTAATTTCAAATTTAACTAATCCATTATTTACTTCTAAATCAGTATTTGTAATATTCCGGACATTATTTATTATGGAGCTTCCTGCGGACTTAAAAGCCGAAAAATCATATTCCCCGACAAAACAGCCCGCAGCTTCCTTCATTGCTTTTATATCAAGAGGTTTGCTTACATGCCATGCTCTGTTTCTGAGTAAGGCCGACGGCTGTTCATTGTTATGTATAAGGTACCTGTATTTTTTAGCCAGGGCAGAGCACCTGGAATGAAATTCACTGTCAGCATCACTTGAGCCTTTAACTACAATGTCATCAGGAAGAACTGAATTTAATGCATAGGAAAACTTTTCACCAGGTATGGGTGATACGGTTTTAAAATTTGCCGTATAACCAAAAGCATGAACTCCGGCATCTGTTCTGCTGGAGCCAGTCAGCTTGCACTCATCACCGGTGACCTTATGAATAGCAGCGGCAATAACATCCTGAACAGCCTTTGCATTTATCTGGCTTTGCCATCCATTGTAGAAAGTACCGTCAAATTCAATTATGAGCTTTATATTCCTCATCATATCAACCATAATTCAGTGCGACAGGGGACAGTCCTCTTTGCCGCATTTATTTTCCGAGCATCGCAGCTCCTATTATTCCTGCATCATTTCCCATTTGGGCTTTAACAATTTTCGTATGCGGGACTTCTTCACGGGCATATTGTTTTTCATCCGCGTACCTTCTTAAAGGCTCCAGCAGGTATTCACCCTCTTTGCTTACTCCTCCGCCAATGACAAACACCTCTGGCTGGAACATATTTATAATATTTGTAATACCCTCACCAAGATATTTTATATACCAGTCTACAATTCTCCTGCCCTCTTCATCATCCTGCTTTGCCGCATCAAATGCTGTCTTTGCATCAATCCTGTCCAAGTCTCCCTCAACCAGCTTGTTTATTATTGACTTATTGTTATCGGCGGCTGCTTTTCTGGTTTCTCTGATTATTGCGGTAGCTGATGCATAAGCTTCCCAGCATCCCAATCTTCCACATGTGCAGTATTCTCCATCTGCAACAATTACCATATGTCCCATTTCGGGACCGGCAAAATTAAAGCCGCTGTATATCTTTCCATTAATTATGGCTCCCCCGCCTACTCCTGTTCCCAGGGTAATTGTTATAGAGCTGTCAGCACCTTTTGCCGCACCTGCCACACTTTCTGCCAATGCCGCACAGTTAGCGTCATTTTCAATAAATACCGGAAAATTTATGTACTTTTGCATTTCCGCTCTCATTGGTACGTTCCTGAAATTAATATTGTTTGTATAAACAAGTACGCCTTCCTTATTATTGGGAGTTCCGGGACTTCCAATTCCTATTGACTTAACCTCTTTTATGTCCGCTCCCCCATCCTTAACTGCCTTTGCAGCCAGCATGGCCATATCCTTAATAATTTCAGCATAATGCCTTCCTGCACCTGTAGGTATGCTGTTTTTACAAATCAGTCTGCCATTTTCATCAACCAGCCCTGCCTTTATGCCCGTACCTCCTAAATCAACACCTATGTAATACATATATTTCCTCCTCAAACAAAATATTCAATGGCTATTAAAAAACAAATGAATAAAAGCATTGCAATTCCTATTTTTAAATCCACGATACTCATCTTCAATTGCTTCATTCTTGTCCTTCCTTCACTTCCTCTATAACACCTGGACTCCATTGCTGTTGCAAGCTCGTCTGCTCTTCTGAACGCACTTACAAAAAGCGGCACCAGTACAGGTATAAATGACTTTGCTCTCTGAATCAGGTTTCCGGTGTCAAAATCTGCTCCCCTTGCTGCCTGAGCTTTCATAATCTTATCCGTTTCCTCCAGCAAGGTAGGTATAAACCTTAGTGCTATGGTCATCATCATAGCAATCTCATGGGTCGGCAATCCTATTCTTTTAAGGGGCTCCATTAGCTTCTCCAATCCATCGGTAAGCAGTATGGGAGTAGTTGTTAGCGTTAAAAGTGAAGCAGAGACTATGAGTAAAACCAGCCTTAGAGACATTTTGATTGCAAGGAGTATACCCTCATATGTAATGCGAATGAAGCCGTACTCAAAAACAGGTGTTCCATCTGCAGTAAAAAGATTTATTGCAGCAACAAACAAAAGGATAAATAGTATTGGCTTAAGACTTCTTAAAGTATACTTTAAAGGTATATCGGAGATAATTATTGTTATAAGTGTAAAAGCAGCAACCATACCATATCCTGTAAATGTTTTTACCATAAAAATAACTATCATATATACAAATGTAATAACTATTTTTATACGCGGGTCCGCTTTATGTATTATTGACTGCGCAGGATAGTACTGGCCGAGAGTTATATCTCTAAGCATATTAGCTATTAATCCTTTCTTATAAACTTGATTATTTCATTTTTAGCATCCTTTAACGTATATATTTCATCATCTATTTGGGGTATTATCTTTTTAAGCTTCCTCATTAAATAGGATACTTGTGGAGCGGACAATCCAAGGCTTTCAAGATGGTCAATATTTTTGAAAACATCCTTTATGCTTCCGTCCATATCAATTTTTCCGTTATCCATCACTATCACTCTGTTTACAAGTCTTGCTATGTCGTCCATACTATGTGAGACAAGTATGACTGTCACTCCTGTCTCAAAATGGTGCTTTTTCATATAGTCATAAATCTCATTTCTGCCCCTGGGGTCCAAGCCTGCCGCCGGCTCGTCCAAGACAAGAATATCAGGGTCCATGACAATTACTCCCGCAATAGCAACACGCCTTTTTTGCCCTCCCGACAGTTCAAATGGAGATTTTAAAAGTATGTCTTCACTTAAACCGACTGTGTTAATTGCCCTGTATATGCTGTTATCTATTTCATCCTTTGATAAACCCATCTTTTGAAGGCCAAAAGCAATATCCTTATATACCGTTTCCTCAAAAAGCTGATGCTCGGGATATTGGAATACAATACCAACCTGTCTTCTCAATTCCTTCAAATTCCTGTTTGAAACGTTAAGATTATTAACTGTTACACTTCCGCTGGTAGGCTTCAACAATCCGTTCAAATGCTGCACAAGAGTTGATTTTCCCGATCCTGTATGTCCAATTATACCCACAAATTCACCTTTGTCAATATTTAAATTAACTTTATCCAAAGCCTTTTTTTCAAATGGACTGCCTTTCATATAAATATATGATAGGTTTTCAATTACAATTGACATTTTCCCCTCCAAAACAATACGGCTTAACCTTATTTTAATCTCTTAACAATTGCCTTATATGCTTCATCAATGTCTATTACGCTTAACGGCAGATCAAATCCTTCCATATTAATATCATAAAAAAGCTCAGTTACCTGAGGTACCTCCAATCCAAGCTGTTTAATTATTTTCACCCTGGAAAAAACCTCTTTTGGGCAGCCGTCAAGGACCAGCTTACCCTTGTCAAATATAATTACCCTGTCTGCAATTGCAGCTTCTTCCATATGATGAGTTATGTGGATTATAGTGATTTTTTCCTCCTCGTTAAGTCTTTTCAGGACTTTTATTACTTCTTTTCTACCTATCGGATCAAGCATGGATGTGGCTTCATCCGTTACGATACATTTAGGCTTCATGGACAGTATTCCGGCAATTGCTACACGCTGTTTCTGTCCTCCTGATAAAAGATGAGGTGCGTTTTTTACAAAGCTTCCCATATCTACGGTTTCTATGGCAGCATCAACACGCTGCCTTATCTCCATGGGTGGTATACCAAGATTTTCAGGACCAAATGCCACATCCTCTTCTACTGTGGTACCAACTATTTGATTATCGGGATTTTGAAAAATTATTCCTACATTTCTCCTTATATCCCAGATATAATCTTCCTGGCCGGTTTCAATATTATCTACAAAAACAACACCTTCAACCGGTATAAGCAGAGCATTCAAAAGTCTGGCAAAAGTAGATTTGCCTGAACCGTTCCTTCCAAGTACTGCTGTAAAGCTGCCCTCGTGGAATTCGACGGTGACATCATCCACGGCTGTTACATCTCCATGCTCAATACTTGAAGCTTTATATACATATTTAGCTTTTTTTGTTTTTATTATATCTCTATTCATTTAGAAAAATCCTTAATTTTATAAAAAAGAGACTAAGCTTTATATCGTAATATATAACCTAATCCCGCACCAGCTATTCTTATATAAAGCAATTTGCTCCTTGACCGGTTTTAAAATAAGGAGCATGCTAAATTTTGTATAGCCTGTTATTCATACTGCTGAATTTAATATGCTCCGCTTAAAAAAATCAAACACAGGCAAATTGCTCATATAACTGTCCACTGCTTTTATAAAAGCTCTAGAATAACCATCTCGGCAGCATCTCCTCTTCTAGGGCCTAATTTGTATATTCTAGTGTATCCACCATTTTTCTCCTTATATTTTGGAGCCAATTCATTAAATATTTTATCAACCAGATTCTTATTAACACCTTTTTCATCTTTAAATCTGTAAATCCATTTGATAATCTGCCTTCTGGCATGAAGCCTGGACGGGCTGTCTACAGTTTTCATATCTGTAGATTCCTCTCTTTCCACTACTTCATACTTTCTATTATTTTTGGATGTTTTACTTATTGTTATTTTTCTTCCTCCGCTATCCACTCTGGCTTTTGAAACCTTTACCTGTTTGGAAGTAAAATTGTCCGCTTCACGAACTGCAAGATTAATGAGCTTTTCCGCAATTTTTCTAACTTCCTTTGCCCTGGTTTCAGTAGTCTCTATTTTACCATTATCAATAAGAGAAGTTACCAGCCCTTTCAGCATGGCTTTCCTCTGGGATGAAACACGTCCCAGCTTTCTATACGCAGGCATTCTTAAAACCTCCTTTATGCTTAAATCGCACCGATTATTCCTCTGAAGGCTTTAGTGCCAATCCAAGAGCCTTCATTTTTTGTAATACTTCATCCAATGATTTTCTGCCAAGGTTTCTTACTTTCATCATATCATCTTCCGTCCGGTTCGTAAGGTCTTCAACAGTGTTAATACCGGCCCTTTTAAGGCAATTATATGACCTGACCGAGAGATCCAGCTCCTCTATTGTCATTTCAAGCACTTTTTCCTTCTTAGTCTCTTCTTTTTCTACCATAATTTCAGTATTCTTAGCCTGGTCTGAAAGGTCAATAAACAAATTAAGGTGCTCACTCATAATTTTAGCTCCAAGGCTAATTGCTTCGTCAGGCTTTATGCTGCCGTCGGTCCAAACCTCAAAGGTAAGCTTATCCCAGTCAGTTGCCTGTCCTACACGAGTATTTTCTACCGTATAGTTAACTTTCTTCACCGGGGTATATATGGAGTCTACCGGTATAATTCCAATAGGCTGCCCTTGCTGCTTGTTTTTTTCAGCCGCTACATAGCCCCTGCCTTTATTAATAGTAAGCTCCATATAAAATCTGCTTTCACCGTTTAATGTAGCTATATGCAAATCAGTATTGAGTATTTCAACATCAGCATCAGCCTTTATGTCTCCCGCTGTTACAGCACCTTCACCTTCAGCGTCGATATAAACTATTTTTTGTCCTTCACTGTGAAGCATAAGAGACAATTCCTTTATGTTTAACATGATTTCAGTAACATCTTCAATTACACCCGGAACAGTTGAAAATTCATGTAAAACACCATCAATCTTTATGTTAGTCACCGCAACTCCGGGAAGTGAAGACAAAAGTATTCTCCTCAATGAATTACCTAAAGTGGTACCATATCCCCGTTCCAGAGGCTCAACTACAAACTTTCCATAAGTATTGTCATCACTTGTTTCAATACACTCAATTTTTGGTTTTTCTATTTCAATCATACTTAAACCCTCCCTTGTTATCTGGTAGCTTTTATGAGGGCAACCGATTCATCAGCAAAACCTCAATACCCAAACTATATTCTTCAAGGCTTAAAATATTTTATTATTTAGAGTACAGCTCTACTATCAAGTGTTCCTGCAGAGGAAGATCAATATCCTCTCTTTTTGGCAGCCCAATAACCCTGCCAACCAAATTTTCCTTATCTAAATCAAGCCATTCAGGTATCACTTTGCTTCCAAGAGCTTCTGCCAGCTCTTTAATCTTGGGAGAATTTTTACTCTTCTCCTTTACAGTTATCACATCACCCTGTTTTACCAGATATGATGGAATATCAACTTTTCCGCCGTTAACGGTGAAATGACCATGTGTCACCAATTGTCTTGCTTCTGATCTCGAAAAAGCCAGTCCCAGCCTGTAAATTACATTGTCAAATCTGCTCTCCAGTATCTGAAGAAGAGTTTCACCGGTAATACCCTTTTTCTTGGCAGCCATTTCAAAATATTTTCTGAATTGTCCCTCCAAAACCCCGTAAAATCTTCTTGCTTTCTGCTTTTCGCGCAGCTGTACTCCGTATTCCGACAGTTTTTTTCTTTGCTGCCCGTGCTGTCCAGGAGCATAAGCTCTTCTACCAATTGAGCATTTATGTGTATAGCATCTTTCACCTTTCAGAAAAAGCTTTTCACCTTCCCTGCGGCAAAGCTTGCAAGATGCACCTGTATATCTTGCCATTCCTATTTACACCTCCGATAAAAATTTCTTTGAAATTTTTAGAAAACAGATTACCAGAAATCAGTTTAAAAGCCTGGCTTCGCAGCCGCTTATCAGGAATATCCAGCCTCTGCTCCCTAACCTGATATCTTTCTGTTCCCTATATTACACCCTTCTCCTCTTAGGCGGTCTGCATCCGTTATGAGGAATGGGTGTTACGTCTTTAATCATACTCACTTCCAAACCGGCTGCCTGAAGCGCCCTAATAGCTGCTTCCCTGCCTGCCCCCGGACCCTTTACAAAAACTTCCACTATCTTCATTCCATGTTCCATAGCTGCTTTTGCCGCTGTCTCAGCAGCCATTTGAGCTGCAAAAGGGGTACTCTTTCTGGAACCTCTGAAACCCAATCCACCTGCGCTCGCCCAGGATATGGCATTTCCTGCGGTATCGGTAACCGTTACTATTGTATTGTTAAATGTGGAACGGATATGTGCCGCACCACGTTCAATATTTTTGCGTTCTCTTCTTCTTCTGGCACCTCTTCTGGTTTTTGCCGCCATTAACTATTCAACCTCCTTCTCTTTGAGACTACTTCTTTCTTGCACCGACTGTTTTACTTGGTCCCTTGCGGGTACGTGCATTGGTTTTTGTCCTTTGCCCACGTACAGGCAATCCTGATCTGTGTCTTCTGCCTCTGTAACAGCCTATTTCTACAAGTCTTTTAATATTAAGTGAAATTTCTCTACGCAGATCGCCTTCTACAATGAATTCCTTTTCAATAACTTCTCTTAACTTGCTTATTTCATCATCAGTCAAATCTCTGGTTCTGGTATCGGGATCAATACCCGTTTTAGTTAAAACTTCCTTTGCTTTTGTTCTACCTATTCCAAAAATGTATGTCAAAGCTATTTCAACACGTTTTTCCCTGGGTAAATCCACTCCTGCAATTCGAGCCATAAACTTTCACACCTCCGTTAAATTCTTATTCAAGGTTCGATCTAAAGCTTATAATGACCTTTTACTAAGCTTATCCTTATTTATAAACCATCATCCGGAATTCACAATATAAAACTGTGCAGCCGCATTCCCGATGTAATTTCCATTTAAACCCAAACAATTGTAAGCTTTTATTTCCAACTATTTATTATCTATTATAAGCCTCCAATTGTCAACTGCCAGGATAGATTGTTTCAAAATCTATCCTTGTTTTTGCTTATGTTTTGGATTTTGGCATATTACCATTACCTTGCCTTTTCTCCTGATAATCTTGCACTTTTCGCATATAGCCTTTACTGACGGTTTTACCTTCATTTTTTAAGACCTCCTTACTTGTTACTTTACCTTGGATAATCAATACCCTGCTCGAATATTAATTTCCCCTGAACCAAAAATACTTCGCGCTGTTTACCAAAATCAATATCAAATGCAGGTCATTTAGCCCTCCATGTGATCCTGCCCCTTGTAAGGTCATAAGGGGATAGTTCCAATGTTACCTTATCTCCAGGAAGAATTTTAATAAAATTCATCCTTAGTTTTCCTGAAATATGCGCCAGTACCTTATGCCCATTTTCCAATTCAACCTGGAACATGGCATTTGGCAGCGCTTCCAATACCGTACCTTCAACTTCAATTACATCTTCCTTTGGCAAATCCAAAACCTCCTTATTCTTACAAATCACATCTGACCTTCCAATCCGGTAAAATAAACAGCCAGTATTTTCTTCATCTCAGAATTTGATATTCTGCCGTACCCTTCAAGCTTTTCTTTTACATGCTTTACTACTTGCCCGGTTGCTTCAAGATGCTTGATTTTTTTCTTTTTAGGATTTTCAAGCTTTCTTAAATCTCCGTCAACTATCAAAACATAATTGTCATCAATTATACTTCTTACAAAAAAGTATCTTCCTTCATCTCTACCAGCTTTTGAGCGAACAATCTCGCCAACTGACACATCCATCCGTCACACCCCGGCTTACTCTTGCTTTTCAAATCTATTTCCATGAAACAAGTTCACGGATATTTACTGAAACTGCTTCCCAGGCACTTGCAGAATCCTTTTCACATAACTATCAATTGCCGTCAATTTAACCTGGTAAGTATAACAGGCTCACCATCTGTTATTGCTATAGTATTTTCATAGTGAGCCGACAAGCCTCCGTCATCAGTTACCACAGTCCATTGATTTTTATTCAGGGATACCATATACCCCTTTTCATTAACCATAGGCTCAACAGCCAATGTCATGCCGGGCTGCAGTCTCGGCCCTCTTTCCTTTGTCTTGTAATTGGGTATCTGCGGTGCTTCATGCATCTGGCTGCCTATACCATGCCCCACAAAATCCCTGACTATGGAAAAACCGTTTTTCTCAACATGTTCTTGTATAGCTGTCGATATATCAACAATCCTGTTATCATTCACCGCTTTTTTTATACCCTCATAAAAGCTTTCCCTTGTTACTCGTATAAGCTTTTTGGCAATTTCACTTGCTTCTCCTACAATATAGGTTCTAGCGGCGTCTCCGTGGAAACCCTTGTAAAAAGCGCCTATATCTATACTTATAATATCACCATTTTTAAGCTTTCTTAAACCAGGTATACCATGTATTACCTCTTCATTAACGGAAGCACATATGCTGGCCGGATAATCATGAGCGCCTGTGTAGCTTTTGTAACCTTTAAATGATGGAATAGCATCATTTTTTCCTATAAGCTCTTCGGCTGCGCGGTCAAGTTCAAGGGTTGTAATACCCGGTGCTATTATTTCCTTGAGCTTCTTGTGGGCCAAAGCTACAATCTCTCCCGCTTTTTTCATTAAATCAATTTCTTTTTTTGACTTTATTGTCATCATTCATTAACACCCAGCATCTTTTTTAAGCTTTCAAAGGTGCCTTCAATGCTTCCCTGTCCGTCAACTTCTTTTAATATGCCCATTTCCCTGTAGTAACCTATAAGGGGTTTGGTTTGCCTGTGATAATTGTTAAGCCGCTCCCTTATGGTTTCAACCCTGTCATCTTTGCGCTGGATGAGCCCATCATCGCATAAGTCGCACAAACCATCTTTTTCGGGCGGGCTGTAGCTCATATGATAGGTTTTTCCACAGTGCTTGCACACCCTTCTTCCTGATAGCCTTTTGACTATTTTTTCATCAGGTATTTCAATATTAAGAACACAATCAATCCTGTCCCCCGATTTTTCTAAAATCCTATCCAGGTTTTCTGCCTGTTTTACAGTTCTAGGAAAACCATCAAGTATGAATCCGGCACTGCAATCATCTTCCTTGATTCTGTTTTCAACAAGGCCAATTGTTACATTGTCAGGTACCAAATCTCCTCTGTCCATAAATTCCTTGGCTTTTTTCCCTAACTCGGTACCCTTTTTAATATTGTCCCTGAATATCTCCCCTGTCGAAATATGCGGAACTTTCAGTTCCTCCTTAAGCATTTGGGCCTGTGTACCCTTTCCTGCTCCCGGGGCACCCATTAAAACAAGCTTCATTATATCCTCCATTTTTTACCTGCTCCAATCAAATTATTTCTAAAAAACTATAATTATTTCCGCTCCTGCTTTTTTCCTAAAAAAGCTCTAAAAATATACCACCTGCAAAAACGTATTACTCTAAAAATCCTTTATAGTGCCTCATCAGCATCTGGGATTCCATCTGTTTTATTGTATCCAGCGCAACGCCGACTAAAATAAGCAACGCCGTGCCTCCAAACCATAAATTATCCATACCGGTAATCATTTGAATTATTGTAGGCAGTATGGTTATTGTTGCCAGAAAAAGTCCTCCAAACCAGGTTAACCTGTTGAGCACCTTTGATATATAATCCGATGTAGGCTTTCCGGGTCTTATACCAGGTATGAAACCTCCATTTTTCTTCATATTGTTAGCGATTTCAACGGGATTAAATTGTATAATCGTATAAAAAAATGTAAAAAACATTATCAGCATGGCACGTAGCAAAGCGCCCACCCATGAACCCTGGCCGTCCCTAAGAGCAATCAATATTTCATTCTCCGTATTGGGAGCTACAAAACCTATTACTGTTGAAGGAAAAGCCATTATCGACATGGCAAATATTATTGGAATAACACCTGCCAGGTTTACCTTTATTGGCAAATGCGTACTCTGGCCTCCGTACATTTTTCTCCCAACAACCCTTTTGGCATATTGTATCGGAATACGCCTTTCAGCCTGCTGTACCCATATAACTCCGGCTATAAGCGCTACAAACAGGGCAAGTATGGCAAGTACTACGAAAAAACCAACAAACTTGGGTCCGAAGTTGCCAAGGTCCCAATTTGTATATAAGGCTGCCGCTCCATTTGGTCCTCTGGATACTATACCGGCAAAAATTATAAGGGATATACCATTTCCTATACCTTTTTCTGTTATTTGCTCACCAAGCCACATAAGGAATGCGGTACCTGCTGTAAATGTCAAAGTAATTGTAATATAATTCCAGGTGTTTCCTCCTCCTACTACTGCACCTTTCATTCCCCAGTAAAGACCTGATGCCTGAAGGAAACCAAGAATAACTGTTCCATATCTTGTGTATTGAGCAATTTTCTTTCTTCCTTCTTCCCCTTCCTTGGCCAGTCTTTCAAGACTGGGTATAGCCACAGTTAGAAGGTTCATTATAATTGATGCATTAATATAGGGGGTTATACTCATGGCAAAAATGGTTGCAAGCCTGAAAGCACCGCCCGTTACTATATCAAGAAAGCCGAAAAGGCCTCCTTGGCCAACCAGCTTCTCAAACTCCCCGGGATCAAGTCCGGGCACAGGTATATGTGATCCTATCCTGTAAACAATAAGCATGGCAACCGTGAAAAGTAATTTTTTCCTGAGGTCCTTTATTTTCCAGGCGTTTCTCAGTATCTCAAGCATACCGCCCATTTATACCACCTCTGCCTTTCCTCCTGCGGCCTCTATCTTCCTTGAAGCCGATGCGGAAAATCTTGCAGCTTTAACAGTAAGCTTTTTGTTTATTTCACCATTGCCCAAAACAACCACGCCGTCCAGCAGCTTTTTAAGCAAGCCGGATTCCAATAAAAGCTCCGGTGTAACAACTGTTCCCTCATCAAACATATTAAGCTGCCCAACATTTATCTCAGCAAAAATTGTTGCAAACCTTTTATTGTTAAATCCCCTCTTTGGCATTCTCCTGTAAAGGGGCATCTGCCCGCCTTCAAAGCCTAGCCTTACTCCTCCGCCTGCGCGTGAGTTTTGTCCGTTCTGACCTCTGCCGGCAGTTTTACCATTCCCTGAACCATGACCCCTGCCCTTTCTTTTAGGTGCCTTTTTTGACCCGGGTGCAGCTTTAAGTTCATTTAGCTTCAATCTACACACCTCCTCATATTTCTTCCACACTTACCAAGTGACTTACTTTTTTTATCATACCTCTTGTTTGAGGATTATCCTGCTGCTCCACAAAGCTTCCTATCTTCTTCAAACCAAGGGCCCTTACAGTGGCTGCCTGTTTTTCCCTTGCCTTGATAGTACTTTTAACCAAAGTTATTTTTAATTTAGCCACTTACGCTCCCTCCATTCTATCCTGATATTTCTTCAACCGTCTTACCTCTGAGCCTCGCCACATCTTCAATGGTTTTTAACTGGGACAGCCCTGTTATTGTTGCATTAACCATGTTAATAGGATTGTTAGACCCTAGAGACTTTGTTCTTATATCTCTTACTCCTGCAAGCTCAAGTACCGCTCTCACAGGTCCCCCTGCAATAACTCCCGTACCAGGTCCGGCAGGTTTCAAAAGAACCGTTCCCGCTCCGTAAATTCCGGTTATCTCATGGGGAATAGAAGTTTCTACTATAGGTACTTTTATAAGGTTCTTTTTGGCTTCTTCTATGCCTTTTCTTATTGCATCAGGAATTTCAGTGGCTTTACCTATCCCACATCCAACATGACCGTTTTCATCTCCAACCACTACCAGCGCGCTGAAACGAAAATTACGTCCACCCTTAACAACTTTAGTTACACGACCTATGTTAACAACCTTTTCTTTAAGATCCAAAGTGCTGCCATCAATGCGTTGCAATTTGTTTTCCCTCCTCTAAAAATCAAGCCCGGCTTCTCTTGCACCATCGGCAAGTTCCTTGATTCTTCCATGATAAATATTTCCTCCGCGGTCAAAAACAACTTTTGTAATTCCCTTATCTTTAGCCTTTTGACCAATAAGCTTCCCGACTTCCTTTGCGGCTTCCTTATTTCCAGCCGACTTTATCTTACTCTTTAAAGCTCCGTCAAGAGTAGACGCCGAAACCAGAGTTACTTCCTTAACATCATCTATAATTTGAGCATATATGTTGGTTATACTTTTGTAGACACTAAGCCTGGGACGCTCTTCGGTTCCTTTTATCCTTTGGCGGATTCTCATATGTCTTCTCTGCCTTATGCTCTTTCTGTCAACCTTTTTTACCATTATAACATCTCCTTCCTGCTTCTTCTCATACAGGATTACAATTTAATACAAAAAAGCCATAGTACTACTTGGCGCCTGCTTTACCTTCCTTGAGCCTTATAACCTCATTTTCATATCTTATACCTTTGCCTTTGTAAACATCAGGTTTTCTTTTGCCTCTTATCTTTGCCGCAAATTCTCCCACCTTCTGCTTATCAATACCTTTTACAACTATCCTGTTTGCTGCAGGCACTTCAAAGACTATGTCCTCAGGCTGCTCCATTTCAACAGGATGGGAATACCCAAGATTCATAACAAGCTTTTTGCCCTGCATTTGAGCCCTGTATCCTACACCATTTATTACCAGGGTTTTTTCATATCCTTTGGTTACACCTTCAACCATGTTATTTATCAAGCTTCTCGTAAGTCCATGCAGTGATTTATGCATTTTATTTTCAGATGGTCTTTTTACAGTTATTGTTCCATTCTCTATTTCAATTATCATTTCTTTATGCAGCATTCTTTCAAGAGTTCCGCCTTTTCCCTTTACTATGATTTTATTAGCTTTATCAACTTTTACATCAACTCCCGCCGGAATTTTTACCGGCATCCTTCCAATACGAGACATTTTCCATCCTCCTGTTCTTTACATTGTGAGTCCATAACTGCCAACTCTTTTCAGAAACATATTACTTATTCTATATAAAAGTACTGTCAATTACAAGATTTTTCGGCAATTTCTTGTCCTTACCATACAAATGCCAGTACTTCACCGCCTACTTTCTCCTTACGCGCTTTATTATCTGTCATAACTCCTTTTGATGTCGACATTATTGCAATTCCCAATCCACCCAGTACTTTAGGTATTTCATCCTTGCCCGCATATACTCTAAGACCAGGCTTGCTTATCCTTTTAATTCCCGTTATAACATTTTTTTTGTTGGCCGTATATTTCAAAGTAACTCTGATTATTCCCTGCTTTCCGTCATCAAACTGATTCATATTCCGTATATATCCTTCATCTTTAAGAATTTGCGCAATTGCCTTCTTCATATTGGATGCAGGTATATCTACCGTATCATGCTTTGCCGATACAGCATTTCTAATCCTTGTCAACATATCCGCAATAGTATCTGTAACTTGCATGTGTCTAACCTCCATTTCCTAAAAGCCGGATTTACCAGCTTGACTTTTTGATACCCGGTATCTGTCCCTTATAGGCTAACTCCCTGAAACACAGGCGACATATACCGAATTTCCTGATATACGCGTGCGGTCTACCACAAAGCTTACATCTATTGTACTTCCTTGTGTTGAATTTTGGTTCCCTTTTCTGCTTAGCTATCATTGACTTTTTAGCCACTAACCTTACCTCCTTTTCAGCTTCTGTTACTTAAACGGCATTCCCAAAAGCTTAAGAAGCTCCCTGGCTTCTTCATCAGTCTTTGCAGTGGTAACAAATGTAATATTCATTCCCCTAACCCTGTCAACCTTATCATAATTGATCTCCGGAAATATAAGCTGTTCCCTGACTCCCATGGAATAGTTTCCCCTTCCGTCAAAAGCATTCACCGAAACACCTCTAAAATCTCTTACCCTGGGCAGGGCGATACTAAAAAGCTTGTCAATAAAATTGTACATTCTTACTCCTCTGAGAGTTACCTTACAGCCTATTTCCATTCCTGCTCTGAGCTTAAAGTTAGCTACGGATTTTTTTGCTTTAGTTATTATAGGCTTCTGTCCCGATATCGTCATAAGATCATCTACGGCAGAATTCATAGCTTTAGGGTTTTCCCTAATTTCGTTTCCGACCCCCATACTGATAATAATTTTTTCCATTTTGGGAATCTCCATCGGGCTCTTATATTTAAATTTATCTTTTAATGCAGGAACAACTTCTTCAATATACCTGTCTTTCATTCTGGACATCCTAAAAAGCCTCCTTTCCTCTTTCTCGTATACATATGCAGCATCTTTAATTTTTACAATACGGCCTTTTGTAATATACAAGATTTCTAAAGTCATATTGCATAGAAATCAGACGTCACATACAGCACATTTATTCCTTGTCTTCTTTTGCTTCTCTTGCGATGTCCACTACCTCATTGCATTTTTTGCATTTTCTGACCTTTTGGCCATTGCCAGTAATCTCTTTTGCAATTTTAGTAGGTACCCCGCATCTTGAGCAAACCAGCATAACATTTGAAACGTGTATCGGGGATTCCTGTTCAATAATCCCGCCCTGCTGTGTTCTGCTTCTTGGTTTTTTGTGCTTCTTGGATACATTAACACCTTCCACAATTACCTGTTGCTTTGATGGGTATACATGCAGTATCTTACCTTTGCTTCCGGCATCCTTACCGGCAAGCACATATACCGTATCTCCTTTTTTTACATGAATTTTATTTGCCAAGTTAACTCCTCCTCCCGTTATAGCTCTAAACAGTTAAAACTTCAACCCAAAGCATTTCATAAAACTTCAGGCGCCAGCGAAAGGATTTTCATATAATCCTTGTCTCTTAACTCTCTCGCAACAGGTCCAAAAATACGGGTTCCCCTTGGGTTTTTGTCTTCTTTTATAATAACTGCTGCGTTTTCATCAAATTTAATGTATGATCCATCGGGTCTTCTGACTCCACGTTTTGTTCGGACAACTACACATCTTACTACCTCGCCCTTTTTTACAACTCCGCCTGGCGTTGCATTTTTAACAGAAGCCACTACGACATCTCCAATATTAGCATATTTTCTGCGGGAGCCTCCAAGTACCTTGATGCACATTAATTCCTTCGCACCGGTATTATCGGCTGACTTAAGCATCGTTTGTGCTTGTATCATTGTGGTACCTCCTTCTTAAAAAGACCAGATTATTTAGCCTTTTCTAATATTTGAACCAGCCTCCATCTTTTTTCCTTACTTAACGGACGGGTTTCCATGACTTTAACAGTATCCCCTATCCTGCAATCATTGCTTTCGTCGTGTGCCTTAAGCTTATATGTCCTTTTAACAATCTTCTTATATAGAGGGTGTTTTACGCTTCCTTCAACTGCAACGACAACTGTCTTATCCATTTTGTCACTTACCACTTTTCCCACTCTTGTTTTCCTTAAATTTCTATCGGACATTTGCTACCTCCCTCCTCAAGCCTTTATAAGGATGAATATTTTAAATTCTCAAATATAATATATTTCCAATTATCTATTGCTTCAAAGCCTCTTACAAAGCCATTCTTAAGTCTGTTTTCCGACTATCTTTTCTCTGCCTTTTCAGCTTCTGCTTAAGTTTAACTCCCTTTCCCTTAATACCGTTTTTACCCTTGCAATATTTCTCTTAACCTCTTTCAGCTTCATAGGATTATCCAGCTGATTTGTTGCCAGCTGGAACCTTAATTTGAATAGCTCGGATTTAAGTTCAATTAATTCATTTTCCAGTTCCTGTTCTGTTTTCTCCCTTATTTCATTAGCTTTCATTAACTTCACCGCCTAATTCTTCGCCGCGGGCAACGAATTTACATTTAACCGGAAGCTTATGGATGGCAAGCCTTAATGCCTCCCTTGCAACATCTTCCGATACTCCCGCAATTTCAAAGAGTATTCTACCGGGTTTTACTACCGCTACCCAATATTCAGGTGCTCCTTTACCGCTTCCCATACGGGTTTCAGCCGGCTTTTGAGTAACCGGTTTGTCCGGAAATATTTTTATCCAGACCTGGCCGCCCCTTTTTATTGAGCGAGTCATGGCTACCCTGGCAGCTTCAATTTGATTGCTTGTTATCCAGGCAGGCTCTAAAGCCTTTATTCCATATTCACCGTTAGTTATTTTGTTTCCCCTTAAAGCCTTGCCTTTCATTCTGCCTCTGTGAACTCTTCTTCTTTTAACTCTCTTTGGCATTAACATTATCTAACTCCCCCTTCCGACTTATTGTCACTGTCGACAGCAGGAAGAACTTCTCCTTTGTATATCCATACCTTAACTCCTATTTTTCCATAGGTTGTGTCAGCCTCGGCAAATCCATAATCTATATCTGCTCTTAAAGTCTGTAACGGTATGTTTCCTTCATTATAATGCTCTGTTCTGGCAATTTCTGCTCCGTTTAACCGGCCCGACACCTGGGTTTTTATACCCTTTCCGCCCATTTTCATTGTTCTTTGCATTGCCTGTTTCATTGCTCTTCTGTAAGATATTCTTTTTTCCAGCTGTGACGCTATATTTTCTGCAACAAGCTGCGCATTTATTTCAGGCATCTTAATTTCCGTAATATTAATAAGAACATTCTTACCTGTCATCTTTTCAATACTCTTTCTGAGTTCTTCTATTCCGGAGCCGCCCTTTCCGATAACAAGTCCGGGTTTTGCAGTATGGACATTTATTTTGAGCTTGTTGGCAGCCCTTTCAATTTCGATTCTTGCAATACCTGCAATAAAAAGCTTCTTTTTGATAAAATTCCTGACTTCAACATCCTCTATCAGGTATTCACTGAAATCAGAGTTATCAGCATACCATTTGGTATCCCAATCCTTTATAATTCCAATACGTAGACCGTGGGGGTTTACTTTTTGGCCCATTCTTCAACCTCCTTAATGGCTAATTTGCCTTCCTTTCCTTAACAACCAATGTTATATGGCTGGTCCTCTTCCTGATTCTGTCTGCACTACCCCTGGCTCTTGGCATAATCCTTTTTAAGGTGGGACCTTGATTTGCATATGCTTCTGCTACATAAAGACTATCCCTGTCAAGTTCATTGTTATTAACTGCATTTGATTCTGCGGATTTTAAAAGCTTTATTAAAACTTCAGATGCTGCTTTCGGAGTATATTTTATAATAGCGTAGGCTTCGTCAATGTCTTTTCCCCTTATAAGATCAAGTACTATCTTGACCTTCCTTGCTGAAATTCTTACATATTTTGCCGTAGCCTTACCAATATCCTTACCTATCCCAAGTGCTCTTTTTTCCTTTTTAGCCAGGAGCTGCACCTTTTTGTTTTTGGGCTGGGTAGAGTAATACGATTTTATCAATTGATCCTTGTTTTCCATAAGCTCTTCTTTGGATTTAACTCTCTTCTCCAATTCCCAACTCCTCCTTTCTGCTTACCTATAGTCCCTATCTTAAAGATGACGACCTTTCACTGTTCCTTGAATGTCCCTTAAATGTTCTGGTAGGAGCGAATTCACCTAGCTTATGCCCAACCATGTCTTCCGATATATACACTGGAACATGCTTTCTTCCATCGTGAACAGCAATTGTATGTCCAACCATTTGGGGGAATATTGTTGATGCTCTCGACCACGTTTTTAATACTTTCTTTGTATTGGTCTTGTTCATTTCCTCTATTCTTTTTAATAATTTGGGGCTCACAAAGGGCCCTTTTTTAACTGACCTGCTCATAAAACAATCCTCCTCTCTTAACCTTTCCTCTTTTTAACAATGAACCTGTCGGATTGTTTACGTTTCTTCCTGGTTTTGTATCCCAATGTAGGTTTGCCCCATGGTGTTACAGGGCCAGGCTTTCCTATGGGAGACTTACCTTCACCACCACCGTGGGGATGATCAACAGGGTTCATAACTACTCCACGTACTGTAGGCCTAATACCCATCCATCTTTTTCTTCCGGCTTTTCCGATATTGATATTTTCATTTTCAAAATTACTTAGCTGTCCTATTGATGCTTTGCAATCCATACCTATATATCGTACTTCGCCTGAAGGAAGTCTTACCTGGGCATATTTTCCTTCCTTGGCCATAAGCTGAGCTGAACTGCCTGCGGCTCTGACCAGCTGCCCTCCCTTTCCAGGTTTCAACTCAATATTGTGTATCTGGGTACCCAGTGGAATATCTGAAAGCCTTAGCGCATTGCCGGGTTTTATATCTGCGTTGGTTCCTGCTTCAACCATATCACCCACTTTAAGGTCAAGCGGTGCAAGAATATACCTCTTTTCACCGTCGACATAGTAAAGCAATGCTATATAAGCAGATCTGTTGGGATCATACTCTATAGACGCTACCTTTGCAGGTATTCCTTCCTTATCTCTTTTAAAATCAATAATTCTATATTTCTGTTTAGCCCCGCCACCTCTGTGCCTGACGGTTATTCTTCCATATGAATTTCTTCCACCCGTTTTTTTCTTGGGCCTTAATAACGACTTTTCAGGTTTCTTTTTAACTGCATTTTCATTTATTGAGACAGTCATAAACCTTCTGGCCGGAGATGTCGGCTTAAACTTTTTAACAGCCATAATCCTCTCACTCCCTGCTATATTAATACGGAACCTTAATCCTACTCAGTAGCCCCAAATTGTTCAATACTAGTTTTATATTTCCTGTTAGCTGCAACTTCCTTACCTTTAGCTTCATGATAAATTTCTTCTCCAGGCTCCATGTCAATTTTAACAACTGCCTTTTTCCAGTTGGGTCTGGGTCCACGGTGTACACCCATTCTCTTAATCTTGCCTTTAAAGTTTGCAGTATTTACTTTCAAAACCTTTACATTAAATAACTGCTCAACTGCCATACGTATTTCAGTTTTTGTAGCCTTGGGTGCAACAATAAAGGTGTACTTACCATTTGCAATTTCCTCATTACTTTTTTCAGTAATATACGGCTTAATAATAACATCCTGCGCAAGCTTCACTATGCGTACACCTCCTCAATTTTTGCTACTGCCTCCCTGGTTGTAATAAACTTATCATATTTTAATATGTCATATGTGTTTATTGTATTAACCAATGCAGTCTTAACTCCCTGAATGTTTCTTGCCGATTTGCTCAGAATCTCATCACTGTTATCCAGAACAATGAGCACTGACGTATCAACATTAAGATTTTCAAGAAGCTCTACGACCTGCTTTGTTTTTATGCTTTCATACTTAAGGTCATCTATTACAAATAGATTCTCATCTTCGACCTTAGAAGTGAGGGCCGACTTAAGGGCAATTCTTTTCATTTTCCTGGGAATGGCATATTTATAGCTTCTTGGCTTTGGTCCATGTGCAATACCACCCTTTACCCAGTGGGAAGCTCGAATGCTACCGGTCCTGGCCCTACCGGTTCCCTTCTGTCTCCAAGGCTTTCTACCTCCGCCGCGTACCTCGCTTCTTGTCTTGGTTGATTGGGTACCTTGCCTTTTATTTGCAAGCTGATTCAAAACTGCAGCATGCATACTGCTTTCGTTTATATCAACAGCAAAAACATTTTCATTGAGCTCCAGTTCCCCTACTACCTTTCCGCCTTTATCATATATATTAACATTTGGCATATTTTATCCTCCTCTCTTTGTTGTTTCAGGCTTTCACCGTTTCCCTTATTACAAGGAATCCACCTCTTACTCCGGGAACAGCACCCTTAACAATAAGAAGGTTTCTTTCTTCGTCAACTCTGACTACATCCAGGTTTTGAACCGTAACATTATCTACACCCATATGTCCGGGAAGCTTTTTACCCTTGAAAACTCTTGAAGGGCTTGAACCTCCTCCCATTGAGCCTACTCTCCTGTGGTATTTGGAACCATGTGACATTCTTCCGATTCTGGTGTTGAATCTTTTGGTTGTTCCCGCAAATCCTTTACCTTTTGAAACCCCTGAAATGTCAACTTTATCTCCGGCCCGGAACATTTCGCTAACCTTTATTTCCTGCCCTATTTCATACTTTTCAACATCTTCTACACGAAACTCTTTGAGGCGCTTTTTGTAGCCTGACTTTATCTTGTCAAATTGTCCCTTGTCAGGTTTGTTAAGCTTTTTAGCTTCCACATCTTCGTATCCGACTTTAAGCGCATCATAACCATCACTCTCAACAGTCTTTTTTTGCACAACCGTACAAGGTCCTGCTTCAATAACTGTTACAGGTATGCTTAAACCTTCTCCATCGAACAACTGGGTCATTCCCACTTTTTTTCCCAATATAAAATTCTTCATCTTTTTTTAAGTACCTCCTGCCATTGGTTCACTTATCTTTAAAGCGAACTTAACATATTTAAAGTTTTATTTCTATATCCACACCTGCCGGCAAATCCAATCTCATCAATGCATCAACCGTCTTAGGCGTTGGCAACAGTATGTCTATCAATCTTTTATGTGTGCGCATTTCAAACTGCTCACGTGAGTCTTTATACTTGTGCGGTGCCCTTAAAATAGTTATAACTTCCTTTTTTGTAGGAAGGGGAATAGGACCCGATACTCTGGCACCAGTCCTTTTCGCTGTTTCAACAATCTTTTCGGCCGACTGGTCAAGGATTTGATGATCAAATGCCTTCAACCTTATCCTAATCTTCTGTTTGTTTGCCATACATAAAACCTCCTTAAACTTGACGTGCAACAAGCTTTTTACTGTACACTATGCCGGGTGTTTCATTCCTTCTCATTTTAAAACCCAGGTCATATTGAGCCTGATAAGGCATAACTCACCTGGGCAAGTAATTGTATAGGAAATATTCCCATATTGATAATATACAGTGACTTGCAGCCCGGTTTCTGGAATCGGACATTCTCCATGGAAATTACCTATAGCTAGTAGCAACCTTCCATTTCATTGTTTGTCACGTCACAGCACCCACTATTCTACTATAGAAAAAATACGAATGCAAGCCTTTTTTTAATATTTGCAAAAGTTTTTCATAATTGCCGTTACTATTCAGGGGGTAACAGAAAGCATGAAGTTTTCTTTTTATACACCCTAAATGAAACATTATGTTCCGTCTTATACTGCAGTAAGGCCTCCGTCGATTACCAGTGTAGTCCCTGTAACAAATGATGCTTCGTCCGAAGCAAGATAAAGCGCTCCATAGGCCATATCCTCAGGTGTTCCTACCCTTCCCAGAGGATGCATCCCTACTATTTCATCCCACTTATGCCCATCCTTCCTTGCTTCTTTAAAAATTTCTTCATTTATTTTCGTGTCATCTACATATCCCGGACAGATACAATTCGCCCGTATTTTGTATTCTGCATAATCAAGGGCAATATTCTTTGCAAGTAATATACTTGAAGCTTTCGAAGCATTATATATCCCTGTAGCTCTTTGTCCGACAATTCCAGACATGGACGCAGTACATACAATACTTCCGCTGCCATTTTTTATCATTTCAGGTAAGCAGTATTTGGCGCAGAGAAACTGGCCTCTCACATTTACGGCAAAAGTCTTCTCAAACTGCTCTTCTTCCACATCCCCCACCCTGCACTGGGTAATAAATATTCCTGCATTATTTATTAAAATATCAATTTTTTTATAAGTGCTAACTGCTAAATTAACCATCTTTTTAACATGCCCTGCTTGAGACACATCTATATGAAGAGATAATGCTTCTCCACCTTCTGCTTTAATACTTTCAACGGCTTTATTGCATCCTTCCATATCAATATCAGCTGCAACAATTTTTGCGCCTTCCCTGGCAAAAATTATTGCAGCTGCCTTACCTATTCCCGAGGCTGCGCCGGTAATTATTGCAACCTTATCCTTAAGTCTCATAAAATTCACTCCCATTTTCATATATTGTTTGTCCAGTTATTAAATACTGTATTTTATAAAAAAATCACTTTATTCCGGGCATAAGAAGCTCCACACTGTAAAGGGAAGTGCGCGCAGTGAGGAAGAGCGTTTTCATATCCTCGCCTCCAAATGTACAGTTTGCAGGGGATTCGTCTCCAGGCATTTGTATCAGACCAATATACTCTCCGGAATTACTAAATACCTGGATCCCTGAAAATGTAGTAATATAAAGATTTCCTCCGGAATCTACATCCATTCCGTCAGCCTCTCCGGCAGCTTGCAGCGGATTTTTTATTTTTAAATGATCAGGAGGAATAACTTCACAAAATTTTCTGCCCTTGGAAAGGCTTCCGTCTTTATTTACATCATAGGCCCAAACCGTAACATTTACCGTGTCATTAATATATAAAACCTTTCCGTCAGGTGATAAGACTAATCCATTCGGCTTTGAGGAATCCTGCGCCACACAAAAAACTTCTCCGTACAAGTTTAAGTAATAGCTGGCCTCAACGTCTTGGTCCCTTGGTCCAACGTCAAAATAGGGATCAGTAAAATACAACCCGCCTCTACCGTCAAATACAAGATCATTCGTAGCATTAAACCGTTTTCCTTTATAAGTATCAACAACTATGCCCAAAACTTCGCCGGTAACAGGACTTACTTTTACTATTCTGCCTTCAGACATTTCACAGGTTAATATGTTTCCATTTTTATCTAACACCTGACCGTTTCCATGCATTGTGTTCTCTCTTACTACCCCAAACTTTCCCTCCGCAGACATTTTATAAGTTTTACATCCTGAAACATCGGAAAAATAGAGTGTATCTTTTTTATCCCAGACGGGTCCCTCAAGAAATGCAAAAGGTTTTGTATTAAGTTTTTTAACCGTATAATCCTCAGGTAAAATATCAAATATTTTTTTATAACTATCCATATAATTCTCCTCCTTTAAATTATTATATATAATTTATTTTTGCAAGCAGGTTGGTTTTACCTGGCACCGATGCTTTTCTTCCTGGTTGACATCTTACGTCTTGAGGTAACAACATCAAGCAGCACCGCAAACAAAAGGGTCAATCCCATAATCATTTGCTGCCAATAAACAGAAACCCCAAGGAGGTTCAATGCGTTCCCAATGAAAGCAATAAGCAGGCATCCCAGGAAAGACCCCAGAATTGAACCCTCACCTCCATTTAGGCTTGCACCACCGATTATCACCGCTGCCAAAACGTTCATCTCAAGGTTAGTACCTGATGTGGTAGAAAAGCTTCCTAAACGGGCAGTCATTAATATACCGGATAAAGCAGCAAGAACTCCACTTATCATATAATCAAGGATTTTTATCTTGTTAACTTTAAAGCCTGAGAACAATGCTGCTTTTTCATTGCTTCCCAAATAATAATTATAGCGGAAAAAGACATGTTTTCTAAGTAAAATTTCAAATATAATAACCAATGCTGCCATAATCCAGATAAGGGATTGGATTCCCAGCAACTTGGCCTGTCCCAAAACATTGAAGCCCTGGGGAAGAGAGGATATTCCAATACCTTTACATATAAGCAGTACCAGCCCCCGGATTACTATCATAGTTCCTAGAGTGGTTATGAAAGGATTCACCCCTACCTTTGCTATAATAAAACCATTGACAAACCCGAATAATGCACCAGATAATAATCCTATTAGAATTGAAACAAGTACCGGTATTCCTGCCTTCAAACTCATTGCTGTAATCATGCTGCTAAAGGCTAATACCGAACCTACAGATAAATCAAGGCCCTTTGATATTATGACAATTGTCATTCCAATTGCAACTATAGCTTGTATGGTAAGCCCCATAAGCATGCTTAAGAGATTTCCTCTGCTTAAAAAAGTCGGGGATATTAAAGACATTACTATTAAGCCCATAATTATCATAGCAACAAGAAAAAACTCCCGAAGTTGAAAAATTCTAACTATACCTGATTTTATATTAATATTGGTCATAACTTTAGCCAATTGTATTCCCCCTTATATTGCTACCCCGGTAGCACTTGCAATTATTTTTTCCTCCGTAGCCTCGTCCCTTAAAAACTCTTTTACAATCCTTCTGTCTTTCATAACAATAATTCTGTCACTTAAAATCAAACTTTCCGGCAAATCCGAAGTAATAATAATTACTCCCTTTCCTTCTTGTGCCATATTTCTAATTAGATTATATATTTCGTTTCTAGCACCAATATCAACGCCTCTTGTCGGTTCATCTATAATGAGTATTAATGGGTCAATTTGAAACCAGGCTGCTAAAAGCAGCTTTTGCTGGTTTCCCCCGGATAATGTAGCAGCCGGTTGTTTTGCACTAAAACACTTTATCTTTGTCAAACCGATATACTTCTCAGCCATTTTTTTAACCTGCCCATCATCCATCCATCCCATTTTCTGATAGCTATAAAGCTTTGAAGAAACAACGTTATCTTGAATTGTTTTTTCAAGGTACAGGCCGCTCTCTTTCCTGTCCTCGCTGACATATGCAATTCTATTTTTTACTGCCATTGCAGGATTTTTAATTTTAACTTCACTGCCATTTAAAAACATTTGTCCCTGTTCTATGGGATCCAAGCCAAAAATCGCTTTTGCCAATTCCGTCCTTCCGGCTCCAACAAGTCCATATATGCTCAATATTTCGCCTTTTTTTACATTAAATTTAATATTTTTAATCTTTTTAGAGCTAATATTATCTACTATAAAGTATTCTTTTGAAGAAATATTATTATATCCCATATAAAAAGTCTTTATTTCACGGCCTACCATCTTTGTTACAAGCTGCTGCTCTTTAACCTCACCAATTTTGTTTGTGCATATATCTTTTCCATCTCTAAACACAGTTACTCTATCGGCAATTTCAAAAATTTCTCTTAAGTGATGTGATATATATATAATACTCGTTCCCTTTTTTTTAAATTGCCTTATTAAATAAAACAGTTTATCCACCTCCAACCGGCTAAGAGAAGAGGTGGGCTCGTCGAGTATAAGTATTCTCGGTTCCGACGAAACGGCTTTCAATATCTCAACCACCTGTTTTTCAGCTAATGAAAGCTCTTTAACCAGGGTTTTAGGTTTTAAATCTTTCTTATCGAAAAGCTTTAATAAATTATCACATCGTTTATACATAGTTTCCCAATCAACAAAGCCAAACCTTTTTAAAGGTTTCTGGTAAGTAATTATATTTTCAGCTATTGATAAAGAATCTGCAAGGCTTAATTCCTGATATACGGTGCTGATACCATTAACCTTAGCCATGTAAGGATTTTCAACTTTTAATTCGCTGCAGGATAAAGATATTTTCCCTTCATCAGGATGTAAAATACCTGATAATATATTCATTAATGTACTTTTTCCGGCACCATTTTCACCCACAATTGCATGTACTTCTCCTTTAAAAAGTTCAAAATTAACTTTATTTAAAGCAAGTACGCCTGGAAATTTTTTTGTAATGCCCTCTACCTTCAATAACACTTCCTTCACTGCATACATCCTTTCATTTTAACCAAAGCTCCATCTTTTAAAGATGGGATTTGACCAGGAATCCTCTAAGAAAATAATACAGGCTACCGATGTAATACCCTGGCTTTATGCTTTTCTTATATACCCATAAACAGGTTTTTAATTAATTTCAAAAATCATTTTATTTATATGAATTCCATCACATAGCCTGGGTTATCAATTGTTCCAAATATACATTAAATTTATTAGTCCGGCACTTACTTGCATTTTATGGGAAAATTAGTAAGAATTTAATGCCCAGGTGCCGGACTTCGATGTAACTTATTGTAACACATAAAATTAAGGTAACTTGCAGCATATTTTTCCGTATTGCTTAATGAGTCGCTGTCGCTCCACAAAAACCAAGGTACATGATTTTTAAAATAATGTCTCTTTGATTTTGTGGTATAAAGCGAGTCATCCGGCAATACGGAAAACCAGAGCTTAAGGCGGCTCAAAAAATTATAACTCTTTATAAGTTTTTTTAGCTGTAGTCTTAGTTATTTCTTACAAAATACTCAAAATTATTCTTGTCTACAATTACAGTACCTGTATCAACACTATAAGGAGCACCGGTAATACCGGCTTTCTTATTGTCAGAAGAAATCGGCATTGCATTATGTTTTAAGTTCCTCATTATTTGTACTGCATAAAATGGCATTAGCTGCGTCTGCTGAACAACAGTAGCATCTATGACGCCATCCTTTATAGCAGAGAGAACCTGGGTAGACCTATCCATTGCCACAACCTTTACCTTTCCAACCTTTCCTGCTTCCTTCAATGCGGTCTGAATACCAATTCCGCCTGCTGCTTCAACACTTGCCACTCCTGATAAATCAGGATATTTCTGTAAAATTTCTGCCGTTGTTTTTACTGCCTGGATTTCATCATTTTTTGTATCACCTATTTGTACAATTTCAATATCCGGGTATTTGCTGAGAGCATCCCTATAACCCTGGACTCTTGGCTCTAAATTCGGTTGACCGGGAATGGTAAGAATAGCAACCTTTCCTTTTTTACCAATTAATTCAGCCAGTTTTTCTCCACCTGTAAGTCCTGCATTATAATTTCCGGTACCAACATATGTTGTCCTTTTTGATTTCGGAATATCAGCATCAACCGTTACTACAGGAATGCCTTCGTCAATAGCTTTATTTATAACGGGAATTAAACCGTCATCAGAGCCAAAAGTTATTATCCCGCTAGGCTTTTTTGCAATTGCCTGTTCCAACTGTTCAACCTGCTTATTTACATCTAATCCCGGCTGGCTTATATATTCTGTCTTAACACCAAAAGCTTTACCCGCAAGTTCAAGTCCCAACCTATGGTCATAGAAATATTCCAGGTTGTCCAACACTGAAACATATATATATATTTCATTTTCCGTAGAATTATTGCTTGTTTCCTTATCAATACCTTTGCTGGAATTAGTGCCGGTGCTCTGATTTTCTTTTTTTTCATTTGAACACGCGAAGAACGAAAACATCAGCACAAGACACATAATACACAATAGAATTTTTTTCATGATATTCCTCCCCAATTTAAATAAAAATTTTAGATAACATACTAATTAAATTATATCTCCCCCCTTTCATATTAAGCCACATGAGCCAGCCCACAAATTAAACTCTACTAAAAATCTGTCTGAAATCACCTCCAATTTTTCTAAGTGTGGTTCCATAGTTTTTTCTTCTCATTTACTTATTATTCTTCATTCTCAGTATCTTTAACCAGGTACTTATCAACTATATCCTCGTTCAATTCAATACCCAGTCCGGGACGGTCAGGTACCTTTACAAATCCATCCTTGTCAATAAATAAAGGTTCTTTTAAAATTTTCTCACGTAAATCGTTTGGATTGCGGTCAAACTCCAGCATTCCACCATTGGGTATTGCACAGAGGAAATGTAGTGATGACATGAGAAGTACTGCGGAAGAGAAGCAGTGAGGCGCAAACTCCTTATGATAAGTATACGCCAGATTGGCTATTTTCCTGCATTCTGTTATTCCTCCCGCCCACGATAAGTCTGGCTGTACTACATCTATACAGTGGTTTGTTATAAGTCTTGCAAAGTTAAATACAAGCTGTTCGGTTTCATAACCTGCAACCTTAAGGTCAAGTGCGGCAGCCAGCCGGGCACTTCCATCCATATTATCGGTACATACCGGCTCTTCTATCAAATATACTCCCAGCCTGTCAAAGTGCCGACCCATTACAATGGCGGTATGTAAGTCCCATGCGGTATTTGCATCAACCAATAATCTAATACCGGGTCCTATTTCCCTGCATACCGATTCAACCCTCTCCAGATCTTCCTCAACTGTGAAGTTATATTCAGAGTCAGGCATTACATCAATGGGATTAAGTGAGGTCAGATTTCTTCCCACCTTCATCTTAACTGCCGTAAACCCCTGTTCTAAATAGGACTTAATTTCCTCAGTTATCTCTTTAGTGCCTTTTCCCTGAGAGTAAAATCCTCCGCTTGCATATGCCCTGACTTTATCCGTATAGCCTCCCAGAAGCTTGTACACCGGAGTATTTAAAGCTTTGCCAATGATATCCCAAAGTGCAATATCAATACCACTTAAAGCACATATTACTATACCACCCCTGGCGTGCTGAAAGGAATTATAATACACTTTCTTCCATATTCTTTCCACATTAAACGGATCCTCCCCTATAATTCTTGGAGCAATCTCCTTTTCTATCACTGTTTTAGTACTTTCAAGGGGACCACCAAAAGAAGCTGCCTCACCAACACCATATACATTATTGTTATCTGTATATACCTTTACCAGCAGCGCCTGTCTGTGAGATGCCTTAAAAATGGCATCATATATTGGCTTTTCATAGGGATAAATCAAAGGCAAACATTCTACCCGGGTAATTTTCATAATAAAATCCTCCTGTTGTTATTGTATATAATCTTTGTTTCTATATGGACAGTCTTTAATTTTAGCAATATGGCTTTTGAAATACACAATTTCCAAAGTAATATTACATAAATTATGACATTACACATATACAGATTTAACTAATAAACAATCCTTTTAAAATCAGCTCTTTTTATATGTTCCATCTTAAAGCCGGTAAATAAATAATAATTTGTATATATTATTGTATACATTTAATAACATATTTCTGCTTTATATACTTCATTTTATATGTGCTGGTTGTACTTAAAATTAATTTTACTATTACCTTATCAAAAAAGATTTCCCGAAGAAATTTTTGTTTGTATCTTCAAACATAGCTTTCAAGCCCTCTTTAACATTAGATAAATGTTTTTGCAGTACATTTTTTGCACCTTCACCATCATTGTTTTTTAAGCATTCCAAAATTTGCGTATGCTCTACTACACTATCCTCAGGTCTTTTATTTATGTTTACTGTTAAATACCTTATTCTCTGCACCTTATCATTTAGTTGCTTCATAAGCGTTTTAAGGATTTTATTGCCACAGGCTTCAATAATATAGTTATGGAAATTAGAATCCTGTTCAAAAAATGAATCGTAGTTTTTATTCTCCAGTGCAACTTTCATTTTAGCAAGTATATTCTTTAAATGGTTCATCTGGGTTTTTGTTACAATCTCACTAACACGTCCAATAGCAAGACTTTCCAGGCACTCTCTAATATCATATATTTCAATAATTGTATCTAAAGTCAGCTCACATACCTTAAACTTTCTTCCCTCTGCCGATTCCACGAGCCCCTCATTTTTTAAGCGCACAAGTGCTTCTCTTACGGGTGTACGACTAATGCCCAATTTTCTGGACAACTGCTGCACCATAATTATTTCACCAGGACGTAAATGTAAATCGATAATCTGATGTTTAATTGTATCGTAAGCTTCTGTAGTAAGAGGAACTTTATTATTCTCTATCATTTTTATACCTCATAAAATATTTGAATTTAATTATGTATACATTTTATAATACAATAATGTATTTGTCAACAACAATTTGCAAAAAAGTTTTTATGATTAATTACATTAATCATAAAATTTGATTATAAAGAACCCCCAATGCCAGAAAGCATTGGGGGTTCATATAAAACTGGCAGCGACCTACTTTCCCGGGACGTCCCCGTCCAAGTATCATCAGCACTGAGA
>JANQLN010000138.1 GCA_028280575.1 Clostridia bacterium
TTTAACTTTTTTTTAAAAAACCCTTGACAACTATTAGCTGGTCTAAATTCATTCCCAATGATAACTGTTTCACTATACACATAAATCTTCTCAATGTTAAAAATCGGGAAACTCAAAAAAATTCATTATAGCACGGCATAATCATATATTTTTTAAAATCTGAAATATATGAATGGATTGAATGTTGAACCTACAAGAAAGATTATTGATACTAAAAATATAATAATTAATGAAAAATCACTGGCATAAGCTGCTATACTGCTTTTTTCAGCAGCTTTATATGTAACCTTATTTATAAGAGGAGCCGCAAAAATTACAGCCAAAACAAAATATGGCATAACAGGCATTACATTATCATTTACAAATAAAAACTCATTTATATTACTTTTATTGTATATAAACATCTGTCTCAAAAACAGAAACATATTGTTTAAAGATTCAACTCTGAAAATGACCCATCCGGTAACAAATATGGAAATTGTGTAGATATGTCTTAGTAATGCAGGTATTTTATCAAACAGCTTTAGTAATAAGAATTTTTCAAAAATCAGGAGCAAAGCATAATATAATCCCCATAATACGTAGTTCCAGCTTGCACCGTGCCATAATCCTGTTATTACCCAGACAATTAACAGATTTCTTGCAAGCGTCTTTACTTTTACGCGGTTTCCGCCGAGGGGAATATATAAGTAATCCCTAAACCAGGTACTTAATGAAATATGCCATCTTCTCCAAAAATCAGTAATGCTCTTTGCAATATATGGATAATTGAAATTTTCCGGAAAATTAAAGCCGAACATTTTCCCCAAACCTATTGCCATATCACTATATCCTGAGAAATCATAATATATCTGAAATGAATAAGCGATAGCTCCAGTCCATACTATCAGGGTACCGCTTTTTGAAGGGTCATTATTAAACACTGCATCTGCAAATATCGCCATGTTATTTGCAATTATAATTTTTTTTGCAAATCCTGAAATGAATCTTTTCAATCCCTCATAAAACCCAGCCAGTGTCTCCTCTCTTAAGGCAAGCTCGTCAGAAATGGATATATACCTTACGATAGGACCTGCTATAAGCTGTGCAAACATGGACAAATATGTAGCCAGCGAAATTATGTTTTTATTAACGGCAACTTTTTTCCTATATACATCTATTACATACGATAAGATTTGAAATGTATAAAAGCTGATTCCTATCGGCAATGGCAGATTTCCTGCCTCATATTCAATATTAAGAAGAGCTGTGATGCTTTGTATGAAAAAGACTGCATATTTAAAATATATTAAAAGGCTTAAGCTGAATACAATTGAAATGATCAAATACATCCTTGCCTTTTTTGGATTACCTCCTTCATTATGCTTATTTATAATTAATGCAAAATAATAATTTGCTATGATGGAAATTATCATCAGCAAAACATATACAGGTTCTCCCCAGGCATAAAAAAACAATGAAAACGTCAACAATATAATATTTTTATTATTACGACTCTTAACCAAATAATAAATAAGGATAAGTAAAGGTAAGAACACACACACAAATGTTAAACTGCTAAAAACCATAATAAGCTCCTATTAAGCAAAATTGCTACTCTACAAGGAAAACATCATTTATAAAAAAATTGATATTACCCATAAAAAGGACATCTTCTATACCGTTTTTTTCAATGTACTCTTTCAAATTAAATTCTTTTTTGCACTGACTTTTATAAAACCGCATATCTACTACAAAAGTCTTGTTGTAATGTGATGCAATAAGCTCATTAATTGGATTCGAATATGATTCAACTACCATTAGTAGATTTTTTTTATTATTCGAAAAATCGTATATTAATTCACCAAAGTTGCCTCCAAAAAAATAGTTATACGGGTTATGACTGTCAGGTATTACCATTTGCCTGTCATATTCACTTTCCTTGTACCCGTAGGTTGATTTTTCTCCATTTACATATACAATGTACGGGGGCAATTCATATGAATAAACACTAAAAATATCAAATTTATCATAGCTGCCTATTGCCACACTGTTAGAACCTACATAATGCACATTTTCCAATGTATATTTACCTGTTATTTCAACCGGCTTGCCGGTAATATTTAAAAGGTCTCTTATTTCATGATAGCCTTTGTATGAACCTTCACAATTCCAATGCATGTCAGTTTTGAAATTGTATTTCATGTGTTTTTCATAACTATCTATTTTAAACCTGTTAAATGATATTTTATCGTCCAGGTTGTCAGTAAAAACTGAATTTATCTCATCTAGATATTTTTGATAATCTTTCATAAAGGCAACTCTTTCTATATGATATATATAAAAATTAACATTTTCATTTTTACTCTGAATCATATTAAATATCTGGATTCTTTTTTCAAGTGCGGGTCTGAATGCTGCAATATCAGGTTTGTCCATAAATAATAAAAATCCTGTGTCTCCGAGCTCAAATATCCTGCTGCCCAAAGGCTTCAGGGTAAAAGCCGGCGGCGAATGTGTATTTGCATTAATTTTTACGGGCGAGGCTTCAGGTGCTTTGTTTTCATTGTATGAAATGCCATTATCCATAATGGGTTTACCTGGTTGAAATAGTATGGTACCTGCTGTCTTTTCAGTATGTATATTTTCTGCTTTTATTTCTTTGGTGCTGTCCTCTTCAGCTTTATCTAAAATTTCATTATTAACATACGTTTCATTCATATATTTTATCATTAGATAGTTAAACATCTTAGTATTATTAAGCTTAACAGTGTTAAATATTTTTTTGAATTCCTTTGCAAAAAAGATTTGATCATTTAATGCATTTTCAAAGTTGTCTTGATAAGTAGATGCAATATAAGCTGACATATTAAATTCAGGTATTTTATTCAGACTTCTGTTTTCATCATATGAGATATCAAGTTGTCCCCTTGCCAGCATACTTGCCGGCAGCATAATAATAATCAAAAAAAACAAAACAATAAAAACTACATTTTTCAATACAATGACACCACTTTGAATTTTTTTTTTAGTAAATTACAAGTTAAGTATAGCAAAAAATATCAGTAATTTAAAGAGGTGCAAACAACAAAAAAGATTACAGGTATGGCTTTAAAAATAAAAAAAGGCACATAACGCGCCTTTTTTATTTTTATGAAAACAGCAATCCTATTCCTTGTTTTCAATATAATCATTCAATTCCTGTACAAGCTTTTCCGAATCAATACCATGTACCAAGCATGCATCTTCAATGCTTTCACCTGAAGCAGACGGACATCCCAGGCAATGCATACCGTTTTTTAAGAAAATGGGTACCGTACCCTCATCCATTTTCAGAACATCAGAAATTATCATATCTCCTGTTATTTTTGCCATTCATATACCTCCTTCCAATTCAATTGACATAAATCAGTTCTATTATACACCATAATTATGCAAAATACACTATCATTTTTATTTAAGCACGGGGCTCTATCTGCCCTCTTTTTCCGTACCTTTCTCTTGCTGTCTTATACAAGTCTTTTCCTGTGCTGTCTATAAGGACAACTGCCGGAAAATCTTCAACAAAAAGCCTTCTCACCGCTTCTGCTCCCAGGTCGGGAAACGCAATCAATTCCTGGCTTTTTATTACCTTTGAAATCAATGCACCCGCACCTCCTACAGCGCCAAAGTATACGGCACCATATTCAACCATTGTTTTTACCACTTCTTCACTTCTGCTTCCTTTGCCTATCATTCCCCTCAATCCTTTTTTAATCAGAGCCGGAGCAAACGAATCCATTCTGCCGCTTGTTGTAGGCCCGGCAGAACCTATAACTTGTCCGGGCTTTGGCGGACATGGTCCCACATAGTAAATAATCTGGTTTGACAGGTCAAATGGAAGAGGCTCTTTTTTCTCCATCATTTCTACAATCCTTTTATGTGCAGCATCCCTGGCAGTATATATTATACCGCTTATTAATACATTTTGCCCGGCATAAAGGGTTTTTACCTTTTCCTTATCTAAGGGCGTCCGTATTTTAATTTTTGTCATAGCTCCTCCTTGTTAACATTTGTTAATCATACCCTGCTCCCCCGCTGCTTCAATAAAATGACCTTTTATATTATCACTTCAAGGTGCCTGGACGCGTGACAATTAATATTCACAGCTACCGGCAATCCGGCTATGTGGGTGGGAAATACATCAATATTAACGCCCAGTGCGGTTACCTTTCCGCCTATACCGGACGGTCCTATCCCCAGGCAATTTATTTTTTTCAGCAATTCTATTTCCATATTTTTAATATGTTCAAGCTCATTATATATTCCCAGCGGCCGGGTTAATGCTTTTTTAGACATAAATGCGGCTTTTTCCATAGTACCGCCAATCCCTACCCCTACTACAACAGGAGGACATGGATTGGAACCGGCCTTTTCAATTGTATTTATAATGAATTTCTTTACTCCGTCTTCACCGTCAGACGGCTTCAGCATAGCCAGTGCACTCATATTTTCACTGCCAAATCCTTTAGGGGCCAAAGTTATTTTTATTTTACTGCCTTCTTTTATATCATAATGTATAACTGCAGGTGTGTTATCTTCCGTGTTCTTTCTAATAAAAGGGTCTTTCACAACTGATTTGCGAAGATACCCATTTTTATAACCTCTCCTGATCCCCTCATTTATTGCCTGTGTCAAAGCTCCATTTTTTATATGTACATCTTGTCCCAATTCAACAAAGACAACTGCCATACCTGTATCCTGGCATATGGGAATGCCTTCGTTCCTGGCAATTTCAGCATTTTTAACAAGGATATCAATTATTTCCCTTCCCAAACCGGACTCTTTTTCATACGCCTTTTTCAGAGCCATTTCAATATCCGGTTCCAGGCATGTATTTGCCCTTATACACATTTTTTCTAAAGCTCCGGTAATTATTTCTGCATCTATTTCCCTCATATAAATTCACCTTCAAACTAGTAAATATATTAAAACAAGCTAATACACTATAAAATTTTACTATTTAAACGATATCAAATCAAGTTAAGTAAAAATTAATTCCAATAAAATTTATTTTTTGATATAATAAAAGTGCTTGAAACTAGTTTTTGAAAGGAGCATAATTTTGAATAATAACAGCAGTAACATACTTGTGTGTGTTACTCAACAAAAAACGTGTGAAAGGCTTATTCACGAGGCAGTTAAACTTTTAGAAAAGTATAACGGTACTCTTCATGTTCTCCATGTTGCCAAAAATAATTGGAAATTCCTAGATAATGACAGGGAGGGGGAAGCACTGGATTATTTATTCAGTATTTCAAAAAATGTGGGAGCAAATTTAACTGTGCTGAGGTCCGAAGACATAACAGGTACTATAAAAAAATATGTAATTGATAATGGGATTGGCTGTATTGTACTGGGAGAATCACCTGAAAAAAACAGCAGCCGCAGTATAATATCAAAGCTTGAAAGAACCCTTATTAAAGCTGAAATCAAAGTTATCCCACAGTAAATTCCATATTTGCGACAAATTTTTTAAAAAAAATAGTGCTGTAGACCTAAATTCCTTCTAAAAGCCTTGACTTCAAGCACTTTTCATTATAAAATATTGTCGAATTCCAAATATAGGAGGTTTTAACTAAATGAATAAGACAGATTTAATTAACGCTATTGCTGCTAAGTCAGGTTTGAACAAGAAGAACAGTGAAGCTGCCCTCAATGCTTTCACATCAACTGTTGAAGAATCGCTTGCAGGAGGAGAAAAAGTTGTTCTAGTGGGTTTCGGTACTTTTGAAGTCAGGAAGAGGGCTGCTAGAAAAGGCAGGAATCCTCAAACTAAGGAAGAAATAATGATACCTGCTTCGAAAGCTCCCGTCTTCAAGGCTGGAAAAGTCCTCAAAGATAAAGTTAATAAATAATGCATTTTGTCGAGAATAAAAGCCTGTAATTAAATTACACAGGCTTTTATTTTTTTAATCTTTAAATTCAACTCTTCCCCCGCACTTAACAGCCAAGTCTGCAAAATCAGGAAATGTAACATTAACAGCTTCTGCCGTATCAATTAATGTCTCCCCTTTTGCAGCCATACCGGCTACGGCAAGTGCCATTACAATCCTATGGTCACCGTATCCGTTTAAGCTCCCTCCGCTAAGGACACTTTTTCTAATAACAAGTCCGTCATCCAGCTCATAAATATCAGCACCCATTTTACCCAGTTCACTGCACATGGCTTTTATCCTGTCGGTTTCCTTAAGTCTTGCCTGGGGAACATTCAAAAGCCTTGTTTCCCCTTCAGCAAAGCATCCGGCAACAGCCAGGGCAGGCAGTGCGTCCGGTATATCATTCATGTCTATTTCCCTGCCTGTTAAATTCAATCCTTTTACAGAAATTGCACTGCTGTATGCTGATACCTTTGCCCCCATACTCTCAAGTATTTCCAGGACCCTTTTGTCTCCCTGGGTATCATTTATATCTAGATTTGACATCAATATTTCACCTTTGGAAACTGCTGCCATAACAGAAAAAAATGTGGCAGAAGAAAAATCTCCCGGTATACAGGCATCAAATGATTTATAACTATATCCCCCGCTGTTCTTAAATACTTCATAATTATCATTTATCCAATCAACGGATTGATCTTCCAGCCATTTAAGAGTCATATCAACATAGGGTACTTCATTGAGACGTAAAATATTAATTTCACTCTCTCCTTTTATCAAGGGCATGGCGATTAAAAGTGCAGAAAGGTATTGGGACGAAACAGCATCAAGGTCTGTTTTGCCGCCGCAAAGCCCACCTTTGACCACTACAGGCGCCATTCCATTCTTCCTGGTGGCAAATGCTTCAGCTCCCAAATTGTTTAGAGCTTCCATCAACTGGCTTAAAGGCCTTGCCCTTATCTGTTCATCCCCTGTAAGCACAGTCCAGCCGTCACACAGTCCTGCTGCTGCTGCTGCAAACCTCAATGTGGTGCCGGAATTGCCTACATCAATTATATTTTCGGGTGTTCTGGGTTTACCTGAGGTCCCAACCACAGTTATTCTGTCGCCATATCTTTTTATATCAGCTCCAAATGCCCTGCAGCACTCTAATGCGGATAATGTATCCTGTGAAATTAAAGGGTTAATAATTGTAGATGACCCCTTTGCCAATGAAGCTATAAAAAGGGCCCGTATAGTATGTGATTTAGAACCGGGTATTGTAATGCTACCTTTAATATTGGATTTTTCTGCTTTTAAAACCAATATAACACCGTCCTTTCTCAAGAACAGATTATATTACAACAACCATCCGATGTCAATCACTTATGGTCTTGGCGGAGGCGGTCCGTAGTATTGATAATAATTGCATTTGATCATTCCATTATACAGCTTTCTCTTTTTATCCGCCTTTTTACCGAAAAGCTTTTCAAATTCCATGTTTGAAGTCAAAATATAATAGGACCAGGTGTCAAAATCCTTAAACTTTTTACCTATGGACCTGTATAATTCTTCGGCTTCTTTCTTTTTACCCAAACGTTCACCATAAGGAGGGTTACAAATAATAACACCATACTTGTACCTGGAGCTGATATTTGCGGCATCCATATTTTGAAAATGAATATCTTTTATAACACCGGCTTTTTTCGCATGATATCTTGCAAGCTCCAGCGAATTATTATTAATATCAGTTCCCTGTATTCTTAAATTCCCGTCAGTTTTAATCAGGTCATAAGCCTCTTCCTTTACCCTTCTCCACATCCCCTTATCTATATTGGGCCAGTTCTCGGAAACAAATTCTCTATTGAGTCCGGGAGCTATGTTTTTTCCTGCCAAAGCAGCCTCTACAGGTATTGTTCCGGAGCCGCAAAAAGGGTCCCATAATAATCGGTCCTCTTTCCACCAGCTTAAAAGTATCATGCCGCAAGCAAGTGTCTCTTTTAACGGTGCATCGCCTACAAGCTTTCTATATCCCCTTTTGTGCAGTCCCTTACCGCTCGTGTCAATGGAGAGTGTTACCCAGTCCTTTAAAACAGTAACCATAATCCTGTATTTAGGTCCTGTTTCGCTGAACCATTCCAGTTTATATTTTTTTTTCAGGCTTTCAACAACAGCTTTTTTTATAATGGCCTGGCAATCAGGTACACTTGCAAGTTTGGAGTTGAGAGAATCTACTTCAACGGGAAATTCGGCGTCTTGGGGCAGCCAGCTTGCCCAATCCAATGCCTTTGTTTTCTCAAACAGCTCCTCAAAAGACAATGCTTGAAAATCCCCAATTTTTAAAAGAACCCTTTCAGCCGTCCTAAGCCAAAGGTTACAGCGGCAAATATCCGAAACGTTACCTGCAAAGGTAACTCTTCCATCTTCTAAAAACTGGTCATGATAACCCAATTGCTTAAGCTCTCTTCCTAAAACAGCTTCAAGGCCAAAAAGACAAGGGGTTACAAGCTGCAATTTATCCATAGTTTTCTCTCCCGGATTTTATGTTGTCTTTATTTATTGTAATAAATATACCTTTTTCTTTTTTAAGTTTACCATAACTTATGATAATATTACAAATTAAAGGTGTAAATATTGTAAATTAATATTTATTAGAAAACTGTTATAACTTAAATATATTTTATCCTGGATATTTTCAACACCCCGATATATTCATTGGTACTTTGTGCAAAGCTTTCAACCTTGCCGGTATCAAATATCATTTTTGAAATATCCATATAATCATCCGGATTATAATCCATCACCCTCACTATCAGCTCAACCTCTTTTTTTTCAATGCTTGAATATAATCTGTCAATAAATTCTTCCTTGTTATTTACAACCATATCATTTATTTTGTAATAATTATATTCAATGCTGTCACACTGTGGATAGATGTCCCTATCCCAGCTGTGGTCCCTTTCCATATCAATATCCCTTAAGTTTAAGTAATCATATCGAAGGGTTTGTCTGCCGCTATGGAGCTGGGGGTCGTCAAATGTTGTATCCAGATGATAGTAATTACCTTCAATTAAAGCCAGGTTCCAGGCATGTGGAAGCCAGAATGTAAATGATTTGGCATTTCCTGTTACAACCATATTATCAACACCGGCCATATGAAGAAGCAAATGGGTGGTTTCTGCATATCCCTGACAAACAGCTTCTCCTGTAATAAGTGTACCAAAAATCGTATATGACTCCTCCGGTATTGTACCTAACTGGTAATTTTGATAATCATAAATAGTATTATTTATAACATAATCATGTACGGCAAGCACTTTTTCATATTCACTCATGCCGTCTGATATTATTTGTGCAATAATCTCTTCTGATTTTGACCGGATCTGCAAAAGCTGGTCCTTATTGTAATAAAAATAATTTTTCACCGACAGAACATTATTATTCCCATGATATTCCCATGATTTAACTAAATTATTTATCCCTGTATATTCTCTTACTGCAATTTCAGCTTGAGCCATAAAAAATTCAAATCTTTCTAACAATTCCAAATCAATTAAAGAAATATCTATTTCAATTTCTTCAATAAGTCCTAGAATTGCTTTAGACAAAACTTCAACAAATTCGTTTTCATTTTTTACCGGATAAACTTTAGGTTCCTTAATGCTCAAGTCAATTGCCTTATCCTCCGGCCTGTAAAGCCCTGTCAAATATGCAATCTCTTCCGAAACTGCATTATCATGCTCTATTAGCTTCTCAATAAGGGTTATACCTGTGTCTTTAATAATAGAATAAAGACTATTATATGAAATTAACACCATTTTATCCCTGTCAAAGCTCTCAAATTCAATTGAATCATATTGGCTTTGGGTAATCAATCCTATCTCAAGGGCTTTTTCAACAGCTCCCGTATAATTAAAGTCACCTTCATTATCGTCATAGCCCAGAGCCCTTAATAAAAAAGTTACATAATGTATCGCCGGCATGGGTAAGTCCGGTGAATACAAATTATTTCCCGTTCCTTTTGTCAAACCCTTTTCATACATATATGCAATATGCGGCTTTGCCCAATGGGGAACATCCGTAAACGGGTGCGAAAAATCATTGTCAATGGCAAATTGTTCCATGCCAAGGAGCCTTACCAGCATTACGGCTCCCTCAGCGCGCGTCGGAACCCTGTCCAGCTCAAAGCCTAAATTAGAGCCCCTAAATAAGCCCAATGCCATAAGGGTCTGAGCTTTACCGACATTCTGGTTTCCCTTTGCCAAAGCTCCAAATGCAAAAGAAAAACTTATAACTATAATTAAAATAACACTAGATAAAACTTTTTTCATATGTAAACTCCATTATATATTAATAAGATAATCTCATATTAGACGTATAATAATTAAAAAAGTTTCACATAATACATTTTTTTTTCGTCACCTTATAATTATAGCTTTTTTATCCGGGACATACAATGAGTCATATTGCCTAGTCTTTATAGAAATTCATGTAAAGAATATACTATCTTGATTTTTTCCATGCCCTTAAAAATATCAATGACAGGTTAACTTCCCGTATATTATAGATTTTTTCATCAATAGCTTCAATATCGTTGAAGCCGGATCTTTCCAATAGTAACATGTATTCATTTTTTGTATAAAAATATTTTTTTTCAATTAACTTGTGCCCATTTAAGACAGGTATCGCCAGTATAAACCTGCCTCCTTTTTTTAATACCCTGTAAACTTCACCAAATACCTTAATCATGTTGTTAACCCTGCATATATTCCAGTTGCCGCTTACAACATCAAAAAACTCATTCCAGAATATGAGCTTATCCTTTTCGCCATACATAAAAAGAATATTGCCAAGCTCCATATTGTTTATTTTTTTGCTTGCATCGTCAATTAATTTTTTTTTATTGTCAAATCCTACCACAAACCCCGAAGTCCTTGCCGACACCGCTGCGTCTATGCTGCTGTCTCCCCTTCCGCAGTCGAGGTCCAGGTAGTATTCTCCCGGGCTAAAATTTACATATTTATTTATTTGTGTATTTTTTTTCAGTTTGTCAATTTCATCAATTAAAAACATGCCAAATTATACCTTTTTATCTTCTCTATATACACATTATTCAATAGTTCACAAAAATATGCTGTAATATATTTATTAAAATTTACTTTTAAAAAATGGGGAATGCTCAATCAAAAAAATAATTGTGTTTTTGTCAATTTTGTTATAACCTATTTATAAATGTTAGCTTTATTGTATTTTTATTTTAGTATCAGGTAAAATAATTTATGGAGGTGTATTATAATGTACAACAACAATAATAATTATAACGACAATTATACTCAATCATCGGTTTTTGGACAGACCGAGCTAAGTGTTTATTTTGCAAAGGTTTTTGGCTGGATGTTTTTAGGACTTTTTGCAACTGCGGCTGCAGCATATTTCACAGCCAACAGCGATTTTCTGATGGGTATCGTTTATTCAAATATATTTGTTTTTTTCGGAATAATGATTGCGGAAATTGCCCTGGTTGTTTATCTGTCCGCCAGAATAACCAAGATCCAGTACAGTACGGCCGTATTTGTATTCCTGCTTTATGCAGTATTAAATGGAATAACCTTTTCTGTGATACTTTTAATATATACGCAAACATCCATTGCTTCTACTTTTATGATAACAGCATTGACCTTCGGTGCTATGAGCCTATACGGATATGTTACCAAAACTGATCTCAGCAGGTTTAGAAACATACTCTTTATGGGACTTATCGGTCTTATTATTTTATCCCTTGTGAACATATTTTTGCGCAGCGATACTGCTTCATGGATAATATCCATACTGGGACTTTTCGTATTTTTAGGTCTGACAGCCTATGATACCCAAAAAATCAAGCAGCTTTATTACGCAACCCAGAATAACCTGGAGCTGCAGAGAAAAGTTGCCATAAGAGGTGCTTTGAGCCTATATCTTGACTTTATTAACCTTTTCCTTATATTGTTAAGGCTTTTTGGAAGACGCAGATAAAATTGAGATTATTTTACTCCAGCTCCCTGAACCATTTTACAACTTCATTGTAGCTTAAACTGCCGCCGAAAATATCAAGGGCACTGCCTATTGTTAAGTTCATAACTCCTTTTCCCAAATTGTATACAAGCTCTATATCTTCAAGGCTGCGGGCACCTCCTGCATAAGTAACGGGTATACTGGAATAATTGCTGAGCAAATCAATAATCTCGGTATTAACACCCATGCACTTACCCTCCACGTCCACTGCATGTACAAGAATCTCACTGCAGTATCCGGACAGCAGGTTCATGTTTTCTTTATTAATTGAAAAATCGGTAAATTTGCTCCATCTGTCCGTTACAACATAATATTCATCATTTTTTTTCCTGCAGCTTATATCGACCACCAGTCTGTCTTTTCCCGTTTCCCCTTTTATTTTTCCAAGATTTAATATATTTATATCTCCATTTTTAAAAACATATGATGTCACTATCACATGACTTGCACCTTTTTCAAGATAATAGGCCGCATTTTCGGGATTTATCCCGCCGCCAACCTGCAGTCCTCCCGGATATGCCTTAAGGGCTTTCAGTGCCTGGACTTCATTGCCTGCCCCAAGCATTATTACATGCCCGTAGGCCAATCCGTCCCTTTTGAACATGCTCGCATAATAATCGGCATCTTTATCAGCTACAAAATTTTCTACAACCGGGCTGTCAGTACCTGTCAACGTACCGCCAATTATCTGCTTCACCTTACCGTTGTGCAAATCAATACACGGCCTGAAATTCATAAATCCAACTCCTTAATAATACTATATTGTATAGGATTATTGCATTGCATATAAAAGCATGTGACTGTTTTTAGGCTAAGCTTTATACGGCTCTTTTCCTTTACTTTATTACATTTTATACTTATTGATTTTTTTTTACAATACATAGTTGGAAATAAAGCTTTAAAATGCTATAATATGCTGGTAAAACTATATGGAGGTAGCAGTCATGAAAATTCCCGGTAATTCTACAAGTACAATAAATGATGTATTGGACAATGCTTATTATGAAAACAGGAGTGTTTTATTTGAACATGAAGTATATAAAATCCTTTCCAGCATAGGGCTTTCGGTTCCAAAGCATCTGTTTGTCAATAAGGCTTCAAAGCTGTCGGCAAATCATCTTACACAATTTGGCAATAAGATAGTAGTAAAGGTAGTTTCATCTGATATAGCCCATAAGCAGAAATTAGGCGGAGTTAAGGTCATAAACAATTATGACATATTGTTTGTACAGTATGTGCTGGAAAAAATGCAAGAGGAGGTTTTATCCCATTTTGATAATGAAAACAAACCCGGGATTTCAGGCTTTTTAATCGTTGAGTTTATTGAATTTACCCAGAGTCTGGGAAATGAGCTGCTCATTGGAATAAAATCGGACTACGCATTCGGACCTGTACTAACACTGAGCAAAGGTGGGGATGACGCTGAGTTTTTTGCTAAATACTATGATCCTGCCAATCTTTTTCTGCCGCATTTTACATACGAACAGGCAACCCGGCTTGTAAACAGCCTGAGCATAAAGCATAAATTTGAAAGCATTGGTCATCCCGAATACCTGGAATATATCGCAAAAGCAGCTTCCCTTATAAGTTCACTTGCTTACAGTTATTCACCTGTTAATGAAGATGCAAACAGCTTTTATATAGACGAGCTTGATATAAATCCTTTTGTAATAACCAAAGATAACAGGTTTGTCGCAGTCGACGGGTATGCTGCTTTTAGAAAAATAAATGAGTCAAGCCTTAAGAAAAAACCTGTTGTAAATGAAAACAACATAGCCGCATTTTTCAAACCGAACGGCATTGCGGTAGTAGGCGTTTCAACAAATGCTTTAAAATACAGCATGGGCAGGGAGATTGCACGTTTATTGCATGATATGGGAAGGGAAGATTTGTATTGTATTAACATAAAAGGCGGTACGACCGTTATTGGCAGCAAGCAATATGTCCTGTACAAGTCAATTGACGACTTGCCGTCCGGCGTGGATCTAGTTGTGTATACAGCACCTGCAAGGTTTATACCTGATTTTTTTAAAAGCTTGACTGCACATAAACCAAGAGCTGTTATCCTTATTCCCGGCATACCTTCAAATGTAGATTATGGGGATTTTGTTGAAGAATTAAGCCGTATTGTTCCTTACGGAACAAGGGTGGTAGGACCAAACTGCATGGGAGTATACTACGGTACGGATAGCACTAATAAAGGCTTGAACACCCTATTTATAGGAGATGAACGTCTTCATATCAAATCTTCGCCAAAATGCAATACACTTTTGCTTACCCAAAGTGGAGGTATAGGAATAACCATGCTTGATAAAATGGGTGAATCACCCGTTATAAAGTCTATAGTCAGTTTTGGGAATAAGTTTGATGTAAAAATAGTTGATTTGATATCGTATTTTGCAGGGGAAGATACAATTGAGGTTATTGCATTATATGTTGAGGGCTTTAATTATTTTGAAGGAAGGCTCTTTTATGATTTATCGTCAAATATTAAAAAACCGCTGATTGTATACAAGGGCGGCAAAACAAAAGCAGGTGCGAAGGCCGCTGCTTCCCATACTGCTTCCATGACAGGAGACTATGAAGTATTTAAAGCTGTTTGCAATCAATCCAATGTTATTCTCATAGATGACCTTCAATTATATTATGAATGTGTAAAAGCTTTTTCTCTTCTTTCACAAAAGAATGTAGCAGGATATAATACTTCTGCAGTATTTAATGCAGGATTTGAAGCAACAATCGCATCTGATGAGCTTGGAAATCTGAATCCTGCGGTGCTGGAAAACGAAACAATCAGGAGGCTTGAAAAAATAAATACCCACGGATTTGCAGACATATCTACTTCAATCCTCGACGTTACACCCATGACCGACGATACGATGTACGGCAATTTCATAGAATCCCTGCTGGAGGACGGCAACGTACACAGCCTGATAGTTGGAATAGTGCCCCATGTAGATAATCTCAAAGCTACACCAGATACCTGCCGTCATGAGGACTCACTGGCGAATATCCTGGTAAGGCTTTTCAAAAAATATGATAAGCCCATAGTGGTGTCCGTAAATGCAGGTGAATATTACAAGGATTTCGTATCAATAATGCAAAAATCGGGAATACCTGTTTTTAGTGATATCCGCTCCGCAGTCAAAGCCTTGGATTTGTATGTAACCTATCATACAGCCCGGCAATAAACACGCAGGTCCTCTTATGGTTAAGGCGCAAATTGTTTAATTGAGAGAGTTTACCCATTTTTTAAAATAGGTATAAATTTATGCGTACAATGAACCATTTATCAGTCCAATCATTAAGAAAATGTAAGTGTTTCATTATACATATAAATCTTTTCAATGTTAAAAATGGGAAAACTCAAAATTTGCAGTACTATTTACTTTGTAAAAAAAGTTTGTTAAAATAAAAACAGTGGTATATAAATAAATAAGTGCATTCTTACGTAGATACAGGGTGCACTAAGTACTGTTATCCAACCTCAAGGGGGTATCCTGAGAGAGAGGAGAAGGGTTTACAAATAATGGGTTTTGAATAAACAGCGCTTTTTGATTTACTGTTTATTACGGATATATGCCTGTTTCTCTTTTTGCATATAAACCTCTTTCCTTCTTCTTTCGGGAAAGAGGTTTTATTGTAAAGGAGCGGTTTTGTATGTGTAGCGGATACAGAATAGAAAGTGACCTTATAGGGGAAGTAAAAATACTAAACAGCGCATACTATGGCATCCATACCTTAAGAAGCCTGGAAAATTTCCCGGTAAGCGGCCGAAAAGTAAATGCTAATCTTATAAATGCTTTTCTATTGGTCAAAAAAGCAGCCGCGATGGCACATGCCAGGCTTGGAATGATTGAGCCCGATATTGCAAATGCTATTATAGGTGCTTGTGACGACATCCTGACAAATGACTATACAGGTCAGTTCCCGGTTGATGCCCTCCAGGGCGGTGCAGGTACTTCCACCAATATGAATGTCAACGAAGTGGTGGCAAACCGTGCAATAGAAATACTTGGGGGACCCAAAGGAAGCTATGGCCTGGTCCATCCCCTGCACCACGTTAACAAATCACAATCTACAAATGATATATATCCCACTTCACTGCGCATTGCCTCCATTAATCTTTTACGCATATTAAGTGAAAGCTTCGCTTCCCTGCAGGAAGAACTCCAGAAAAAGGAAAATGAGTTTGCCGACATCCTTAAGCTTGGCAGAACACAGCTTATGGATGCACTTCCCATGATGGCAGGCCAGGGCTTTGGCTCATATGCAAGAGCAGTTTCCAGGGACAGGTGGAGACTATACAAGGTTGAGGAAAGGCTCCGCCAGATAAACATAGGTGGTACTGCCATAGGCACGGGCATGAACGCACCTTTGAAATATACATTCCTTGTCACCGATATTCTCCAGGATATTTCGGGACTTGGACTTGCCAGAAGTGAATTTCCAATGGACACTACTCAAAACATGGATGTATTTGCCGAGGTATCCGGACTATTAAAAGCTTCATCCGTAAACCTTTCTAAAATAGCCGGAGATTTAAGGCTGCTCTCTTCCGGCCCTTTCGGCGGTATAGGAGAATATAAGCTCCCTCCGGTTCAAGCAGGCTCATCAATTATGCCGGGAAAAGTTAATCCTGTTATACCGGAAATGGTAATCCAGGTGGCAATGAAGGTTTCTTCAAACGACCTATGCATAACATCGGCAGCAATGAACGGACAGCTTGAGCTTAACCAGTTTATGCCCCTTATAGCCGAGAGCCTCCTTGAGTCTATGGAGCTTATCAATAATGCGGTTTTGATATTTAAAGACAAATGCATTAAGGGGCTTGCCGTAAACAAGGACATATGTAAAAAACATGTATTGAAATCCCGGTGCCTTGCTACCGCACTTGTTCATCATATCGGCTATGACAGAGCCTCAAGTATTGTAAAGAAATCTTTGGAGCAGCAAAAAACCATTAAGCAGGTAGTTATTGAGGAAAAAATATTGAGCAAAAAACAAATAGATAAAATACTTGATCCGTACCAGGTAACAAAGCCTGGAATACCAGGAATATAGGAATTATATAAAGGATGGTGCATAATGAATAAAACACCCCGATCTTCCAGGATTCACATTGCAATATTCGGAAGGAGAAATGCAGGTAAATCAAGCCTTATAAATGCCATAACAGGTCAGGATACTTCCCTTGTATCCCCCGTCAAGGGAACTACAACTGATCCTGTTTACAAATCCATGGAGCTTCTTCCCGTTGGGCCTGTTGTATTTATTGATACCGCGGGTATTGACGACGAGGGTTCCCTGGGTGAGCTCAGAAAAAAGAAAACTATGGAAATTTTAAACAGGTCGGAAGCTGCGTTGATAGTTTTTGACAGTACCGAAAAAGACACAAGCCTTGAAATTGAACTGGTTAAAATGATTGATCAAAAAAACATACCATTTATGTGCATACTTAACAAATGCGACCTTGAAAAAAAAATACAATGGAGTGGATTAAACGGTATCCCCCTCGTTGAAACAAGTGCTGTTGAAAAGACCGGCATAAAAACCCTTAAGGAAAAGCTTGTGAAAATACTCCCAAAGGACAATGAGAAATTTAGAATAGTCGGAAATTTAGTAAATCCTGGAGATTTCGTTGTTCTTGTGGTCCCAATTGATAAAGCCGCTCCAAAAGGAAGGCTGATACTGCCGCAGCAGCAAACAATACGGGATATTTTAGAAAGCGATGCAATAGCGGTGGTTACAAAGGAATATGAGCTCAAAGAAACTCTAGAAAACCTGGGCAGAAAACCCGGGCTTGTAATAACTGATTCCCAGGCATTCCTGAAAGTGTCGGCAGATACTCCCAAGGATATTCCCATGACATCCTTTTCCATACTTTTTGCACGCAGTAAAGGGGATCTTTCAGAACTTGTAAAAGGTGCGGCCAGTATTGATAAACTAAAGGATGGAGACAAGATCCTGATAGCAGAAGCCTGTACCCACCACCGGCAGTCCGATGATATCGGTACGGTTAAAATTCCAAGGTGGATACGCCAGCATACCGGAAAAAAACTGGTCTTCGAGTTTTCTTCCGGAATGTCGTTTCCCGGTGATATTGAAAAATACTCACTGGTTGTACATTGCGGAAGCTGTATGATAAACAGGCAGGAGCTTCTATATAGAATTCAAAATGCAAAAAGCTCGGGAGTGCCGATTGTAAACTACGGCGTATTGATTGCCTTCATACATGGAATTCTGGACAGGGCATTAAAACCATTCCCATACACATCCATTGTATGGGATGAAATAAAAAGGGAGGAATATGATTATGCAAACCATGGCAAAAGCACAAAGCATTATTAATGAAAACTTGATTTATGAACTTTTGAAAGATAGTAAAAATGCGGACAAATCAAGAGTTGTCGAAATCATTCAAAAGGGGAAGGACGCAAGAGGCCTTGAAATTGATGAGGTAGCGGCCCTTCTGCAAAATACGGATGAATCCCTGGACTCATTAATGTTTGAAGCTGCAAGAAAAGTAAAGGATGCAATTTATGGAACCAGGCTTGTTATGTTTGCTCCTCTTTATGTTTCAAATTACTGCACTAACAACTGCAAATACTGCGGCTATAAATGCAGCAACAAATTTGAAAGAAAAAAGCTTGCAGACAGGGAACTCATGGATGAAGCAAGGCTGATACAGGAATTGGGGCATAAGAGAATAGCCCTTGAAGCAGGTGAAGATCCTGAAAAATGTCCAATAGATTATATCCTTCATGCAATGGATGTTATCTACAATACAAAAAGCGGAAACGGAAGTATACGGCGTATAAATGTGAATATTGCCGGTACTACCGCAGAAAATTATAAAAAGCTTAAAGATGCGGGCATAGGCACCTATATTCTTTTCCAGGAAACATATCATGAAAAAACATACAAGGAATTTCATCCTTCCGGACCAAAATCCGATTATGAATATCATCTTACCGCTATGGACAGGGCTATGGAAGGTGGTATAGCCGATGTGGGATTCGGGGTGCTTTTTGGGCTTTACGATTACAAATTTGAAGTACTGGGATTAATGCAGCATAAAAACCACCTTGAAAACAAATTTGGCGTAGGACCTCATACCATATCTGTCCCAAGGTTAAGAAAAGCTGAAGACGTATTGCTGTCGGAATTTCCACATCTTGTCTCAGATAAGGATTTCAAAAGGATTGTTGCAATAATAAGACTTGCTGTTCCCTATACCGGAATAATCCTTTCGACCAGGGAAGAGCCCGGCTTCAGGGAAGAAGTAATTAAAATAGGAGTATCTCAAATAAGTGCCGGCTCCTGTACGGGTGTAGGAGGATATACTGATAATAAGGAAAAAAATATAAACCAGTTTGAACTGGGTGACCACAGGCCTCCCGATGAAATAATCAAAACGCTGTGTCTCCAGGGCTACCTGCCAAGTTATTGCACCGCATGCTATCGTGCAGGCAGAACGGGTGACAGGTTCATGCAGGTAGCAAAAAGCGGGCAAATACACAACCTCTGTTATCCAAATGCCATGCTTACATTTATGGAATACCTGGAAGATTATTCAGATGAAAACCTCAAAGTACTGGGTAATAAAGTAATTTCAAAAAATCTTCAAAATATACCGAGTGAAAAAATGAGAACAGAAACAGCAAAAAGACTGGAAAAAATTAAAAATGGTGAACGGGACCTGTTTTTTTAGCATGACATGCAAATTGCTCATGGAAAAGGCAGGAATATCACCAGGAAAGGGGAATTATATGGATAAAGCATTAATGCTGCTCAATAATTTATACAGCCAGAACAGCCTGTCAAAGCAGGAAACAGTTTATTTACTTGAAAATATGACCGGGAATGTAGAGGAAAAGTTATTTGAGTATTCTGATATAACAAGAAAAAAATACTTCGGAAATAGGATTTTTATGAGAGGCCTGGTTGAGTTTTCAAATATTTGCAGGCAAGACTGCCTTTATTGCGGTATAAGGTGTTCAAATAAAAATGCAGACAGGTACAGGCTTTCCCTTGATGAAATAATAGAATGCTGTAAAACAGGCTATCAGCTGGGGTACAGGACATTTGTGCTCCAGTCCGGCGAGGATTCCTGGTACACTTTGGAAAAGCTCTCATGCCTTTTGAAAAGCATAAAGCATAAATTTCCTGATGCTGCCGTTACTCTATCCATTGGCGAAAAAACAAAGGATGAATACAGGACTCTTTTCTATTCCGGAGCAGACAGGTATCTGTTAAGGCACGAAACAGCTTCAAAAAAGCTTTACTCAAAACTCCATCCTTCAATGGATTACAATAACAGGATAAAATGCCTTTACAATTTGAAAGAAATAGGCTATCAGGTAGGTGCAGGTTTTATGGTAGGACTTCCGGGCCAAACCGGCAGTGAGCTGGCCGAGGATTTATTGTTCCTTAAAAAACTGAATCCCCATATGATAGGAATCGGTCCATTTTTTCCTCACAGCCGGACACCTCTTAAAAACGAATCAGGCGGATCTTTGGAGGATACGCTGAAAATGATTGCACTGACACGATTATTCATTCCCGATTCTTTGCTGCCTGCAACCACAGCTATCGGTACGCTGCATCCAAAAGGAAGGGAACTTGCCCTAAAAGCAGGCGCAAATGTTGTAATGCCCAATATATCACCTGTTGACACAAGGGTTAAATATGAGCTGTATGAAAATAAGATATGTACGGCGGACCGGGCGTCTCATTGCCGAAAATGCATTGAAAACAGGATAAACCATGCAGGATTTGAAATAGATATGGGAAGAGGAGACAGCCCAAGAAAAGAGAAAAGGGCTGCCGCCCCTTTTTAAAATTAGGTCAGGTGTGGCCATTACTTGAAATATCTTTCAAGCAGGCCCTTGAATGCAGCACCATGACGGGCTTCATCCTTGCACATTTCATGTACCGTATCATGTATGGCATCATAATTTAATTGTTTTGCTCTCGTAGCCAGCTCCTTCTTTCCCTTGCAGGCGCCAAATTCAGCTTCAACTCTCATCTGAAGGTTCTTTTTGGTATCAGGCGCCACCACTTCACCCAGAAGCTCTGCAAATTTAGCCGCGTGTTCTGCTTCTTCAAATGCAATCCTTTTATATGCCTCAGCTACTTCAGGGTATCCTTCCCTGTCAGCCTGGCGGCTCATAGCCAGGTACATTCCCACTTCGGTGCACTCACCCATAAAGTTGGCTTTAAGGCCTTCCACGACTTCTTCGTCAACGCCGTTGGCCACACCGATTTTATGTGTATCCGCCCACTCCAAATCCGTATTTCCCTGCTCTGAAAATTTCTCCTTTGGAGCACCGCACTGGGGACATTTTTCCGGTGGCCCGTCTCCTTCGTGAACATAACCGCATACCGCACATACAAACTTTTTCATACAGCAATACCTCCTTATTTTAATTTCCTTAAATAATATACCCACTGCTGATTGGTGCAAACCAAAATCTTAATTGGCTTTTGTATTTACTTTTCATCTTTATGTATTAATATGTCACAAAATTCATTTGGTATATTAGGCAATTTTGCCAATTTTACTATTAGAGGTATTTTATTTATAATTAATGTTAACATTTTATGTTATTTTACGTTAAAATAAATGAAGTAACGTACTTATAAAATTATCTTATATGGAATGTCTTCAATTTTGCAATATGGCTTTTGAAATACACAAAGATTCCAGTGAATTTTGAAAGTCATATTGTATAGTATTGTAATATAAAAATATATCACAAGGGGGTGATTTTTTTTTGGAGGACATAATTGAAATAAAAAACGTCAAAAAGATATACAGGGTAGGCGATGAAAAAATAATAGCACTTGACGATATTAACCTTAAAATAAAACAAGGGGAGCTTTGCTGTCTTCTTGGCACTTCAGGCTCCGGCAAATCCACCTTGCTTAATCTCCTGGCAGGATTGGAAAAGCCGTCAAGCGGCAGCATTAAAATAAAAGGCATTAACATTGAACTTCTGAATGAAAAGAAGCTTGTTAAATTCAGGCAGCAGCATGTCGGATTCGTATTCCAGTCATACAATCTGATGTCTCCGTTAACAGCCCTGGAAAATGTATGCCTCCCATTGACTTTTAAAGGAATATCCAAACGCGCAAGGGAAAAAGAAGCTTCAAAAATGCTTAAATCAGTAGGGCTGGAGAACAGGCTCAAGCATAAACCTTCACAGATGAGCGGCGGGCAGCAGCAAAGGGTTGGAATAGCCAGGGCTTTTGTAGGAGATCCGGAAATTGTTTTTGCAGATGAGCCTACGGGAAATCTTGATTCTAAAACTACTAAAGAAGTAATGGAGCTTATTGTATCAATGGCAAAAAAGAACAACCAGACACTGATAATAGTAACTCATGATCAAAATATAGCAAAATTTGCTAATAGAATTGTACATATTTTTGACGGCAATATTGAAAAAATTGAGCAATTGAATTATTAAGGGGGCTAAATTAATGAAATGTAAATCATTTTTTTGTTTTTTAATTTTGACATTTTTTTTGGTATCAGGAATTGCTTTTCCTGTACTGGCAGTAACAAATACGGATATTATCATAACACATTTTGATACGGACCCGGATGAAATAAAAGAAGGAGACAAGTTTGATTTTAATGTATGGCTGGAAAATAAATCTGGCTCTGCATTGACAAATGTTTTCCTGGTAATTGATGACAGTTCATCCTTTTATGCATCAACCGGAATGTCACAAATTCCTGTTCCTGATTGGAGTGCTAACAAATCCCATGTATCTGCCTCCCTTGTTTATAAGGGAACCGGTAACGAATTGAAGCTTGTAATAAAGTACACAAAAGATGGAGCCGAAGATGAAAAAATCCAGAGCATATATCTTAATACAAAAGAAAAGGATTCATCTCCACGCGGTACTCCAACCGACACATCGAAATATGTGCCCAGGATTTCAGTGTCCGGGGACATGAAAATTCCAATATTGACTGCAGGCAAAACCGAAAGCCTTGTCCTGCCTCTTAACAACTATAGCACACATGGGGCAAAGGACATAACTGTCTCACTCCAATTCCCTGAAAAGGATAATGAATTCTTTATCATGGACACGGTAAAAATGTCTCAAGATATTGAAAGAATACCTGCAAACCGGGAGGAAAATGCTGAATTCAGGCTAAACATCAGACAGGATATTCCAAAAGGCTTATATACGGTAAAAATCAACTATGCTTTCTCCAACCTTTACAATGACAAATTCACTTCATCAGATACCATATATATAAATGTTGAAAACGACAAAACCCCTCCTGAAGTATTTGTGGCAAAAATTGAATCCACACCTGCTTTGATAACACCGGGTGAAAAGCTGGATATGAATGTGTCGTTTTCAAATATTGGCAAGCTGGATGCAAAAAATGTCAAGGTTAAGATATTGGGCCTGGATGCCAAGGGGCTCCAGCTTTTCAATGCGGGAGATTCGGTTTTTATCGGTAATATACCGGGATACGGCACTAAAGTAATACTCTACAGTCTTACCACTTCACCGTATATTCAAGGATCAAGCTATCCGATAGGCTTTGTTATAGAATATGAAGATGAAGTCGGGAACAGTTATTCTAAAGAGTATAACTCATTTTTACCCGTTAAAACATCCGGTGAAGAAGAAGCGGTATTAAAAGTTAAAAATGTTAAGCTTTCCAGTTCTGCAGTTAGAGCAGGAGATGAATTCGGCCTGAAATTCAGTATAACAAATGAAGGTAAGGGCAGGGCACAAAATATAAAGGCCTGGCTTGAAGGAAAAGAGGGTTTAATCACAAAGTCGATAAGCCCTGTCAGAATCCAGGAGCTTGGCCCGCAAAATACGGCTTCTGTGGATTTCACCATGCTGACGGATGAAAGCCTGTCAAAAACCCAGCCGGTTGCAATAAGGATAGAATATGAAATATCAAGGATGGGGCAGAGCCTTAAACAGGATATCACTCAATATTTTGAGGTTGAAGTCCTTGACAGGGAGGGCGCTGCTGAAAAAACGGTTCCGAGGATTATTGTAAACAGATACACCTTCCAGCCCGAAACAATTAATGCAGGCAAAGCTTTTACCCTTGATCTTTCCTTCCTTAATACAAACAAGGAAAAATCAGTTGAAAATATTAAAATCTCGCTGTCATCCAAGGATGGTATTTTCACTCCTGAAAATTCAAGCAATACCTTCTATATTGAAGCCATCACCCCGGGCCAATCGGCAGACCGGAGCATAGTACTGTACCCAAAAGCCGATGCGGCTCCAAAATCATACCCTCTGGATTTACTCATGGTATATGAAGATTCGGACGGGGAACAGTATGAAGAAGCTGAATCACTGAACATTCCGGTCAAGCAGGAACAAAGGCTGGAAACCAGTGATTTGAGTCTTCCGCCACAGGCCTTTGCAGGACAGGGTATACCCGTGTATGTAGATTTTTTCAATATGGGCAAATCAACATTATATAATCTTATGGTAAAGGCAGAAGGTGATTTCGGAGGAGAAAACAACAGCTATTTTGCCGGTAATGTCGAACCGGGCAGGAGTGACTATTATGAAGGGATGATCGTTCCCCAAAATCCGGGAAAGCTCGACGGCAAAATTGTATTCTCCTACGAGGATGAAGCCGGCAATGAGCATAAGGTAGAAAAGGAATTTACCCTAAACGTCAGCGACATGCAGCAGCAAAACATGGATCCGGGTCAAATGGAAAGAAATATGCAGGGTATGATGCCTCCCGAAATGGAGCAAAAAAGCGGCCCCGGTATCCTTGTAATCATTGGAATAGCCCTGGCTGTTGCCGCTGTCGCAGTTGTTATAATAATTCTTGTGCGCAAAAAACGTTATTCTAAGAAAGGAATGACATTGGATGAATAGTATTGACCTTGTAAAGATGGGATTTAAAAACATGTGGAGGCGAAAGCTCAGGACCATACTTACCGTACTTGGTGTTCTAATAGGTACGGCTTCAATAGTGGTTATGCTTTCCCTGGGCATCGGTATGAATGAAAGCTTCAAAAAACAACTCAGCAGGATGGGCAGCCTGAACGTAATAAATGTGGATATTAATATCATGCCGCACCGGCCGGACTCAGGAGGAGGAGGAATGGTAGTGCACTCAAGCGGCTTCATGAGCGGCAGGTCGTCATCAAACAAAAAAATTGACGACAAGGCACTTGCAGCAATATCACAGCTGGAAGGAGTTGAAGCGGTAACACCTTTATTAAGGACCCATCTGATGCTGGTCAGCGGGAAATTGATGGCCCATGTAAGCCTTGTAGGCATAGACCCGGATACCCTGGAAGCTTTTGACTATAAAGTTGAAAAGGGAAGCTTGATCGAAGGTGACTCAAATGGAATACTTTTTGGCAGCTATATTGCAAGAAGCTTTTATAATCCCAGGTCAAGAATGAGGTATATGTACGGGCCCATGGGAGAACAGGAGCCCCTGGTAGATCTTTTAAACGACAGGATTGTAATGACCTTTGATTCAAGCTATGGCTATCGCCGCAGCACCTCTTCCGAAAACTACCGACGTCCCCGGCTGTACAATGTCACTACGGCGGGTATACTGGAGGAAGGCCGCAATGAAAAGGATTATTCGGCATATATTTCAATAAATGAGTTGAAAAAAATGCTGCAGCAAAAAAAAAGGGATGAACGGAATAATACGGGACGCAGTCCAGCAAGCAGCCTGCTGGATGGTTATGAACGGGCCATGGTTAAGGTTAAGGACATCAAAGATGTAGAGGATGTGCAAAATGCTATTACTGAAATGGGATATGGTTCAAGGAGCCTGGCAGATATGCTGGAATCAATGAAAAAGCAATCACGCACCATTCAATTGATATTGGGCGGAATAGGAGCAGTATCATTATTTGTAGCCGCACTGGGAATAACAAATACAATGATTATGTCAATATACGAAAGAACCAGGGAAATCGGTATTATGAAAGTACTGGGATGCATGCTTGGGAATATAAGAAAATTATTCCTTTTCGAAGCAGGAATGATAGGTGCATTTGGAGGTGTAATCGGCTTGCTGTTCAGCCTGGGTGCTTCACTTTTGCTAAACAGTGTAAGCACGGGCCTTATGGGCAGGGGAATGCCAGGAGACGAACCCACACAAATCTCCATCATACCTGCTTGGCTTGCTGCTGCATCAATAGGCTTTGCTATACTGGTAGGAATCATCGCAGGCTTTTATCCTGCCAGAAGAGCGATGAAGCTGAGCGCACTTGAAGCAATAAAAACAGATTAAATATCCCGGAAAGTATAACATAAAAGGAGCATGCCAGAACGTCCGCTCGCAGCATGCTCCTTAATTAAATTGGCTTTATTTATTTGGGTAACCAACAGCTTTTTTAGTATGTTCCAACTAAAACCTTTCTCATCATGTCCGTTTTTTGTATGTTAATGTCTGTTCATTGCATTCCACATTTTTCTCTACGGATGTACACTGTAGTACTAAGAGATAATATTAAAATATCAAGAGTTGATTTTTTTATATTTATCGAAGTATCATATATAGGAGGCATTAAAATGGAAAGAATCAATCTTTGCGGCAAATGGTATTTAAAGGGAGCTCAATATGAAGGTATTAATGCCACAGTTCCAGGTTGTGTGCATACAGACCTTTTAAATGAGGAAAAGATTCCCGATCCTTTTTACAGGGACAATGAGCATTCCCTTATGTGGATAGGAGAAACGGACTGGGAATACAGCAGGGATTTTATGGTTAGCGAGGAGATGCTTCTTAATAAGCATATTATTCTTAGCTGTGAAGGCCTTGATACACTTGCCCAAATTAAAATAAACGGTAAACCGTCAGCTCAGACCGACAATATGTTCAGGACATGGAATTTTGATATAAAAAATAAATTACACCCAGGGAAAAACAATATTTCCATTTATTTTAAATCAACAATTCCCTACCTGGAAGAAAAAAACGGGCTAAGGAAATTCCATCCTTTAGAAGACAGCATTGACAGGATGAAGGGTGTCTCATGGATTAGAAAAATGCAATGCAGCTATGGATGGGACTGGGGCATCAAGTGCGTAACATGCGGTATATGGAAAAATATTGAGATACAGGCATATAATGAGGCAAAGATAAATGATGTGCTTGTAAGGCAGGTTCATCAAAAAAATCTTGTAAGGCTTAACATAACGGTTAACCTTGATCAAAAATCAGGTAAAAAAATGTCCGGCAGGGTTTTCCTGGCACTTGACGGCAAAAGCATCTCAACATCCGAACTTCACCTGGATGGCGCTAAGGGCTCTGCGGATGTTGAAGCAGAAAATCCGAAACTATGGTGGCCAAACAACCTGGGTGAACAAAACCTTTATGATTTACTCATTGAAATATATTCAGATTCATGCAAGCTTGCGGTTGACACATACCGGCAAAAAATCGGTTTGCGTACCCTAAAGCTTGACCGTCATCCTGACCGGTGGGGTGAATCCTTCCAATTTGCTGTAAATGGAGTGCCCTTTTTTGCCAAAGGTGCAAACTGGATACCAATTGATGCATTTGTAACAAGGGCATCTGATGATTTTTATGAACAGGTCGTCGCTAGTGCGGCACATGCCAATATGAACTTTTTAAGAGTCTGGGGCGGAGGTATATATGAAAAGGATATATTTTATGAATTGTGTGACAAATACGGCATATGTGTCTGGCAGGATTTCATGTTTGCATGCAGTTCATACCCTGCCTATGATAAAGAATTTATGGAAAATGTAAAGCTTGAAGCAGTGGATAATATAAGGAGATTGAGAAATCATCCCTGTATAGCATTGTGGTGTGGAAATAACGAACTGGAACAAATTCCGTTATTGATTGATGACGACACAGGCAAAGGCTCTATGAGCTGGGATGAATACAAGCTGCTCTTTGACAAGCTGCTGCCCGGTCTGGTTGGAAAGCATGCCCCGGATATGGACTATTGGCCCTCCAGTCCCCATACACCTACGGAAGAAAGGGATTGGAGCAGTCCAATAGCCGGAGATGCACACCTGTGGGATGTATGGCATGGAACAAAGCCCTTTGAGTGGTACAGGACATGTGAACACCGGTTTAATAGTGAATTCGGCTTCCAATCATTCCCCGAGCCATTTATTGTAGAAGGGTATACAATTCCAGAAGACAGGAATATTACAAGCTATATTATGGAGCACCATCAAAGAAGCCCTATCGGCAATAATGCAATAATACAGTACATGCTTTCCTGGTATAAGCTTCCCAAAAGCTTTGATATGCAAATCTGGTTATCACAAATTCTTCATGGCATGGCTATGAAATATGCTGTTGAGCATTGGAGGCGGAGTATGCCAAGAGGTATGGGAACTCTTTACTGGCAGTTAAACGACTGCTGGCCTGTGACAAGCTGGGCATCCCTTGACTATACGGGAAACTGGAAAGCACTCAATTATATGGCAAAAAGGTTTTATGCCCCTGTCCTGGCGTCTGCAGTGGAGGATATTGAAAAAGGAATAGTAGAAATCCATTTGACAAACGACCTTCTTGAAAATGCTTCCGGAACTTTGGATTGGCGGCTTTTTGATACGGACGGGACTACAATAGCTGCCGACAGCTTTGGAGCCGCTGTGGGGCCCTGCACCAGTTTGAAGCTGAGGGATATGGATATCAAAGAGCGTTTGGACAGATGTGGTGCAAGAAATGCTATGATGCATATTGAATTTATTAAGGACAATATAAGTGCTTCTGATAATCTGGTTCTGTTTTCAAGGCCAAAACATATAAACTTAAAAAATCCCGGCTTCTGTGTGAATATAACAAAAAAATCAGATATTGAATATGAAGTTGAAATTACGGCAGCCAAACCGGCTTTATGGGTTTGGACCATAGTGCAGGGACAAACTCCAAAATTTTCAGACAGGTTTTTCCACATGCTGAATAACAGCAGTAAAAAATTAACTATAGAGCTTCAAGCTCCGATGGAAAAAACTGAATTTATGGAAAAATTTAAAATATACAGCCTTTTAGATACGTATCAAAGTTAATGGAAAGGCATGGTTGATTGACCAATTATGAAATAGTGCGTTAAACCTTGATATAAGAATTATGCACTTTTCATAATTGGTGCTTTTCAATCCATATTATAAATCATGTCCCCATTTTCCATGAATTTAAGTATATCTTTTGCTCCTCGGTCAATTCATCTATCCCGATACCCATTGAATCCAGCTTCAGCCTGGCTATTTCATAGTCAATCTCTTCCGGGATAACATAAACTTTCTGCTGCATTTTGCTGCTGTTTTGTACAAGATATTCCGAACCCAGGGCCTGATTGGCAAAGCTCATGTCCATAACAACCGCAGGATGCCCTTCTGCAGCGGACAGGTTTAAAAGCCTTCCTTCAGCCAGTAGGATAATTCTTTTCCCATCTACCGTATACTCTTCAACAAAATCACGTATTGTCCTCTTTTTATCAGACATGCTTTCAAGGGCGCCAATATTGATTTCGTCATTGAAGTGTCCTGAATTTGCTATAATAACACCATCTTTGGCAGCCTTGATATGCTTTTCATCTACAACATTAATATCTCCCGTTACGGTAATAACTACATCCGCCTCAGGCATTATCTTTTCAAGCTTCATTACCCTGAATCCGTCCATAACCGCCTCAATGGCCTTAATATGATCCACTTCGGTTACCGTAACATTGGCACCCATACCCTTTGCCCTCATGGCAAGACCTTTGCCGCACCAGCCATAGCCGCATACGACAAAATTTTTACCTGCAAGCAGTATATTTGTAGCTCTTAAAAGGCCATCAATAGTACTCTGGCCGGTGCCGTAGCGATTATCAAAAAAATGTTTGGTCTGGGATTCATTTACTGCTATAATGGGAAACTTGAGTGCCTTTTCCTTTTCCATGCTTTTAAGTCTTATTACACCGGTAGTAGTTTCTTCAGTACCTCCAATAATATTTTTCAGGTAAGTATCACTATAATCCTGATGTAAAAGCCCCACCAGGTCGGCGCCGTCATCCTGCGTCATATCAGGCTTGTGCTCAATGGCTGATATAAGATGGCCATAATAGGTGTCCCTGTCTTCACCCTTAATTGCAAACACAGGTATTTCATAATCTGCAACAAGTGATGCCGCTACATCATCCTGTGTAGAAAGAGGATTGGATGCACATAGTACAACATCGGCGCCTCCGGCTTTTAAAGTTCTCATAAGGTTTGCTGTTTCCGTAGTTACATGGAGACAGCATGAAATCCTCTTCCCCATTAAAGGCTTTTCATTTTCAAATCTTTCCCTGATTTTTCTAAGTACATGCATCTGGTTGTCCGCCCATTCAATTCTTAACTTACCTTTGGGTGCCAGTCCTTTGTCCTTTATATCACACTTAATCATCATAAAATCCTCCCTGTTAAAAATTCAGCCTTTATTGGCCGTTAATATCAAAATCCCCATATCTTCTTTGCTTAACTTGTCATCCTTTAGCTCGGTTATGTTTATATTTTCAAATCCATTGTTTTCAAACCACTTAACGAGCTCGCTCCGGGTAAAACCATTCCACAGGTCATGCATTTCAAGGCTGAATTCATCATTTGAGTGTCTTTTTAAATCTGCCAAAAATACCTTTCCGCCGGGCTTTAGTATCCTGTGCATTTCCTTTACAGCCATTGCAGGTTCTTCAATATGGTGCAAAAACATACTTGCACTTACAATATTAGCTGAGCTGTCATTTAAAGGTATGTCTATGGCGTCACCTTCCAATAAAACAATATTTTTCAACCCTTTCTTTTCGGCTTTTTCTTTTAACTTGCCCAGCATACCGCCAGATATGTCTACAGCAAAAACCTTTTTTGAATTTTTTGCAGCCTCCAGCGTAAGATAACCATCTCCCGCACCTAAGTCTGCAACAGTCATGGTTTTAGTTAAATTGGCATAGCTGCTGAATATATTTTTTATATCCTTATTATAATAGCCTGAGCTAATGCTCTCCCAGGTCTGTGCAACACTGTTGAAAAATTCTTTCGTATCACCTTCACTGGATGAATAAAACTGTGAATTACCTGCGGCAAGCCAATCAATAAGAGCTTTTCTGCTAAATCTCCATTCCCTGCCTATTTTTCTGGCAGGTACCTTTTCTTCCCTTAGCATTTTAATAAATGTCTTGACGCTGACCCCAAAAAGCCTGGCCGCATCATCCATATTCAGAATTTCATTTTCCATTATTACCTCCTGGCAAATTCATTTTAATTCAATCATTCGGCATATAACTACTTTTATATTCACCCTGCTCTTATTATATTATACAAAAATAAAAATGGCAATAGCAACAGTATAAAAAATAAGGAATTTGCTCAAAAATGGAAAACTCAAATTTTATCTGATAATATCCGAAAACTCTATACTTATCTTATCCGAATGTGCATTTTGCTCAGTACGTTTGATATGGCTGTTATTTGACCCAAGCCTTTTATCCGGCAGTGTCACAATAAATGTACTTCCTTCACCAAAAGTGCTTTTCAAATATATGCTGCCCCCATGCATTCTAACCAGGGATTTAACAAGGGAAAGGCCTAAACCGCTTCCTTCATTGTGTCTGGTAAATGACTTGTCCACTTGATTGAAGCTGTCAAAAATAGTCTCTATATTATCTTTTCTGATTCCTATCCCGTTGTCCTTAACGTATATTAATATTTCCTGGCTTTTTACCTCAACAGAAACAGCAATATAGCCGCTTTCCTGGGTAAATTTAGTAGCATTTGACAATAAATTCAGCATTATACGCTCTATAGCTTCAGGGTCGCATGCAATAACTTTACTGGTAATGTTTGCCTGGAAGAATAAATCGATTTTTCTTTTTTTGATAACATCCTTTGAGGATTCCGTAATGTTTTCAACTAAAGCTACAATATCCTCATCAGCTAAATTAAGATTATAATATCCTGTGTTCAGCCTTGTTAAATCAATGACATTCCTTACAAGTCTCAAAAGCCTGTAGCAGCCAGTTTTGAGTGAATTGATCCTCTCACCGATGTATTGCCTGTCCAACTCCCTGTTTGTGTTTTTTACATGCAAATTGAGTATCTGTATTGCACCAAGCATAATATTAAGAGGTGTACGAAGCTCATGGGATATATTAGAAAAAAATTCGGCTTCAACCTTTTCCTTTTCCATTGATTCCTTCAGCATATATTGAAGTGTCAAATCCCTTACCAATGTCATTTTCATCTTTTTACCCTGGTAAGGAAAACTTACGGTAGTGGACATAACATTTATTTTACTGTAATCATTCCTCCGCACTACCCTCCAGTCATAGACTAAAGGATAAAGCTTTTTTTTCCTATACCTTTTCAAAATGTCTCCAATTCTTATTTTTTCATAAATAAAGTCTTTAAGGGGTAATCCGATCAACTGTTCACAATCATTATAACCAAGAAGATTTGCAGCCGCCTGGTTTGCAAGGACTACCCTGCCTTTATGGTGAACAACGGTACACTCCGGAATTACCATAAAAAGCTTTCTATAGCGCTCTTTACTTTCCAGCAATTCCCGCTCTACCCTGACTCTTTTTATTATGTTAAGGATTAAAAACACAAACAGTATTAAAGTTATAACGGCAGCAAAAATAATTATTTTTAGTGCATGACCGTTAATACTTTCATTTTTTGATAAAATAACCCCGACAAATGATTGTATGCTTTTTTCGGCGTAAACTGAATTCACTTTTATAATACCGGTTATAAATAATATATTTACTGTTAATGTAAGTTTTAAAAACCTATTTCTTTTTTTTTCTGTACATTTTAGCAATTCATATTCCCCTAAACAACTTTCTTTTTTACATTAATCCATAATAACACAAAAAAATGCCTCTATTAAAGTAACACAAACTTTTAAACAATTCAACGTTTTCTACTAAACATTACATTTTTCTACAAATTTCTATTGCGAAATTTCAATGAATTATTATAATATTTTACATTTTTTTAACTTATGGCTAGCGGATTTAAAAATGGGCCAAAAACCTTAAATTAAGCTTAAAGCACCGGAAAAAACCTAATGAGTAATCTTATTTCCGGGATATTTATTAATGGCATATGCGTTTTTTGTAAATGATTTGGGAAATAAAATAAAGCATGTGCTTTCAAGTAAAGCTCCACCCTCCGATAATACCGGTCAAAAACAGCTTGAAATCATTTTTTACTTTTTGGGACACATTTACTACCTCGTCGTGGGATAAAATATTGCCGCCAATCCCCGCAGCCATATTTGTTATACATGAAATACCAAGCACCCTCATATTCTGATGCTTTGCAGCAATAGCTTCAGGAACGGTGGACATGCCTACCGCATCCCCGCCCAGAGCCGCAAGCATTCTTATTTCTGCCGGTGTTTCGTACATGGGGCCCGGTACATATACATATATACCCTCCCTTAGTACGATTGAATATTCGACAGCACATTTTCTTGCGTGTTCCAATAATTTTTTATTATAAACAAAAGTCATATCAGGAAATCTTTCTCCCAATTTTTCATCATTCCTGCCTCTTAAAGGAGAGGGGGCAAATAAAGATATGTGGTCACGTATAAGCATAAGGTCGCCTGGAACAAAGCTTTGATTTATACCCCCTGCAGCATTGGTCAGGATAAGGTTTTTTATTTTCATCAGTTTGAGCAGTCTTACCGGAAATACGACATTTTGTATATCATAGCCTTCATAATAGTGAAATCTCCCTTTAAAGACCATAATATGCTTTCCCGCAAGCATGCCGAATACAAGCCTGCCTTCATGGCTTCTTACAGTAGTTCTCGGAAAATTTGGAATGTCCCTGTAATCAATCTCAATGGTATTTTCCATATCATCTGCCAGTACACCCAGTCCGGAACCAAGAATAACTGCTATTTCAGGTCTGCATGGTATTTTTGATTCAATATATGAAGCCGATTCCATTGCTATTTCATAATAATTGCCCATTGAATCCTCCGTTCTATAAAATAGATTCTATATGTAACGTCATAGCTCTATGCAATATGGCTTGGAAAATCCCCTGGTATTTCAAAATCCATATTGCAAAAATCAAAGGCGTTCCATATAGTAAACTATACCGCAGCTTTTTTGTATTTTATTATTATATATTCTTTTAATTTTTATTCTTCTGTTTTCTCCACAGTTTTTTTTGCTTCCTGCACCTGTTCTTTTCCCAGGTATTGCGGAAGGTCCATTCCGGCCATATTAAAAAGGTCCTTAAGGGGAGGCACTGATTTCATCATACCGGATACAAAATTGGCAGTTGCTGTTTCACCGCTTTGTTTTCCGCCATTATCCCAGACCGTTACCTTATCAATTTTTATTCCCTTGACAGCTTCCACCTGTGTTTTGACAAGCTCAGGAAGTTTGTCGGCAATCATAAGCATTATTGCCTTGTCGGCATTACCTTCTGCTGCTCCGACTATCTTTTCGAAACCTTCGGCCTGCTTGCTTAATACTTCTCTTATGCCCCGGGCCTCTGCGTCCATCTTGGCAAAAATAGCATCGGCTTGACCCTGTGCGTTGATCTTGATTCTATCCGCTTCGGCTTCAGCCTGGATCTGGATTTTTCTTCTTTCAATTTCAGCCGGTACGACAATATCCGCTTCCTTTGTTGCCTTTTCTTTGGTTGCTCTTGTTTTTTCAGCTTCTTCCTCTGCCAGGTAAGCTTCACCCAATGCCTTTGCAGTCTGGACCTTCTCAGCAGCAGTGGCTATCCTTTCAGCTTGTGCCTGCTTTTCTCTTCTATCCGCCTCAGAATTGGCAACCGTAATCTTAGACCTGTTTTCTCCTTCAACTGCGGCAGCATTAGCTTCTGCCACCTGCACCCTTTCGTCCCTTTGAGCATTGGCCTGGCCGATTGCCCCATCCCTGTCCTTTTCCGCAACACTCTTCTTAGCGTCATTCACCGCTTTTGCTGCAGCTTCCTTACCAAGTGCATCAATATATCCCGATTCGTCATTTATATCCGTAACATTCACATTAATCAGTCTCAGGCCGACTTTTTTAAGCTCAGCCTCAACATTATTTGTTACATTTGCAAGGAACTTGTCCCTGTCCGAGTTTATTTCTTCAATATCCATAGTTGCTATTACAAGCCTTAATTGCCCAAATATAATATCCTTCGCAAGATTGGCTATATCCTCACTTGCCAGGCCCAGCAACCTTTCGGCCGCATTTTGCATAATTCCCTGCTCTGTAGATACCCCAACTGTAAATATTGAAGGAACGTCAACCCTTATATTTTGCTTGCTGAGAGCATTCCTAAGATTGACTTCTATGGACATGGGGGTAAGATTTAAAAATCTGAAGTCCTGGATTACAGGCCAGATAAAAGCAGCTCCGCCATGGATACATTTGGCTGAGCGTATCCCGCCCTCCATGTTTTTCCCAACCTTCCCATAAACAACAAGTACCTTGTCGGAAGGACACTTTTTATACCTTGCAAATAATGCTGCTACTGTTCCAAAAACAACAAAAACAATTACGGTTACCAATATCAACGGAGACATTATCAGATCATTCCTTTCATTTTAAATTTTTTCTACAATAAAAATATTATTGGCTGTTGTTTCTACAATTTTAACCGACTCTCCGGTTTGAAGAGCTTTACCTTTAGTTACCGCGTCTGCTTCAAGAAAACTGCCCTTGAATGTAACATGGATTTTGCCTTTGCCTTTCTGATTGGCAGGTATTGGTATATACACCTGGCCTGTACTGCCCACAGCCTGCTTAATATCTATATTGCCGCTTTCAGCCAGTCTTGTTATGAAATAAAACAGCCCTGCTATTACCAGCATGACTATAATGCCGATAAGGGCTGAAACCAGTACCGTAACAAATTGGTTTGCACCGCTGTTGTACAAGGTTATTCCGGACCATCCGAATACGGTAAAAAATATAATGAAGTTTTTTACTGTGAATAGTCTGAAAGTTCCCTCCAGCGTGTCAAATTCGTTATTGTCAAATCCGTCTGCATCATCCATATTATCTCCAAGACCTGCAAATGTAGCAATAGTCTGAACTATGAACACAACAGAAAATGGTATGGCCATAAACCAAAAAACTTTTTCAAATACCGGCATGGTATTCCACCAATCGTTCAAGACCATCCCTCCCTTCAAAAAAAATTATTTTGATATTATTTTACCATATGCAGGCAGAAAAAAATATTACTTTTCTAAGCAATTTGCGGCTTAATCGGTTTAAAGCAAGGAACGGCCAGACTAAAAAAAGGACCTTTACCATATTTTTTGGTAAGAAGCCCTTTTATAAAGCATACTTATTTAATATCCGGCAAATTCTTCATGCTTTCCTCAAGGATTTTTTCAGGATATTCATAGTCAACCATATCACCGCTGAAATAATAGTCATAAGCTGCCATGTCAAAATAACCATGTCCGCTCAAGTTAAAAAGTATAACTCTTTCATCCCCTGCTTCCTTTGCTTTAAGTGCTTCATCTACAGCTCCCTTAACTGCATGGGATGATTCCGGCGCAGGAATAATTCCTTCTGCCCTTGCAAAAGTAACTGCCGCATCAAATACCGGTTTTTGGGCATATGCGACAGCCTCAATCAGCCCGTCGTGATAAAGCTGGCTTACAATGGGAGAATCTCCGTGGTATCTTAATCCTCCGGCATGTATACCTGCCGGAACAAAATCATGCCCAAGTGTATACATTTTGGCAATAGGACCCATTTGAACCGCATCTCCATAATCATATGCAAACCTGCCCTTTGTAAGGGTAGGGCATGCAGTAGGCTCAACTGCAACTGCCCTGACATTTTTCCCGCTGAACTTATCCCGTAAAAATGGAAAGGCAATGCCGGCAAAGTTACTGCCGCCTCCACAGCAGGCAATGACAACATCAGGGTATTCATCAATTTTTTCAAGCTGTTTCTTGCATTCCTGGCCGATAACGGTCTGGTGCAGGCAGACATGATTTAAAACACTTCCCAATGAGTAATTTGTATCATCATGGGTAGCCGCATCTTCTACCGCTTCGCTTATTGCTATTCCAAGACTTCCTGTTGAACCGGGGTCCCTTTCCAGGATTTTTTTGCCTGCCATTGTCCTTGTACTGGGGCTTGGAAAAATTTCAGCACCAAATGTCTGTATAAAGGACCTCCTGTATGGCTTTTGCTGGTAGCTTACCCTGACCATATAAACGGTGCATTCAAGCCCAAAGTGATTACATGCAAGGCTCAATGCACTCCCCCACTGGCCTGCTCCTGTTTCCGTAGCCAGTCTTTTAATACCTTCCTTCCTGTTATAAAATGCCTGGGCTAAAGAAGTATTAAGCTTATGGCTCCCCGTTGCATTAGTACCTTCATATTTATAGTATATTCTTGCAGGCGTACCTAAAACCTTTTCAAGGCTTCTTGCCCTGTATAACGGAGAAGGCCTCCATTGCCTGTACATCGTTCTAACTTCACCGGGTATATCAATCCATCTGTCCAAAGTCATTTCCTGCATAAGCAATTCCTTTGGGAAAATGGCCATCATTTCCTCAGGTTCCGCTATTTTTCCTGTCATGGGACTATAATAAGGCCCCGGCTTGTTGGGCATGTCTGCAATAATATTATACCACTGCTTTGGAATTTCACATTCTTCTAAAGGAATCCTGACGACCTCATCTTTTCTCAGCTTACTCATCTTCTCTCATCTCTCCTTAAACTTTTTTATGTAACCATTTTACTAAATACTACTGTAATATGTCAAATAAAAAAATTGACATGCACGCTATTACTGATATAATGGGAATTATATGATGCATCTTTAATTTTTGCATTATGGTCTTTGAAGTGCACAAAGGTTTTAGTGGGTTTAAAAGGTCATAATGCTTAGAATCATGACGCTGCATACAAAACAGGATGGGCAGAATATTTCTTATGAAAATTTTATTGGTAGGGGATAAGGAAGATCCTTATATATGGGATTATTTTGATAGAGAAAGGTTTAAGGACATAGACCTTATAATTTCATGCGGAGATTTAAAGCCTCAATATTTATCATTCCTGGTAACTTTAATCAAAGCACCTCTTTTCTATGTGCATGGAAATCATGACAGGAGTTATCTGCAAAAGCCTCCGGAAGGTTGTGATTCTATTGATGAGCAGCTTATTGAGTATAAGGGTGTCAGGTTTCTCGGCCTTGGGGGAAGCCAGTTTTATAATAATCGTCTTTTCCAGTATACTGAGCAGGAAATGAAAAAAAGGATTCGCAAGCTTCGCTATCAATTATGGAAAAAAAAGGGTTTTGATATGCTTGTAACCCATGCTCCCGCATTAAATATTTGTGACGGCAAGGATAGGTGCCATATGGGCTTTAAAAGCTTTGTCCAGCTTATGGATAAATATTCTCCCAAATATATGGTACATGGCCACCAGCACCTTAGTTACAATATCCAGCCAAGGATAATAAAATACAGGAGCACCACCATTATTAATGCTTATAAATATTACATATTTAATTATTAAATCCTGTCGCTGTTTTTCCAGTTCTCTTCCTCCCGCTGGATCTTCCCCACAAGCGTGTCACCGAAGAGCTTCCTTCTATCCACAGGCTGCATGTCACTTAGTACTGATTCTGCAAACCAGTCCATTTCAATAAGATCCACCTTTGAAGGTATTTCCCTGTCTTCTACTCTTAAAACTCCGTTGCAATCGTAAACCGGGCCTTGAAATGGATGATATTCATAATTTATTATCATTTTTTTTAAAAAAGAAATCAGTTTCACAGTTTCTGCCGGCACCTTGCTTTTGGAATAAATGAAATCTACAATACCCGAATCCATCCCCCACCAAAAACTTGAGAGCTTTGTCCCCCCAAACAATGATGAAACAGGATTGGAATACTCATTGATAATCTTTCTGATTATTCTTTCATAAAACAAGCCCCAGTTCCAAACAGGAGATGCAAGATAATTAACAGGGCGGCATTTATTCTTGTCAATATCACAGGCCATGGTGTATACTCCATACTCTCTTGCTACCCTTCTTGAAGAAGGAGTGTTTTGATGGCATATAATATCAACATTTTCCTTTATGAATATCCTGCTAAGCTCGTCGGATAATTCATCCAGGCTCCATTTCCTGGTCCATTCAACCCTTACCTTGACCCTTGGGTTAACCAGCCTTGCCCCCAGGGCAAAGGCATTGATACCTCCTATCACACCTTGAACAGGATGGGTTGCTATATATCCGAGCATATGTGTATTTGTTAAAGAACCCGCAATAATCCCTGATAAAAACCTGGCCTCATAAAGCCTTCCGAAATAAGTCCCTACGTTTTTAAAAGAATGTGTTTCAGAACAATTGTAAAAACGTGTATGAGGATATTCCAGAGCCGCTTTAAGCGTTGCATTTATAAAACCCGGACTGGTAGCGAAAATTACATCATAGCCATTTTTTGCAAGATTAGCCAGGCTCTCGTATGCATCAATCCCGTCAGGAATTTTATCCATATGGTAAGTCTCTATTTCATCTTTCAGTACTTTATTAACGTGCAATCTGCCGGCTTCATGTGAAAATGTCCAACCCGACGTATTTAATGTCCCTTTATATGCAAAGGCAACCTTTAGCCTTTTATGGGTTTGAATCAAGGTGGATATGCTTGAAATAAAACTTTTTCCCTCTTTTTCAGGCCTGGTGCTTATTTCTTCATCATATGATTCATGCAGGTACGCAAGCTCCTTCATCAGTTTTTTTATATTATCCTTCATATTCTCCCTGTCTGATTCAGGAAATCCAAAAAGCCTTACATATTCTAAAAACGCGTCACCCGTTGTCAGGGAAAGCTTATCCCCGCCTTCATCCTGAAAGGTTCTCCTGAACGGGAGATATACGCTGTACACAAAATATCTATACTTGTTATTCGCAAACTTATCTGTTGGGTCAAACTTTTCCAAATAGGAAAAAAGTTCTTTAAAGCTTCCTTCCTTTGAAAACCACACCGAGTTGATTTTTGTTTTACGGTAAAAATCAAGGTATTCATAATATATCCTTATATCAATATTATCTTCATCCCTTTTGGGTACCAGCCTGGTCACCGTTCCCTGTATTGAATATGCATTGAAAAATTTTAATACGCTTACCCTTTTATTTCCTTCAACAACATAGTACCAGTTTAAGTATTCATATGCCTTTATGGATTCCCTTATTCCTTCTTTCATATGGGCAAGGCATACATTAATCCATTTTTGGGCAAATTCGCTGCTTAAACCCGACAGCGGCATAAAATTATGTGCAAAAGTACTGCTCCTTGAATGTGAATTGGTCCCGACTATTTTATTTAAAGGAATATCAATCGTTCCCAGCTCTTCTTCACATATAATGTCCGCATTCCTTATAATACCGTCAAGTGAAACCAGGTGTCCCTGACGGCCTGTCATAATATTCTTCCTGTATTGCCTCAAGCCTGCTTTTCTGGCATCTTCATAATGCTGAGAGCAATTATTTCCCTCCATATAATCATCCTGTCTTAAACTTTTATAGTGGTCTGAATTATATTATAACAGAGTATTCATGAAAGTTGCAAACTATTCCGGCACCTTGTTTCCCCGTTTCAAACATTGAAAAGATTCTTGCATATTATAATCATAATGCAAAAATTAAAGCCGTTTCATATAGTTAAATTGCTTCAACATTCACCCACATCATCATGACTTGAGAAAGCAGGAGCTTTTCAACCTTCAGTTTGTATTTCTTTTCATCAAAAATAAGTATTCTTTTATCTATAACCTGGGATACCAGCTCCACATCAATTGAGGAGACCTCCTTGCCTATAAGGTTTTTATATTTGTCTTCAATTACTTTTTCAACCTCAAGCTTGTCCAGTTCATTACCTTCATAATTTAATAAAATCTCAATATCTTTTAATATATACTGCATATTGTTAATTGCATCCAGTGATTTTTCAAGCTTTTCCAGCTTTGTATTCCTGTCGTCTATAGTATTTTGCATCTGTTTAATTACCATACTTTTTTTATCCATCCGGTAGCTTACAAGTATTGTTAATAAAACAATACCACACAAAAACCCGAAAACCGTACCGGTGATGAAAGAAAAACGCATCCATCCCCTTACATTTTTTATTTTTGCCACATTTCACCACACCTTTGTATCATCCCAATTATATAGCTTCCCGTATTGGCGCCAAAAACCGATACAAGGACATACAGTGCCTGCTTCACGATGGTCCGGATTTCGCCTCTCAAAATGCCTTTTTCAATTATTTCAAAGGAAGAAAATGTTCCTCCCAATGCTACGGCTACAGCCCAAATTTTTAATGAGCCGGCTACATCAATCATTGTTTTCATGGGAGGGTGGTCGTTGATAATAGCACCAATTCCTGCAAATATACTGGCACCTACAACGACGCCGAATGAAATCATGAAATTATAAATCAAATTATTTAAATAACCGGACAAGCCCCATCACCCTATCATTAAAGCATCCCAAAAAGTAAAGCTTTAAAATCATACTGTCTATAAACTTTAAATCTTTTATTATTAATCATATTTTTCATTTACAGATACTATGCTTAATGTGAGAAAAAAATGGAGCATTAATAAATGGCACCATTAACTATAATTATTTTCAATTTCATAACAGGCAGCTTTTGCATTATCTATGGAGTCAGGCAGCTTGGTACAGGTCTGGAAAGGATAAATGGGGCATTAATAAAAAGGATTCTTTCAATATTTACTAAAAACCTGCCCATGGCATTTGCTTCGGGAACCTTTGTTACCGCACTTGTCCAGAGCAGCACCGCTGTAACGGTTATATCTGTAGGATTTGTCAATTCCGGACTTATGACATTGGGCCAGGCCATGGGAATTATTTACGGTGCAAATTTAGGCACTACCATAACAGCACAAATAATGTCATTTAACATATACAGCATCTGCTGGTTTGCAATTATCTCAGGCTTGCTGTTAAAGATTTTTTTCAGGAGAAAAAGCCTTAAATATGCCGGTATGGCATTATTAGGTATCGGACTTATGTTTTTAGGCCTTAAAATACTAAATTCAGGCGTACCTTATTTAAAAGAAAGCAATTTTACCAGAAGCATATTTGTAAATTTTGGGAACAATCCTTATATATCGCTCCTGGTTGGAATGATTGCAACAATGCTCGTTCACAGCAGCAGTGCCACAGTTGGTCTTACAATTATACTTTTTAACGGAGGTTTAATAAGCTTCCCTGCTGCAGTGGGCCTTATGCTGGGCGACAATATAGGCACCTGCATTACCGCACAGACAGCCAGCATTGGAAGCGGACCGGAAGCCAGGCAAACCGCTTGGGCCCACACCCTTTACAATATAATCGGTTCAATGCTTGTCATTCCAATTATTCATCCTTACTGTTCCCTGGTATACAAAATCACAAATTTACTGGGCCAGGACTTCTCAAGGCTTGTAGCAAATGCACACACCATATTCAATCTTTTAAGCGCATTGGTATTTTTCCCTTTTACAAATATCTATGTGAAATTTATAAAACGGCTTATAAAGCCAAAATATATAAAATTAAAAGCCCACTAGAGCTCAAAGGGATATTTCTCAGGGAGCTCCTGCCCCAAATATCCTAAATACAGGGTATCATATCCAATAACTATTTCTTCGTCCGTAGGAATAACAACCACTTTTGTCTTTCCGTTGGAAGCTATTACAACTTCCTTCCTTCTTAACGCATTCTTTTCATCATAAACTTCAAAGGCCGCATTCTCAAGGAATGAAAGTATTTTCATCCTTACATAACCTTCATTTTCCCCCAGGCCTGCGGTAAAAACTATAGCCTGGGTTTCAGGCAATGAAGCCCAGTATGCTCCTATATATTGTGCTGCTCTATATGCATAAATGGAAACAATCATATCGGCCTCTTCATCGCCCTCAAGAGCTTTTTCCCTGATAAGCTGCATCATATTGGTCCCGCCAAGGGCTTTAAGACCGCTTTCCTTATTGAGGGCTTTCATAACAGTTTCAAATGCCTTATCCTTGCTTTGGCCTGTCTTTTTTACCTTATTGTCCACTACATGGGAAATAAGTGCAGGGTCTATATCTCCCGAACGGGTACCCATAATTACACCCTGGAGGGGCGTAAATCCCATGCTGGTATCAATTGACTTTCCTCCCCGGATCTTTGTAATACTGCATCCGTTGCCCATATGAGCTGTTATGCAATTAAATTCCTTTAACGGAACACCCAGTATTTTTGCGGCTCTCCTTGATACATACATATGGGATGTACCGTGAAATCCATACTTTCTTACGCCAAAATCCTTGTACCATTCCTCCGGTATTGCATACCTGTATGCATATTCAGGTATCCCGGCATGAAAAGCCGTATCAAAAACTGCAACCTGTGGAACTCCCTTCAACAGCTTCATTGCCTCCTCTATTCCGTTAAGATTGGCCGGATTATGAAGCGGCGCTATAGGAAAAAGCTCTCTTATAGTGTTTACGACGTTCCTGTCGATTTTAACACTGCTGCCGTACTTGCTTCCCCCGTGGACAACCCTGTGCCCTACGGCGCAAATTTCGCTGTTTTCTATCTTGTATTTTTTAAATTCCTTAAAAATCAATTCAAGGGCTTTGCTGTGATTTAGTATTTCAGTATTAATAGTTAATTTGTCCTCTTTAAATGAATATTTCAGACGACTGCTTTTGATATTTCCTATTTCCTCAACCATACCTTCAATAAAAGGCTCCAAAGTATTATTTATTTCCAGCTTAAACAAATTGAATTTGAGTGATGAACTCCCACAGTTAAGTGATAATATATATTTGCTCATTATTAAAAGACCCCTCCAGTGAAAATTATGTTTAAAAGCCACACTTTATATTTATAATATGAATGCAGCAATACTATTCTACCAGATTGATATTATCATTTCCAGCAAAACAGTTTCATATTTGATTTTTGTATAAACTATACTTATACAAGCCGCAATATTAGGTAATTCTGACGGAATATAAGGTTATCGTGGTCCGGTAATGTATTTGTTATTCATTTGCGCCAAAGCTAAATAACGTCCCTTTCATAAATCCGTATACAATTCTTCCCGCTGTTTTTCGCTTTATATAATGCTTTGTCGGCCCTCTGCATTAAATGGTCAATGTCCCTTACATTATCATTTACCGATGAAAGGCCTATACTTACGGTGATGCTTACTTCCTTTCCGTTATCAATTTTTACAGGCCTTACGGCAATGCTTTTTCTAAATCTTTCAGCTACAGCATATGCGTCCAGGGCCCCTGTTTCAACTAAAAGCACGGCA
>JANQLN010000049.1 GCA_028280575.1 Clostridia bacterium
ACTAGAAAATTTCTTATAAATTGTACTGCAAGGGTACATTTAAAAAAATCTTAATGATTTTTTAGAAAGAGATGGATTTTCATGATTTTGCCGTGCAAAATGGTCTGCAATACCTTTCAGGCATAAATCAGAGCTGGTATAATATTTGTTGATGTATTCAATTATATTTTCAATCAGCTCATGATTGTGGCTATTCTTTTTCTCACTTACAATATTGCACAGAAAAAAATACAAGTCTATAAAACAATTATACATTTCAGCTGCCGTTTGATATTGAGTGAGAATGAAAAGTTTTTTTTCTACGGCTTTCATGGTCTCTGGATCTTCGATAAGGATATGTCCGATGGATTTCTCCAAAGTTCCGTACATTTCATTTACCAGTTGCTGCACTTTGTTGTAAGACAAATTCCTTTTGACAAAATTTTCGGCATATACATTTCCCAAAACCCTTTGGACCTGTTCAAAATTTCCTCCCTTGACACAGTTGATCAATCTTAGCTCAAGCTCGACAGGATAGTAGTATCCAAGGATGGAAGTGACTTTGGCGGAGTAATCACTCCACAGGATTGACCCGTCATTTGTAAATATATTGTTTGACGCCATTGTTCTCTTTGCTTCTCCGAAGGACAAATAGACATCCGCCAGGTTTTCGCACAGGCTTCCGCCTGAGTAAACACTGCGTATCCCATACTTTTTACGGACTTGTTCCGACGCCTTTGAGACCAATTTTTCTGCCGCACACTTGTAATCCTGGCTTTCTTCAACGGTAAGGGAAAATACAATGGCGATTTTATCAATGTCAATGTCATGGAAATACCCTTTGCCGTCAAGGGATTGCTCCAAAGCATCCTTGACAATTTTCCGTTTTAAGTACAGTGCCTTAATGGTATCTTCCGAGATTGAAGAATTGTATCCTTCCACACTTGCCAGTAAAACTACATATGCACCCTCTTCCAGCTTGATTTCATTTTGCCTTAGCGTCTCATTTATTTGTTCAAGCCCTTCAAATTCACCGCGCAGCAGCCGATCAAAGAAAGCCTCCGTGACCATGGATTTTTGCCGGTACATTATATTTTGCAGCATTTTATTATGATGTATAAGGCCTTTGATACTATCTTGTATAATCTCAAAAGCATTATAGCGGATATTATTTTCATCACCCGGATTCTGGACAAGAGAATTCATTACGCTTCGTATAGGCTTATAATTTTTTTTGGCAAGGAAAAAGGCAATAAGGATACCTGAAACAAAAATAAAGGAAGCAACTCCCCAGGTAAGCGTCCTTATATATTGAACCCTGTCTTGAATGGCGCTCACAGGTACGGCGGCAACATATTTCCAATCGTTGTAGGAAGATACCGTATAGGTGACAAACATATCCCGTCCATGAATATTCTGTTCCATATATCCCGTATGCCTGTCCGAATCCAGGTCCACATGAGTGACTTCGGCTCCGTTTCGAGATACACTGGAAATAATGTTGCCTTTGGAATCGGCAATATATGCCCATCCGTTGTTTTCCTCCACCAGGCACCGCAGCGGATTTTGAATATGCTTTTCATCAATAAATATAAATACGTTTCCCAGGAATATATTGGGGTACTTAAGAGGAATGGATTGTGCATAGACAACCATGGAATGTTTCTTTCCGTCAATAATAACCGTTTCCGCCGGTAAATAGGCTTTGTCGAATTGCCCGCCAAAAAATTCCCTTTTCCATACATCATAGTCCAGGCTGCCATACTTGAAAATGTGGCCGTAAAACAAAGGAAGTCTTACATATGAGGTTTTTGGAGTAAGAATGGTGCTGCTGTTTTTAAAGCAGATGTGGATATCGCTGATAAAGTTACTTGTCAAACCGTAAGAGGAGATACTCTTACTGGCCTCCCTCAATTTATAAATGTTCGGTCCGTGTATTGGATATGTAACATTGGCAAGGTATTTCATCTTGTTGTTAAATGCAAGCTGGGTTGCAGTACTATCAACTTCATTCAAGCGGCTGTCAAGTGTTTGCCTGGCCTGCTGAAGGGTAAGCAGATTTGAATCCCTCACATGGCTTTCCACAATTTTAACGGCTTGGCTATACAGTAGGCTGCCGATAATGATAGGAAGTAAAAGGACGCAGATGTAGGACAACAGGAAATTTGAAAATACAGAATTTTTTATTCCGATTTTCCTAAAAATCATAAAAACAACTCCTCCATTCTAAAGCGGACAAGGATTTATGACTGCTTATATTATAATTTATTATAACGTAAATCGGCAGAAAAAACCATAATGAAATCTTCTATTAAGCAATTTGCTCATATTAGCTTTCTGACGGTAAAGCTGTCTTCCCAAGGAGATATTCCAATTCATATGCAAAGTTTACAGAGTGGATAAATAATTATAAAAAAGATTTTTCGCATTATAAAAAATATTTTTTAATATACCCCTTGACTATAACATTGTGTCATAGTTTACAATGTTGATATGGAGGTGGGTTAAGATTAATTATAAAATTAAGGAAGTGGCTGATATGGCAGGAATAAGCGTCCGTATGCTTCACCATTATGACAAAATAGGTCTTTTGGTTCCTGAATCGGTGAACTCTGCAGGATACAGGTTTTACAGCAACGGGGATATTGAAAAGCTGCAGCAAATACTTTTTTTCAAGGAGCTTGATTTCAGTTTAAGCGAAATAAAAGATATTTTGCTTGAGCCGGGTTTTGATAAAAAAAAGGCGCTTATATCCCACAGGGAACTTCTAACAAAAAAGAGACAAAGGCTTGAAAAGATTATTGGAACGGTTGACAGGACACTGGAAAAATATGAAAGGAAGATTGATATGAATAACAGGGAAATGCTTGGAGCTTTTGATATGGGTGCTATTGAAAAGCATAAGAAAAAATATGCCGAAGAAGCATTTGGAAAATATGGGCACACTGATGCGTACAAAGAAAGCATGGAAAAAACCTCCAAGTATACTGAAAAAGAGTGGGCAGACATTATGGGAAAATGGAATGCCATTTATCAAAATCTGGCACAGTTAATGGACAAACAGCCGTCTGACCCCCAAGTACAAAAGCTGGTAGAGCAAAACAGGCAGCTGATAACAAAGTACTTTTATAATTGTACTTTGGACATTTTCAGGGGACTTGCAAAAATGTATGTTAGTGACGAAGGTTTTACCAAAAATATCGACAAGAACAAAAAAGGCCTGGCAGCATTTTTAAATGATGCAATAGCTATTTATTGTGATAATCGGCAAAAATAATGAATTTGTCACAGCACTATAACAAATTATGTAACAAAATAAAAAATAAGCGACCGTTTATTATGCGTCGCTTGTTTTTTATAATTGGCTGTTTTTGACAACAGATATAAAAACCATGGTGTCCTCAGCACCAATCATATATATAACATACACTTCAAATTACAATTTGTCAAGATATTTTTTGAAAAATAGAGAAAAAACAGCAATATGTTTTATGGATTTACGCCAAGGTATGCCAATATGATTTTAGGATTTTTATTTTCACAATTGTTTAAGGTAGAATGAATAAGTTAATCTCGTTAATGGGGGTATGGCGTTATGTCGCAAATAGAGCTTAGTTGTATTTCTAAAACCTTTAAAATCTCTCAAAGACCGGAAGGAAAATTTGGGATGCTGCGTGGAGCTTTTGTACGGGAATCTAAGATAATCAGAGCACTTGATGAAATAACTTTTGAAATTAACGAAGGCGAACTGGTAGGCTATATAGGACCAAATGGTGCAGGGAAATCTACAACTGTTAAAATAATGAGCGGAATACTGACACCGGATGAAGGTAAATGTATTATATTGAATAGGATTCCCTGGAAGGAACGTGTGGAGCATGTATCTTGCATCGGTGTTGTTTTTGGCCAGCGAAGCCAGCTATGGTGGGATCTTCCCGCACAGGACTCTTTTGGCCTCCTAAAGGATATTTACAGTATACCTTATAGAGTCTATAAAAAACGTTTGGCCGAACTTGTAGAAACCCTTGATATAGATGTTTTATTAAAGATGCCGGTAAGACAGCTATCTCTGGGCCAGCGTATGCGGTGTGAAGTTGCAGCAGCCTTGCTGCACAGTCCGAAAATACTATTCCTTGATGAACCGACAATAGGGCTTGATGCGGTATCAAAGCTTGCTTTGCGGGAATTTTTAAAAAAGGAGAATTTAAAAAATGGTGTAACTATGATACTCACAACACATGACATGGATGATATTGAAACGTTATGCAGCAGGGTTATGGTTATCGGACGCGGCAAACTCTTATTTGACGGCAGGCTTGATATGCTGAAAGAGAAATATTCTCCACTTAGATGTATAAACGCCGTTCTTGATAAACACATTGAAATATTTTCCATTGACGGTGCGGATAGCATCAAAGTAAACGGCAATGTCTTAACTGTATTGTTTAATCCATCTAAAACTGCCGCACACACCATGGTTGAACGTATTGCCAGTCAGTTTCCCCTTAAGGATATTGTTATTGAAGAACAGGACATTGATGAGATAATCGCATCAATGTATAAGGAGATGTGCTTATGAAAACTGGTAAAGCATTTTATATGCCTACATTAAAAGCATGCCTGTCCATATTCAGGATTAAAACTGCCCAAGGACTTCAATATCGTATGGCTGGGCTTGCCGGAGCTTCAACCAGTATTTTCTGGGTGCTTATTGAGATAACCGTATATACAATTTTCTATACATATTCAAACAATAAAGAAGCAGGTCAAATTGCAGGATTAAGTCTCAGACAGCTTGTTTCATATGCCTGGCTGGCACAGCTTTTTTTTCTCATGCAGCCAATGCGTATTGACAGTGAGATTCTAGGGAAAATCACAAGCGGTGATGTTGCAATTGAAATGTGCCGTCCTATTGATTTGTACTTTCACTGGTTTTCAAAAACTGCGGCCACAAAGTTAACACCATTATTTTGGCGCGGATCAATTACCTTTTTGGTGGGTATTATTATGCCTGCTGCATACAGGCTTTCATTACCGGCATCATTTTCAGGATTCATATGTATGTTAATTTCATTTGCCAGTGCATTTCTCCTTTGTACCGCATTTGGAATGCTGGTATGTGCCCTGCGACTGAATATAAAATGGGGAGACGGACCGACTCATATCATTATGCTTATGGGTGGGATACTTTCCGGGGCATATCTGCCTCTCCAGCTATGGCCTGAATTCATGCAAAGCTTTTTGCTTGTCCAGCCCTTTGCCGGATACCTTGACATACCGCTAAGACTTTATGTTGGAACCATGCTGCCGGCTGATGCCTATTGGGCTATAGGCTTGCAAATAACCTGGGCAATGATTTTCATATTTACAGGAAGGTCACTGATGTCCGTCAGATTAAAGAGTATTATTGTACAGGGAGGATGAGAGGGTGAAGGAGTTAAAGCTTTATTTTAAATACATACGTATGAATTTTCTTGCAGGATTGCAGTATAAGGGTTGGCCGATTATGGTTTTGCACGTGATGATTGTTGTTATAAGCGATCCCATAGGATTGATTTTTTTATTTTTCAGGTTTGGGAGTATAGGTGAATGGTCAATGGAGCGTATTATCCTCATTTACGCAATGGCTGTGACAAGCTTTGGCCTTGCTGAAACTTTTTGCCGGGGGTTTGATTATTTTCCCTGGCGAATGATACGCTCAGGTGATTTTGACCGGGTTTTGCTAAGACCCTGCTCATTGTTTATACAGATAGCAGGCTCTTATTTTCACATTCACAGGATATCAAGAGTGTTTGGCGGGATTTGTGCCATTACCTGGTGCCTGTTGAGGCAAGGGGTGCAGCCGACACTACTCAATGCACTGACGCTAATACTTGCAGTCACAGGAGGTTACTTTGCCTATACAGGTGTATTTATAATGACTTCAGGCATAGCTTTTTTCACAATACAGGGACTTGATTGGATATATATTTTTACAAATGCAAGCTATCAGGTTACACGCTGCCCAATCGACTTTATGCCTAAAGTACTAAGGTATTTATTCACTTTTTTCATGCCAATGCTGGTTGTGAGCTATTATCCCGCTTCGGCAGTGTGTGGGTGGGGTGAAAGTTATTTAAAGGGCCTGCTTGCAATGCCTGCGGGACTTTTATTTCTTATGCTTTCAATGTTTATATGGCGTATTGGGGTGAGGCATTATAAAAGTACAGGAAGCTAGTACAGCTAGATTTTGGGGATATTACCTCTTGCAGCTTTTTTTATATGCAAAATTATGATATATTATACAGGAAAGAATTAAAGGGCTTTCATAATAAATACGAAAGTTAAACAACATAAAAAAGGAAGGTGTGTTTTTTTGAGGAATTTTGAGTTTTTTACCCCCACAAGGATTATGTTTGGAAAGGCTATGGAAGAAAAGGCCGGAGAGCTTGCAGTTGAATATGGGAATAAAGTATTGCTGCATTACGGGAAAGGCCATATTAAAAAAACGGGATTACTTGATAAAGTGATTTGCAGCCTGGAAGCAAAAGGCGTTAAGGTTTTTGAATTGGGAGGAGTCAAACCTAATCCTGAAATATCCCTTGTCCGTGAGGGTATAAAAATATGCAGGGAAAATAATATTGATTTCATTTTGGCAGTGGGAGGAGGAAGTACAATAGATTCCGCAAAAGCCATTTCAATAGGTGTACCTTATGATGGCGATGTCTGGGATTTTTATTTTAAGGGAGTGATTCCCAAAAAAGCACTGCCCATAGGAGCAGTTTTGACCATCCCTGCTGCCGGCAGTGAAATGAGTAAGGTCAGTGTCATAACGAATGGAAGCTATAAAGTTGGTTTTGCCAGTGATATAATTCGCCCAAAATTTGCAATCCTGAATCCCGAGTTGACCTATACACTTCCAAAATGGCAAACTGCAGCAGGTATTGTCGATATTATGGCCCATGTAATGGAAAGATATTTTACGGAAGAAAAATATGTGGATTTTTCCGACAGAATGTGTGAAGGATTAATAGAAAGCATGATAAAGTATGCGCCGGTTGTAATGGACGAGCCCTCAAATTATAATGCAAGAGCCGAAATCATGTGGGCCGGGGCAATTGCGCATAATGGTCTGCTGGGAATGGGCAGGATAGAAGACTGGGCGTCACATAGAATTGAAATGCCTTTAAGTGCAATATATGATTTGACCCATGGGGCAGGCCTTTCAATTATTTTTCCTGCATGGATAAGATATGTAGCAAAAAAGAAACCCGGACCGTTTATAAAATTTTTTACAAGAATATTTAATATTGACTATGACTTTGATTATCCTGAAAGTGTAATCAAGACAGGACTAACCATGCTGGAGGATTTTTACAAATCAATAGGTATGCCTGTAAGACTTCAGGAAGTAGAAATTGACGATGCAAGATTTGAGGAAATGGCACAAATTGTAACAGTCAAATCAGCCCAAGGCAACCTTTTAAAGCTTCAAAAGGAAGATATTATTGAAATATATAAATTGGCTTTGGAGGGATAGGCAATGATTGAATGTCCGGAAGCTTTTGTAATCGCTCAGCAAATTAATGAAGCTGTCGGCGGGAAAAGGATAATGAATGTTATTGCCGCACAAAGTCCTCATAAATTTGCCTGGTATCATGGTGACCCACAAAAATACCATGATTTGCTTTCAGGCAAGCTGATAGGCAAAGCATCAAGTTTTGGGGGCCTGGTAGAAATCAATGCGGAAGATGCTGTGATATTATTAGGCGACGGGGTAAACTTAAGATTTCATTGTGAAAATGATAAAAGACCCAAAAAGCACCAGCTTTTGATTGAGTTTGAGGATTTTTCCGCTTTAAGTGCGTCAATTCAAATGTATGGAGGTCTGTGGTGTTTTAAAAAAGGAGATTTCAAAAACAAATACTTTCTGCAGGCAAAGGAAAAGCCTTCTCCGCTTTCAGATAAATTTGATAGGTCGTATTATGACAGTATAATTTCAGGGGCGGATACCGGGAAATTAAGTGTAAAAGCTTTACTTGCAACTGAGCAAAGAATACCTGGCCTTGGCAATGGTGTTTTACAGGATATTCTTTTCAATGCCGGGCTCCATCCTAAGAAAAAGGTAAAAACATTTACGGAAGAGGACAGGAAAAAGCTTTATGGTTCAATCAAATCAACTCTTTCGGAAATGACATGTCAAGGTGGCAGGGATACGGAGAGAGATTTGTTTGGCTGTTACGGCGGTTATAAAACCAGACTTAGCAAAAAAACTGTAAAAAAACCCTGTCCTTTATGTGGTAATATTATAGAAAAGGCTGCATATATGGGCGGGAGCATATATTACTGCAGCGTGTGTCAAAAAATGTAAATATGTTAGAGGGATAATTTATGATTCGTCAGCAGGCTTTAAGAATTTAGCTCTTGTTAAACAATAAAGGACGGATTTGTTATAATATATTGATTATATGGGATAAGGGCAGGAATGAAAATGAAGCTGTACAGTGTTGTTAACATGGATATTGTAGGTTCCAGGAAATTTAAGGACCGGGAGATATTGCAAAATAATTTGAATGGCTATATCAACCAATTAAACAAAAAATATTCAAGTATTCTTGTTGCTCCTATAACTGTAACATTAGGAGACGAATGGCAGTTAATAATTAATAAGCCTTCCGAGTCTTACAACCTGATACATGAATTTCAGCAGCTGTTATGGGAAGATAAGGCTGAGTTATACGCAGGAATAGGTATAGGCAGATTGAATACACCTGTATTCAGTGATGTCCGTAAGATGGATGGGCCTTGTTTCCATGCGGCTAGAGACGCAATAAAAATTATCAAGGATACGGACAAGCTTAAAAGCAGGTATAGCGTAAATAAGCTTAACAGGATATTTCTTTTGACCCATTCATTATCAGACGAGGACTTTAAATTTGATACTCTCGAAATTTATTATAATTCTAAAACCGGTCCTTTGGAATCAGTTATGGGAGAAATTGCAGCAGCAAAGGAAACTGAAGCTTTGGGTGGGTCCCAAACAGTCCCGCTTAACAAAATAATACTTGAGAGAACCATTAATCTGATAATTGAAAACAATGAGGTTTTAAAGTCAAAAATGACGGAGAAACAGAAAAAAGTCTATATCAACTATATAAAATTGGGCTCATACCGTAAAGTTGTAGAAATTCTTGAGAATACGTCAAAGGAAACCATAGGAGGAATAAGCCAGAAGTTAAATAGTGCTTCTTATTTCACAATACAGAGAAATCACCAGGTGGTCTCCGTCTTATTAAATATTTATTATAAGATGGGGGTGTAGAAAGTTGAATTTTAGTGTTTTGGGTTGTTTATTGCTTGCTCATTTTATTGTAGACTTCCCGCTTCAATTTAAAAAATTTTTAAACTTAAGAAACAGTACGGACTGGAAAAAGTGTTTAACGGGTAATGTTATACATGGGGCAATATATTTTGCTGTTTCTATTGTTTCTGTTGTTTACTACTGGTCTGTCAGCATATTATTAATAGTTTTGATAATTTCACTTTTACATGCTTTTATTGATTTTATAAAATCTTTAGCCATTATTAAAAAGCCTTTCCGAAAATACAGTGTAAAAATTTTTTTGCTGGACCAGATAATTCATATACTGGTAATTTATTTTGTACTGTATTTAATAAATATGGACCCGCCGGTTTCAGAAGCAGTAAAAACCCAGTCAGAAAAGATAATATCTTCTTTCAATCATTTAACGGCCGGTGTTACATATAACCAGAAATTATTATTTTCTTTTGTCCTTTTGTTTATAGGGTTATGGGGCGTGGGAATGTTTATACGGATTTTGTTTAACGGTATGAATTTAAAGCAATACAAAAGGGCAATCAACCTGAAGCTGGAATTGGTTATACATAATAAGAAAGAAGGAGCAAATGACGGCGGTTTCATTATCGGCATACTTGAAAGGTTATTTATTATTGTATCCATAGTGCTGAACATGCCTCTGGTTATTGGCTTTATTCTTACTGTAAAATCTGTAGCAAGGTTAAAAAAGTTTAACGACGAGCGTTTTGTTGAAATATTTATTATCGGCAGTTTCATAAGCTTTATTTCAGCCATAGTTATCGGGTATGTAATTAAATCGTTGAAAGTTATTTCCTACTGAATATAAACTATATTATAGTTGTGTTCTTTAGCTGTTTTTATTGCTTTTCTGGCTTTATAAAATGAAGGGCCGTCCAGTTGGTTAACTGTTAATTCAAAGTTGTGTATAATAATCTCCCCTATGCCTATTCCACAATAAAAGTCAATTTCGCCCATATTTTCATGAAAAAACTCAAGAACAGCATTATAATTGCAAGGATAATTAAGGACCCCTTGCCATTCGTCTCCTATTATAATTAAAAATGGAGAAGATATAATGGAGGAAAAGCACTTGTTTGCTTCCTTTATGGTTTTAATAAGCCTATACTGTATAGATTCCCGGTTTTTCAGCATTTTTGAGTTTTTTATATCACATATCATTGTCATATATTCCATTGATATGTACTTCCTTCCTTATAAGCATATATTTTAAGTTTTAGATAAAATCCAAACATGCCCAGGAGTTTAGGTTTAATTCTAAACAGGGGAGTGTGTTTTAGGATAAACCTGAACAAAAATATAATGAGCAGTTTAATGCAAAATAAAAAAATTAATCCTTAAATCATTATTAACAAAATTTGTATGCAATATTCAAGCCTTAATTTAAATATCCACAGTTCATAATATGTTGAACAGATTAAGTAGGTGTAATTTTGGCTCAAAAATAATATAAGCCGTAAGGGAAGTTTTTTTAAAACCTTTTGAGATTCAAGTTTTTCATGCTCCAATTCCATTCAATGTTATATCAGCCGGGCCTATAATAAAAGTAAATAAAAATTTTTGGGAGGTGGCATAAATGGCGGATATTTCATCATTTTTCTTTATAAGTGTATTTACAGCAGGGATGTTGTCTTTTTTTGCACCATGCATAATACCTCTTTTGCCCGTATATGTTTCAACCCTGTCAAGCAGTGCCGGGCCTCCAGTGAAAACAAGCCGGAGGAAGAATAGTAAAGGTTTTACGGTAAACTGGAGATTGTTTTTTCAAACAATGGTATTTGTAGGGGGGCTGGGAACAACATTTGTAATGCTGGGATTTGGAGCCGGGGCACTTGGAGGTTTGCTGGGAAGCAGGACTTTCTTGACAATATGCGGCATTTTGGTAATTTTACTTGGATTACATCAGACAGGACTTTTGCGGATGGTTTTCCTTGACAGGGAAAAAAGGCTTGACATGAGCAGGAATGATAAAACGGGTATGTTTGCTTCTTATCTTCTGGGACTGACTTTCAGTTTTGGATGGACACCGTGTATCGGACCCATATTGGCAACAGTACTTCTATTGGCTTCAAGCGGAAACCAGGTTTTGTACGGAGGCCTTTTAATGCTTGTATATACACTGGGATTGGCAGTACCATTTTTACTTATTTCAATATTTACAAACTACCTGCTCAAGATATTTCTAAAAGTTAACAGGTATCTGCCGGTTATAAGGATTATAGGGGGAGTGCTGATAATTGTTATGGGAGTCATATTGATGACTGATAATCTGAGCATAATAAACTCAATATTTTAGTAATAGGGGTGAGTTCAATGAAGATTTTTAATACAAATAAGAATGAGGTTTTGAAACATAATATGTATGGTAAGAATGTAATAATCAAGTTAACTTTGCTTTTGGTATCGTTAGTGCTGATACTGTCCGCATGTGCGCGTCCAGCATCAACAGGTACCGGGGCTGCCGGAAAGGATGATAGTATGGAAAAAAGTAAAATGTCCCAAGTGGAAAAGGATTTCACTTTAACGGATGCAGATGGCAAAAACTATACACTTTCTGATTATATCGGCAAAAGAATATATATTAAATTTTGGGCAACCTGGTGTTCCATATGTCTTGCAGGGCTTGAGGAGCTTGATGAGTTCAACACCGGAAAAGCCTCAGATGAAGGTACGGTGATTTTTACGGTCATGTCACCGGGTACCGGAAGGGAAATGGATTCTCAAGATTTTAAATCATGGTTTGAAAAGCAAAATCTTGGCTTTACCGTATTGCTTGATGAGGGCGGTGATACTGCAAGGTTGTTTGGAATACGCGCATATCCTACTTCTGTTTTTATTGATACCGACGGCACCATAAAAAGAACGGTGCCCGGACACCTGGACAGTGAAGCAATCAATAAATTCCTTGATGAATTAAAATCTTCTGTTCAGGAAAATGAAACGGCAGATGTGGTTTATGAAAACGGTCTCCTGCCCAAAAACCCAAACACCGGCATGAGCTTTGAAAATAAGGAGCTTAGAGAAATATGGCTTGCCGGAGGATGCTTTTGGGGAGTGGAAGCTTACATGGCGCGAATATATGGTGTGGCAGATGTTAGCGCAGGCTATGCCAATGGTTTGACCGAAAATCCTTCATATCAGGATGTAATCTACAAAAATACCGGTCATGCGGAAGCCGTTCATGTTAAATATGACCCGCAAAGAGTCAGGCTTAAGACTCTGCTTGAATATTTTTTCAGGGTAATTGATCCCACTTCTAAGGATAGGCAGGGTAATGATGTGGGTTCACAATACCGTACGGGAATTTACTATCAAGACATGGAGGACTTAAAAGTTATTGAAACGGCTGTTGAAGAAGAACAGATGAAATATGAAGACCCTATTGTAACAGAAGTACTTCCAATTAGGGGATACTACCTTGCAGAAGAGTATCACCAGGATTATCTTGAAAAAAATCCTGAAGGCTACTGCCATATAGATTTTACACCGCTGGAGAAACAGATGGTCATCAAGGTTGATCCGGGGCTTTACAGCAAGCCTGATGATGCTGTTTTGAAAAATACCCTTACCGGTGAGCAGTATGCGGTTACGCAGCTAAACAAAACAGAAAGGGCATTTTCCAATGAATACTGGGATAACCATGAATCAGGCCTTTATATTGACGTAGCCACCGGGGAACCGCTATTTAGCTCGGAGGATAAATACGATTCCGGCTGCGGCTGGCCCAGCTTTACAAAACCAATTGATCCCCATGTGCTCACCGAACATGAGGATTTGAGCTTTGGTATGCTGCGTACCGAGGTTCGCAGCCGTGTAGGCGACTCCCATCTTGGGCACGTATTTGAAGATGGCCCCAAAGATAAGGGAGGACTCAGGTATTGCATAAACAGTGCTTCTATCAGATTTGTGCCCCTTGAGAATATGGAAAAGGAAGGATATGGATTGTTTGTTCCGTTAGTAAGGTGATACAGGTTGGTATATATAGAAAGAAGACAATTAAAACAAAGGAATGAAAGCTATTGTACAGCCTGCTTATTGTTGATGATGAACCTGTTATACGCCGGGGAATAAGGAAGCTGATTGATTTTAAAGCGCTTTCTATAGGTAAAGTATATGAGGCTTCTGATGGTGAGAAAGCGCTTGGTATTTTCTCTGAAAAACAGCCGGATATCATACTGGCTGATGTTAACATGCCGAAAATGGACGGGCTTGAGCTGGCAAGGGAAATAAAGAAAAGAAACAAACAGGTGCGGATAGCAATTATTACGGGATATGAATATTTTGAATATGCTTTAACAGCTTTAAAAGCAGGTGTTGATGATTTTGTATTAAAACCCGTATCAAAAAACGATGTTCATGAGCTTTTAAAGAAAATGGTTGAAGATATACGTAATGATGAAGCCGACATGAACCTACTGGAAAGTCTTAAAAGCTTGCAAAACATGTCCAATCCCGGTAAAGAAGATTCCGGATATAAAAAAGTAATCCAGGAAGCTATGAAAAATAACATGTCAAATCCCGGATTTTCTCTTTTATCATTGTCACAGATTGTTAATTTAAGTGCAGGACATTTAAGCACCGTATTTAAAAAGATATTTGGGATACCTTTCCATGAATACCTTATAACAATGCGCCTTCAAAGAGCTAAAATCATGCTGCTCTCTACTGGCTTCAAGGTTTATGAAGTAGCTGAAAAGGTAGGATTCGATGACCCCAATTATTTCAGCACCAGCTTTAAAAAAAAATATGGAGTTTCACCGAATAAATACCGGAATTTGGTTGCCGGAGGACAAGCATGAAAAAATGGCGTTTATTGAGCATTAAAACTCAAATACTGGTTTATTATCTTGCGACGGCAGTTTTAATCGTTGTGCTGCTGGGAATGGTGCTGTTTTACAGCACTTCCGACATTATAAGGGGAGAAGTGGCCAATACTGCGGCGATGGCAATAGAAAACGGAGGGCATCAACTGGAAATGTACATTAACCAGTTAAAGGGATTATCTGGCATACTGGCTGAAAACAAACAGGTTTGCAGGTATTTTGGACGGCCCCTTACGGAGGGTGGAGGAAAAGACACCGACAGGAGCGACATTGAAGTGTTTATATCATCCATACTTGGAACGAATCCGGAAATTGCTTCTATTATGCTTATAGGCTCCCAGGGACGTATAATATCAAATGAAACAGACCTTGGCATGGAGTTTTCGGGCAATATCAGGGAAAAGGACTGGTACAAGGCTGTACTTGGCAGTACAATGCCTGTCCTTACATCTGCACGTATGCAGGAGTTTTCCATGGATAAGGATACCTGGGTCATTTCACTCGGACGTGAGCTTAAGGATGATGAAGGTATGCACATAGGTATTATGCGTATAGACCTAAAATATGATGTAATCGAGTCTATTCTCTATGGTTTGAACCTGGGCCGCAGCGGGTATTCTTTTATTTTAAACAACAATGGCCGGGTGGTATATCATAATGACCCCGGATTTTTCAGCAATGAAGAAAAACGCCGCAGGCTGGTTGAAATTTTGGAAATGAAAGATAAGGAGCTTCGCAGCAAGTCTATCCTTACCCATCATTACAATCTTTTGAATGCAGGATGGACATTGGTGGGTGTTGCTTCCCTGGACAGCCTGATGCGGATGCAGCGTGATATTGTAATAGTTTTATGGATTATCGGTTCCGTAATGGTTATAACTGCTTTTGGCAGCAGCAGTATTTTTGCAAACAGTATATCCCTGCCTTTGAGAAGGCTGGAAAAAACCATGGAAAAGGTTGAAGAAGGGAAGCTTGATGTCCGGGTATCTGCTAATGGAAGTATTGAAATAGAAAGCCTGTCAATGCATTTTAAGTTGATGATGAAACGTATAAGGGGTTTAATGGAGGAAATCAAGGAAAAGGAACAGGCTCTCCATGAAAGTAATATTAAACATTTGTACAGCCAGATTAATCCACACTTTTTATACAATACCATGGATACAATTATATGGCTTGCCGAGTTGGGCAATACGGGAAAAGTAGTTTCGGTAAGCAAGGCTATGGCCAGGTTTTTCAGGCTATCACTGCATGGTGGAAACGATATAACTACAGTAAGAGATGAATTGGACCATGTCAGGCAGTATCTGATTATTCAAAAGGAACGTTATGAGGAAAAATTGACTTATGAAATAACGGTGGATAAAGAATTATTTGACATCAATATACCTAAGCTGCTTCTCCAGCCAATAGTAGAAAATGCCATAAACCACGGTATCCGCATTAAGGAAGGAACAGGAATGGTCAAGGTTTCCGGTTCCTTATCCCGTGAAAGGCTTTCTTTGACCGTTGAAGACAACGGAGTCGGGTTTAATGCTGCAAAACCTTTAAAAAGGCCTTGTGAAAAATGCTCCGGAGGTGTGGGCCTTCATAATGTGGAAGAACGTATTCATCTTTATTATGGCAAAAAATACGGGCTTTCCATTGAAAGCACCGAAGGTATAGGGACCAAAATAACTATCAGTTTGGGCACAACGCTTTTATCATGACCCTTTGGTACAGCAACGGAAAACACCTTTAAATACTGGGTAATAATATAATTTTTCGCGGTAAAGCGCTTTTTTTTTATTTTTTTTCCTAAAGTAATTGACATATGCCCAAAATAGTATTAATATTAATAATGGGCATAAGCCAATAAAAATTTATATCAGGAGGAGTGAAAAATTACTGTGAAGATTTGTGTTTCATCAACAGGAGATTCTGTTGAAAGTATGATGGACCCAAGGTTTGGAAGGGCGGCATATTTTTATATTACAAATACGGATACAATGGAAAGTGAAGTGATAGAAAACACTGCTGCAGCCTCCGGAGGAGGAGCCGGAATTACTTCAGGGCAATTGATGGTTGATAAAGGTGTGGAAGTATTGATAACAGGCAACACGGGACCTAACGCAATGAGTGTTTTAAAAGCTGCAAACATTGAAATATACCGTGGAGCGGCGATACCCGTTAAGGAAAATGTTGTAAAGTTCAAAAAAGGGCTTTTGGAAAAAATAAGCACAACAGTTCCTTCCCACTTTGGAATGGGACCAGGGAGAGGACAGGAATCAAAATAAAGGTTTGCCGGCAGGTAAATATTTTAAAGGAGGTTTGTATATGCGTATAGCAATTTCTACCCATGGAAAAAATGTTTCACCGCATTTTGGAAGATGCCCCTCTTACACTCTGGTTGATATTGAAGACGGCAAAGAGGTCAATAAAGTGGAGATTGAGAATCCGTGCCATTCACCGGGTTTTATTCCTGAATTTCTAAATGATAAGGGTGTAGGTTTGATTGTCTGCGGGGGAATGGGAGCAAGGGCGGCAGGTTTTTTTAAAGAATTGGGGATAAGCATGGTTACCGGTGTGGAAGGGACCGTTGAGGAAGTTATCCAAAAACTTGAAAAGGGTGTGCTTGAAGGCGGAGTAAGTTTGTGTACGCCCGGAAAAGGTAAAGGATACGGCATTGAAAAGAATGAATGTGACCATGCTCACCAGTAAATGAAGAGTTTGATTATTCCCATAGAGCAAATGGGATTTTTTTGAAAGGAGGTGATAGTGATGCCGAGAGGAGACGGAACCGGTCCATTGGGAATGGGAGCTATGACAGGCAAAAGAGCAGGTTTTTGCACAGGCTTGGCAGCACCGGGCCAGATAAAACCGGGATTAGGAATCGGAATGGGTTTAGGCAGAGGCAGGGGACTCGGAAGGAAGCTGCGTATTACAGGCATGCCTGGGCGGACAAGCTTGGGGTATCCTGAATACAGCGGAGCATTTGCACCTGAAGCGGACGAAAAGGAGTATTTGAATAACCGGGCAGGGATACTTGAAAATCAATTACAACAGGTTAAAAAACGTTTGAAAGCGCTCAATGACGAAGCTGAATAGTCAATTGAGAACGTGAGGGCAGGATACATATCCTGCCTTATTCCTCTTTTATGAAATTTACCGATATGACTAAAAGTTTTAGCTGTAATACTACTGTTAATTGTGAAAATATGCTAAAATATATGAAATAAGAGTCATAGAAATAGTTTTACAAAACAGCGGTTTTAATTTTGCGGATAATGAAAAATTTAGCATTTTATTATGAAAGGGGAATGAAAAGCTTGGCCAGGCCTACAAAATGGAGAAAAGTTGAGTTCATACCAAATGTACAGTATTTTGCTCCTTCCGGCATTAATGCCGATACTTTGCAGGAAAACATACTGCGTATTGAGGAGCTTGAAGCAATACGCCTTAAGGACCTTGAGGGTATGGAACAAGAGTATTGTGCTGATAAAATGGAAATATCCCGGCAGACCTTCCAGCGTATTTTGAATGCTGCAAGGGTAAAGGTTGCCGACAGCCTTATAAACGGGAAAGCTATCAGGATTGAGGGTGGCAATTATACGCTTAATATCTGTCCTGTAAAATGCCTTGACTGTGAGAAACAATGGAGTGAAAGCTACGAAAACTTTGAGAAAATTTTAAACGGGAAATTCAATTGTCCGGACTGCAATTCCAGAAGGATTGTTTGCTCACGCAGAGAAAAAAAGAAATTTTGCAGGCGAAATTGCCGGAGGCATGGCAGGGAAGGAATCAAATAGGTATTTAAAAAAATTCCAAAATTATAGAGGCTGGAATTTTATATTCCGGTCTTTTTTTATGCAGATTAACTTATGGGGAGGTTTGAGATGAAAATAGCAGTTTTAAGCGGAAAAGGAGGAACGGGCAAAACGACTGTTTCTGCAAGTTTTGCAGCATCATTGCCTTGCTGCCAGTATATAGATTGTGATGTGGAAGAACCTAACGGAGCGATTTTCTTGACACCTGAGCTTAAAATAAGCTCACAGGTAAAAGTAATGGTTCCAAAGAGTGATATGTCAAAATGCAGTGCATGTGGTAACTGCGCAAAGGCATGCCAGTTTAATGCAATTGCACTGGTTAAAGGGAAGGTTCTTTTATTCCCTGAAATCTGCCATCACTGCGGAGCATGTGTTATAGCCTGTCCTGATGATGCAATAATAGAGGTAAAAAGAACCATCGGAGTTGTTGAATCAAATGTGGACGGTACGTTCCTGCAGGGGAAGCTCAATGTGGGGGAGCCTATAAGCATACCTATTTTGCGTGAACTAAAAAAGCGTATCAAAAACCATATGACAGTTATAATTGACTGTTCCCCCGGGGCTTCCTGTGCAGTAGTACAGTCTATTGAGGGATGTGACTACTGTGTGCTGGTAACCGAACCGACGCCCTTTGGGCTTCACGACTTGAAAATAGCCGTACGGCTTGTTAAAAAGATGGGAGTGCCTTTTGGAGTTATATTGAATAAAGCTTTGGACAGCTGCAGGATTATACAGGAATTCTGCGAAACCGAAGGGATTGAAATGCTGATGGAAATACCTTTTTCACAGGATATTGCCCGGGGATATTCGAGAGGCATTCTTCCTGTGGAGATTGATCATTTGTGGAAAGAAGAGTTTAAAAAAACCTGGGAAAAGATAGAAAGCGGTGTTAAAAAATGAAACAGATTGTATTTATAAGCGGAAAGGGAGGAACAGGGAAAAGTACCCTGGTATCATCACTGAGCATTCTTGTCCGGGACAAAATGCTTGCCGACTGCGATGTGGATGCACCGAATTTGCACATTCTTTTGAAAGGCAAGGTTTTAACAAAAAACAATTATTTTGGTGCAAAGGAAGCTGTGATTGATGCCGCAGTATGTGTAAAATGTGGCTTGTGCAGGGAGATATGCAGGTTTGATGCTGTCAGTGAGAAGCTTTTAATTATACCGGTGAAATGCGAGGGCTGCGGCGCTTGCAAACTGGTATGCCCACAGCAGGCAATACGCCTGGAGGAAGTAAAGACGGGAGAGACATTTGTAGCCGGTACCCCAAGGGGAACATTTTCCCACGCACTTCTTGATATTGGTGCGGAAGGTTCGGGTAAGCTTGTAACAGAGGTAAGAAAAAAGCTCCGTGACTATAAGAGGAAAGAAAAATGGGTGCTTATTGATGGATCTCCGGGAATAGGATGTGCGGTTATTGCATCTATTACGGGAGCAGATGCGGCAGTTGTGGTTTGTGAACCTACAAAGTCCGGGAAAAGTGATCTGGAAAGGGTTTTAGGTGTGACAAGGCATTTTGGGATACCTGCATTTGTATGTATTAATAAATATGACCTGAATCCAAAAATAACATTGGAAATAGAAGACTTATGCAGGAGCAAAGGCTTTCCTGTTATTGGCAGGATTCCCTTTGACCCTTCCATAATAAAAGCTTTGCAGGAATTCAAAACCCCGGTTGAAGCAGGTAATAAGGCTGTAACCTGTGAAATTGAAGGAATATGGACAAGGCTTACAGGTGAGATAAAAAAACAGGAGGTGCCGGATAGATAAGAAGTTATTATTTTCTAATTTCCCCTTTTTTTAGTACAGATTGGTTTATGCGTATAATGAAACAGTTATCATTGGGAATGAATTTAGACCAGCTAATAGTTGTCAAGGGTTTTTTAAAAAAAAGTTAAAAAACTTTATAAAATAAAAAAGCGCTAAATAACCAGACCACCCTGATTAAGTT
>JANQLN010000116.1 GCA_028280575.1 Clostridia bacterium
AGGATAAAACAAATATAAAGGACTTTATATGCTTGGACATACCCGACACTCCTTGTTAAATTTATATTTTTTTACATGTGATGGGATAATTATATATGAATTGATCTTTTATATAAATAGTAAAATGGATGCATTAAACCGGGACTGGTTAATGCTTGTCCCGGCATGAAATTGTTTTTATACCTGCCGTAAAGCTTTATTATAATAGGTTATATGGATAATCTTATCAGGGCATATAAATGATTTTTATGTTGTTATGTAAATTAAAAAAATTCACCAGACTATACCTTGTATTTTTACCCCTTCCCATAACCCGAATCAAATTTTTATCAGATAGCTGTCTTAAGACCCTTACTGCCATAGCTTGTGAAACTGCAAGTGTTTTTTCAACTTCTTTTCTAGTAATGAATTCTTGTTTTTCAAACATTTTCAGAACACAATGTTCATTGTCGGAAAGAGTTTCTTTTGATTTTAAACAAAGCAAAATATGTATTGACATTTGGAAGTGCCAGTACTTTTCTGATACATTCTAATACTATTCTAATCATTCTAATCATAAATGTCAATTAGAATAGCGTGATAATTAATTATTTCCCAGTCAACATGTTGTCATTTGATAGTCCTCCGGCAAATTCATCTTTTATGTACCTCCTGTAGTATCCCATGAATGGATAAAACAATTATGATTCCATTGTATATTTGTTCCAGGTTACCGTCAAGACAGCAGGCACTATTATTAATTATTGCTGCTTAAAATGAAATAGTTTTCTTGATGCATTTTTTATACAAAATCTTTATAATTATAAATCTCATTGCGTCATTATGGCGGCAAATTAAACATATGAATGTTTTTCAATGGTATAATCTTCATAATTCAATAATGACGAAAAAGGAGATGTTAGAATGAGTAAAGATAATATTATTAGTAAACTATACTTTGGAGAATTATATCCGGCTGAAAGAAATCCATACATTAATCCGGAATATACTAAAATTACAGAACAAGTATTTAAGCTTGAAGAAAAAATTACAAATTTGCTTCCACAGGAAAAAAAAGAACTATATAATGAAATTATGGACAAAAGAAACAGTTTGAAATCAATATTAATCGAAGATTCATTTATTGATGGTTTCAGATATGGTGTCAAATTGATGATTGATTGCATATATGAGGAATAAATAAATCTTAAACGCAGCTTTAAAGTCAGAAAAATTAGGCATGGGAAATTTATGGGGATTAGATTGACATTTGATAGAAAGTATTATAGAATAACTGAAACACGATTATAATATTTATAATTCAGTAAAAGGAAAAACACTATGTTTATTGGTAGAACTGATGAATTAAAAACACTTGATAAACTATACACTAAGGATAAGTTTCAACTTGTTATAATGTATGGCCGCAGGCGTATTGGAAAAACAACTTTAATAAATGAGTTTTTGAAAAATAAAAAGGCAATTTTCTTTGCTGCCCAGGAAGCCAACGACTACTTGAATCTTGAGATGTTTTCGGATAAGTTATATGATTTTTTCAACATGCCCAAAACCACAGGCAGCTTTAAAAACTGGCACGATGCCTTTATGTTTATTGCAGATAAGGGGAAAAAGGAAAGATTTATCCTGGCAATAGATGAATTTCCCTATATAGCTGAATGCAACAAAAGCGTAAAATCCATTCTGCAGAACATTATTGATCATGAACTTAAGTATACTGGTCTTTATATTATATTGTGCGGCAGTCAAATAAGTTTTATGGAAAATGAAGTATTAGGTTACAAAAGCCCACTATTTGGAAGAAGAACTGCACAATTGAAAATTGACGGATTTGATTACTATAATGCTTCGCTTATGATGAAAGGTTTTTCTAATGAAGACAAAGTGAAATTGTACGGCTCAATAGGCGGTACGCCGCATTATTTATCACAAATAGATTATTCTCTATCGTTTGAAGATAATATTAAAGAATTATTTTTCAATGTTTCCGGATATCTTTATGATGAGCCTATAATGCTGCTACAGCAAGAGCTTAGAGAGCCTGCAATGTATAATTCGGTTATATCGGCAATTGCATCAGGTGCAAGCAGGCTTAATGAGATTTCTACCAAAATAAGTGAAGATACTTCAAAAACTATTAAATATATAAATACTTTATTGAACTTAAGAATCCTTCACAAAAAATATCCTTTTGGAGACAATCCAAATAAGAGCCGCAAAGGTATATACCTGATTTCAGATAACTGTTACCGTTTTTGGTACAAATATATCTTTTTTAACAGGACCGGTATTGAAAAAGGGATTGGAGATGAAATCGCGGATAGTAATGTCTTTCCCGACATAAACAATTACATAGGTAAATATGTTTTTGAAGAAATATGCAGACAATATATTGTCATATTGAACATACGAAACCAACTGCCGTTTTTAGCAACGGATTTCGGTAGCTGGTGGGGTACTGATAATATAGAAAAGCAGCAGACCGATATTGATATTGTAGCAGATAACAAGTTCGAAAAGTCAATTTTACTGGGAGAATGTAAATGGCGTAATCAAATTGATGATATTATGGAAATAAAAAAACTGATGAGTAAAAAATATCTATTGCCCCAATATGAAAACTATTATTTTATATTTTTTTCAAAGGTAGAATATAGCGCAGGAGCAAAGCAGCTTGAAAAGGAGAATACCAATTTGAAACTGGTTACTTTAGATATGATTTTTGATCTATAGGAGTTAATCAGACGATAAGTTATTCCTTTTGCATTTCTATCATTATATGTTTTAGAAATTATGTTATAATTAAAATATAAAATATATTATCGTTACTGCAACAAGCATAAGAAAATAATTTTAAGGTGCAATGTGATATTTTTTGACTTTTAAAAAAATTACCAATTTTTACATATTTCAATTGAAGTTTTTTTGGCAATAAATATCCCAATTTGCTTTGATAGATGTATTATGCCATCCTTGTTCTGCTTGGTGATTAGATGCTCCCTTATATCGGATAATTCATTTTTTCCGATATTAACCATATCGTTAAAAGTTAATATATAATTGACCAGATCGTCAACATCATTAATCTCAAGTGCATCCGCATACTCTTTCATTTGAACATCAGTAAAATAGCGTTTTAGCTGTTCAACTCCATTTTGCAGAGTGAACGATAATTTTGATGAATTAAAAATGTCATATTCAGGATTATACTCATTAAACCATCTGTTGACCTCAATCAAATGATTATTGCCACAAGTTGCAGTATAGAATTTGCCACCTGGTTTTAGCACTCTGACAACTTCAGCTAAGGCACGCTCTAAATCAGGTACATGGTATAGCATAAAATTGGCAATAGCAATATCAAAATGGCTATCTTCAAATGAAATATTCTGAATATCTGCTTTTCTTGCAATAATATTTGAATGCTCTTTATATTTTCCTTTCACTTCCTTAATCATGCCTTCTGAAAAATCAGTTAAAACCAATTTTGCATTCTCTGGTATTCTACCCTTCCACTGTCCGCCAGTTCCACATCCAAGTTCAAGTATATTATCTCCATCTGAAAATGAGTACTGGTCAAACAACCAGTTTGAAAGTCCATAAGGATTTGTACTGTATTTTTCATGCAAAGAAATCCTTTGAGATAAATTATTGCTTTCTTCATATTGTTTTGCAACCTTTGCTTTATTCTTGATGTTTTCTGTATAGTTTGACATGATATCCTCCATTAATTCATATTTCTTCCATACCTGCTTAACCCCAACAAATTCATTTTGAAGCATTTTCTATAAGAATCGTAAAATTCAACTTTTTTATTATTACCTCAATTTTATTATACCACAACTCTAAAAGATGTTTGCAAGTTAATTCCAGACAAAATATATATTCCACAAGCTGTTTATGAGGAAACTCGGGTCTATACGTATAGCCCTGGAATCTTACGTTCCAAGGGCATAAAAAAAGACCTTGATAGGTTGAACCCACCAAAGGCTTAGGAGACTGGCGTTTCAACTTTCTTCCTTCAATTCTTTTATCTTGTCCCTGAGCTCGGCAGCGCGCTCAAATTGAAGCTGCCGGGCTGCTTCTTGCATTTCATTTGTAAGCATTTCGATTGCTTCTTCAAGCTTATGTCCCTTAAGAGCCCTTTTATCAATATCAATGCTGTACCTGGCACTCTCTTCAGCAGCTTTTGTTGCCTCTATAACATTTCTCACACGCTTTTTAATAGTCTGTGGAGTTATGCTGTGTTTTTTATTGTAATCCATCTGTATTGCCCTTCTCCTGTTGGTTTCACTGATGGCCCTGCTCATTGAACCGGTCATTGTATCCCCATACATAATGACCTTTCCCTCAACATTTCTGGCAGCTCTTCCTATTGTCTGTATGAGAGAGGTCTCGGAACGCAGGAATCCTTCCTTGTCCGCGTCAAGGATTGCGACAAGAGATACCTCCGGCAAATCCAGCCCCTCCCTCAAAAGGTTTATGCCAACAAGCACGTCGAATACTCCGAGCCTTAAATCCCTGATTATTTCCATTCTCTCAAGGGTATCGATGTCCGAATGGAGATACTTGACCTTAAAGCCAAAATCATTAAGATAATCGGTAAGATCCTCGGCCATTTTCTTTGTAAGGGTTGTAACAAGTATCCTTTGTTTTTTATCAACTCTTTCCGATATTTCTCCAATAAGGTCGTCGATCTGCCCCTTAACGGGCCTAACATCCACTTCAGGGTCTATAAGGCCCGTGGGCCTGATAATCTGCTCTGCAAGTACGCTTGAATTACTGCGCTCATATTCTGCCGGTGTAGCACTTATATAAACTATCTGGTTGATACGCTCTTCAAACTCTTCAAACTTCAAAGGCCTGTTGTCAAAGGCCGATGGCAGCCTGAAACCGAATTCAACTAAAGTTTGCTTCCTGGAACGGTCCCCATTATACATTGCTCTTATTTGTGGAACAGTTACATGGGATTCATCAATTATAATCATGTAATCATCCGGAAAGTAATCCATTAGTGTAAATGGAGGTGTGCCTGTTTCTCTTCCGCTTATATGCCTTGAGTAGTTTTCTATACCCTGGCAAAATCCAATCTCTCTGAGCATTTCCAGGTCATACCGGGTCCTTTGCTCCAGTCTCTGTGCTTCAAGAAGCTTGTTATGCTCCCTTAATTTTATAAGCCTTTCCTCAAGCTCTACCTGTATTGTTTTTACGGACCTTTCCATTTTAATACTCGTAGTAGCATAGTGGGAGGCGGGAAAAACAGCAATATGGTCCCTTGAACCCATAATTTCACCGGTCAGGGAATCGACCTCCGTAATCCTGTCTACCTCTTCACCGAAAAATTCAACTCTTAAAACCTTTTCAGATGTATTCGACGGAAATATCTCAAGTACATCACCCCTGACCCTGAACTTGCCTCTTCTAAAGTCTATCTCATTGCGCTCATACTGTATTTCAACCAATTTCTTAATAACATCGTCCCGGTCCTTTTCCATTCCCGGGCGTAGTGAAAGCATGAGCTCCGTATAGTCCTCAGGGTCTCCAAGTCCATATATACAGGATACGCTGGCAACAATTATAACGTCTCTTCTTTCAAACAATGCAGCCGTCGCGGAATGGCGGAGCTTGTCAATCTCCTCATTAATGGATGAGTCCTTTTCTATATAGGTATCAGTTGACGGTATATATGCCTCAGGCTGGTAATAGTCATAGTAGCTTACAAAATATTCAACGCTATTCTCAGGAAAAAATTCCTTAAACTCACTGCAAAGCTGCGCAGCAAGCGTTTTATTATGGGCAATGACCAGAGTAGGCTTCTGGACACGCTGAATAACATTTGCCATGGTAAAAGTCTTACCGGAGCCTGTCACTCCAAGCAGCACCTGGTGCCTGTTACCCATATTCAAACTGTTTACCAGCTTGTCAATAGCGGCAGGCTGGTCACCTCCCGGCTTATATTCCGAGCTGATTCTAAATTCAGGCATTATAAATACCTCCCTGTTTAAACATGGATATATTTTATCATAGAACGTATGTTTGAACAAGGCAATGAATAATTTATAATGCACAAATATACAAGATTTTTTCTTTTAATTATAGCACATATTATTATTTACTTATTAGTGATTATCTGTTTTAATTATTCTATTGGGCAATTTAAAACTAATTTAGGGGAAATAAATGAAATTTTTTAACAGCTTTTTTCTCGCAAAAACAGTAAAAACCAGGCTGTCCACATTTGAGTGGCTTTTTTGGGCTGCTTTTGCCGTATATTATCCCATGGTCGTAGTGTACTTGAGATTTAAGGGGTACTCCAATACGACAATTGGTACTATTCTAGCCGTAAATTCCTTTATGGTTATTATAGCACAGCCCTTTTGGGGTATGGTATGCGATTATATCAGGTCAATAAAAAAGGTATTCATTTTATGTTTCAGCTTAACCATATGCTTATTCGTGACACTGCCCCTTTATAAAACTGCCCTGTTAACCGGCATAGCCTTTGCGGCTATTACTTTTTTTGAAAGCGGTATGATGCCCCTTTTAGACAGTTGGGTTATCAATAAGGTTAAAAAAGAAAAAAATCTGCATTACGGCAGCATTAGAATGTACGGTTCCCTCGGGTTTGCCATATCGGTAACAATAGTAACTGCGGTAATAGACCGGACCTCTATGTATATTATATTTCCTGCTTTTGCACTATCAGGAATTATGGTTATTTTATGGAGTTTGCAGATAAAGGACGGTATTGAGCTGGCACATACAAAGGTAAAAAGCATAAACATACTGCCCTTGCTGAAAAACAGGGAATACATGCTGTTTTTAATATTTTCACCTATCCTTTTTGCTCCATTCAGGGCAGCCTTTTTCTTTCTGGCTAACGCCATGGAAGAGCTTGGAGGAAGTCAAATGGAATATGGAATTGCTTTTGCTGTCACGGCCTTAAGTGAAGTTCCCGTTTTTATGCTTTCCGTTTATCTGGTCAAGAGGTTTAAATCAAGCACTATCATATTGATAGCAAGTGTATTTTTTATCCTCAGGCAGTTAATTTTAATCATGGCGGAAACTCCGCTGCAGCTTATCTTTGCACAGGCTACACAGGGGCTGACTTTCGGAATGTTTTTAACAGGCACCGTTTACTATGTTGACAAGCTCGCCCCTGATAATCTTAAATCAACGGCACAAACATTGGCAACAGCCGTATATTACGGGTTAGGCGGTGTCCTGGGAAGCTACTGGGGCGGCTGGGCCATAGACAATATAGGCCTTAAATCCATGTATAAAATTGGTTTTGCAGTAAGCATCGGCATTACATTTTTCTTCCTCCTTACTTTAATTTACAGCAGGACCAGGGAAAATAAAATTTACTCATATAACTCCGTCGAACAATGAATAAGGGCCAAAGCCTGCTGCTGCCTTAATGCAAAACCATCCCATATGTATCTTTTATATTTTATTCTAATCTGATATTGATATAAAAAAATAATTTGTAAAAAAATGTTGATTTAGTGTAAAATTATGTTGTATAATATAAACTATACTGCAAAATATTACTTGATAAAGATGTTCCATACTAGTTTTTCAGGAATCGTGGTGTATTGTTGTGAGGTTTATACATAAGTGGTCATATGCGTGTGCTAATTTTTTAATGATTAAGAATAATGAAAACCATCAAACACGGAATGTATATTATTATGGCTTCCAGATAGTCATAGGAGAGCTGGTTAAGACATTTTTCCTAATACTGGTATCATTCTTTTTGGGAATACTGGTGCCTACACTTGTTATGACATTTACCTTTTCATCCCTTCGCATACTTGCAGGCGGATACCATATGAATACATACGGCAAATGTCTTGCCGTATCCATGCTCATGTTCTGGGCGGCAGCATTAATAACCAAATATGCATATCCATACCTGCCCGTATATTCCATTTTGCTGCTTCTTGCCTTTTCCTTTGCCGCAGCGGTTATAATAATAAAAAAATACGCGCCTGGAGATACTCCCAACAAGCCCATAACAGAAAAAAGCGAAATAAAGAAATTTAAGAAGCTGTCACTTATACATATTTTTATATGGTCCGTTGTAATGCTGGTTTTGATATATTTTAAACAATACTGCCTGGTAGTGGCTTCATGCTTCGGAATTTTACTGGAGTTATTCACAATCACCCCTTCCGGTTATTCGTTTTTCGATAAAATAAGCGGCAGAATGTCTAAAAGTAAGGGTTTATAACATATATCCCTTAAAAATCCAGTTATTTTTTGTAAAAATTCTTTACTATTTCAACATCCTGTTATATAATTATATAATATATGCCATTAATTTCTATTAATGCGTATAATTATTGGTTTAGGTATCAAGGGGGATTTTAAAATGTTTGAAACCTTGTTTCAAATGGAAACATTACATAGGATATTCCTCAATACAATATTGGTTTCAATACCGGAAGAGTTTTATCTTGTTATGTTTACATATATTTTAATGGGCGAGTTTGACTCCTGGAAGGATGAGAATTGTAAAAAGCTTTTTTACCCGTGGGATTACGGAAGGGTATTTGTCCCCGCTGTTACGGCTGCTCTGGTTTCAAATATTTTAAGGTATACAGGGGTAAAAATGATTATAATAACGGCTGTTAGTTTTTTGACTGTATTTGTCCTTATCGTATTGTATGGTGATATATTGAAAAATGGAGCGGCCCTAATATGGATTGTAAAAGCTTTTGGATTTTTATTACTAGCTTTTTTAATTTTGATTATTATAGAAGTGTTATATATACCAATAGTACTATATGCAACAGGTAAAGAAATAACAGAAATCAATAACGACATTTTCCTTAATTTTGCCATAAGTATCCCAGGAAAGGTTATTCAATATCTCATACTTGTTTACCTGGTAGCCAGGAAAAGAACCTTTCTCCGGGCAAATATATTCATACCAATACAAAAAAACAAAATGTTGTCAAAACTAGCAATAGTCATGCTATTAACTAATTCTATACTGATTTATATACTCGGGAAAACCATATCATATCAAAGGGTTTTATCCAATATACCCTCCGGATTAAGAATTGTGGTTATTCTTGGAATATGCCTTTTCCCTATACTCAACATTTCCGCATTCCTGTCAGGGATTTATTACATGGAAAACAAGCAGGCACTAAAACAAAATAAACTTTCAAAGGAATTGTATAATATTGCTGATGAAATAAATAAATATACAGAGATTAAAGATAAAAGCATTTTAAACTGGAAAATTAATGAGTTTAGCAACAGCATCTCCAATTTGTCACAGGAGGTAAATTATAAAAAATAAAAGGAGGTGTTACACATGAAAAAGCTATATGCATTAATGGCCGGCATAGTGACCCTGTTGGCAATGGCTGCAGCATCATCAGCATCTTTTTACTTTATTTACCAGCCAAGAGAACCAAAGCGCATGAAGTAAAAAAAAAGAGATAAAAAAAACAAAACACATGAACATCTAATTTTTTTATTTATGGGGGAGGGGACTAGATTCCCTTTTTTTCTGTTATTTTTTTACTCTCTGTATTCTTGTTTGTTTTGGATTTGATATCCATGGCAAGATCCAGGTATACAATATTTTCACTATCTGCTATAAATTGCTTTTGCTCTTCAGAAAGATGGTCCAGATTAATCACGTAAGGGTTTCTCTTTTCCGAATAGCCTACCAGGTAATCAACCGTAACATTGAAATAGTCGGCAATAATCTTTAATGTCCCTATATTAGGCCTTCTGTTACCATTGGCATAGCCTGCAAATGTAGACGGCACAAGACCCATGGCAACACCAACATGCTGCTGTTCCATACCCGTTTCCTTTATTAGGATTTTCAATCTCTCACTGATAATGTCCATACGCTTCACCTTGATAATTGGTTGTACCCACCGGAAAAAACCTTATAAAGCTTACTGCTATATGAAACGTCTTTAATTCTTGCATTATGGTCTTTGAAATACATAAAGGTTTTAGTGGATTTCAAAGTTCATAATGCTTAGAATTATGACGTTACA
>JANQLN010000026.1 GCA_028280575.1 Clostridia bacterium
GTAAGTGTCTAGAACCTTGAAAAAGGCTACCCGGCATATTCACCGTCCGTAGTTCAGATGCCCCGGCACTTACCTGGTGTATATTCTACTTGCGTACAAATAAATAGATTGTTCACCAGTTAAGTGCCGGGCAATTTACACCTTTTTCAAGAACCTATACACTAACATTTTCTAAAAAACCCTTGACAACTATTAGCTGGTCTAAATTCATTCCCAATGATAACTGTTTCATTATACACATAAATCTTATCAATGTTAAAATTGGGGAATCTCAAATAACGCAGAATTTAAAAAGCCTGATCTTTTGCTTCTATTATCTGATTTTCCCCCCTCATTGCCAGCTCAGCTTGATAGGAGCTTCTTACAAAGGGAGCCGATGCCACATATGCAAAGCCCATTTTCTCTGCTTCGGATTTGTAAAAACCAAATACATCAGGATGTATATATTCGATGACAGGATGATGGTTTTTAGATGGTGCAAGATACTGGCCGACTGTAATAAAGTCGCACCCGACGGCTCTTAAATCCATAAAAAGAGATAATACTTCCTCTTTTTTTTCGCCAAGTCCCAGCATAATTCCTGATTTTGTGTAAATGGATTTATCCATGGTCCTAACATTCTGCAAAAGTTTAAGAGACCTTTTATAATCAGCCATTGGCCTGACTTTAGGATATAACCTGGGTACTGTTTCCACATTGTGGTTTATAATATGCGGTTTGGCCGAAGCAACCATTTCCAGGGCTTTTTGGCTTCCCTTAAAATCAGGTACAAGCACTTCTATTACAGTATGTGAATTTGCTGTTTTGATTTTTTCTATGACCCTGGCAAAATGGCCTGCTCCCCCGTCATCAAGGTCATCCCTTGTAACAGACGTAACTACAACATGCTTTAGTCCAAGCTCTTTTACCGCCATGGCTACGTGTTCAGGTTCACTGTCATCTACCTGCTGCGGCGCTTTCTTTTCTACATTGCAAAATGTGCAGTTGCGCGTACACACTTTTCCAAGTATCATGAAGGTAGCCGTTTTCCTGCCAAAGCATTCCATCCTGTTGGGACAGTTGGCCTCGTCGCATACCGTATTTAGAGAAAGCCTTTTTAGCATATTTTCAACTTCAATTAACTCGCTTGTTCGTCTGACCCTTATTTTAAGCCATTCAGGCTTCTTTTTTATGCTATTGCCCTTTACTTTTTCCAATTCAACCACCTGTTATAGACATTATTATATTTAACCTTCGCTGAATACTTCAACAAAATAGTCCCGGACCTGCCGGTTGAGCAAATCAAAATCCATTTCCCTTCCTGTCAGCTTCTCAAGGGATGTTACATTTCTGTCTGTCAATCCGCATGGCGTTATCCATTTAAAATGGTCAAGATTTGTGCTTACATTAAAGGCAAAGCCATGCATTGTTACCCATTTTTTCACTGCAATCCCTATGGCCGTTATTTTTTCCTTGCCTACCCATACACCCGTATAGGTTTTTTCTTCACGGTGTGCGTCAATTTTATACTCTTCTTTTAAAAGCCTTATAAAGACTTTCTCAATATCCCATACAAACTTTTTTATATCCCGGCCCCTGTCTTTAAGGTCCATTATGGGATATCCTACTACCTGTCCCGGTCCGTGATAGGTTATGTCCCCGCCCCGGCCGACTTCATATACGGATATGCCCTTTTGCGTAAGAACATCCCTTGGAAGCAATATGTTCTCTTCCCTGCCTCTTCTTCCAAGCGTCAGTACGGGCGGGTGCTCAACAAGCAGCAGGGTATCGCATACAATACCCTGCTGCCTTTTTTTCAGCATGTCCTCCTGGATTAAAAGGGCTTTTCCATAATCCATAGGCCCAAGTCTTCTAACATCCAGTTTCAAAAAACAATACCCCCTTATATCTTTTTTGCGTTATCAAGAAGATATTTTTCAGCTTCCACGCACCAAAGGTTATTATTATTTTCAACTATGCCTGCCAATTTGTCAAACAGTTCATCATTTTTTCCCTTTTCCCTGAAATCGCCTATGGCTGTCAGCTCCATTTCAATATTGGTATATATCAGCTTTTTACCGCCTGGTATTTTTGGCAGGTTGAGAGTGGTGTCAATAACACTGTCCAGCCCTCCTATATGTGTTATCATGGCTGCCGGATTTATCAGGCTGTTTTCCATCATCTTGAGGGATTCTCTCATATCATCCGTATTACCTCCGCTGGTACCTACAATATGAGTTGAATTATAGTGCACATTATAAAAATTAAATTCAGCCTTGAATTCTTTGTTTGTAGGACCTGCAAAAAAATTCAGGCATCCGTCCTTGCCAAGTATGGCGTCGCCCTGCTCAATTACAGGTTTTACAGGGGCAAATACAAATACGTCATCATAACCATCCGAATCTATTAATGAAACAAGATATTCATCCGGATTTTCAATATCGGCAGTATTAATATATTTAAGAATAACACCGTTTTCCAAAGCTTCCTCAACTGTATAAATCTCACTTGCCCTTTTAAGCCTTTCTTCATTTATATCGGTAACCACTAAAAATGAGGGCCTCCTGCTGCAGTGAATTGCATAGTCAATTGCTCCAAGCCCCATTGGACCGACGCCTGCAAGTATAGCCATGTTCCCACCTTCTTTTATACCCATATCATGGACATAGCTGCCGCCCTTTGTATGGTAATTTGCATGGAAAGCGCCGACTATACAGGACATGGGCTCGGCAAGGGAACCGTAAAAATAAGCATCACCTTCATAGTTCAGAAGGCAGTCCTGCTGCATTACCTCACCCGGAATAATAATGTATGTGGCATTGCCTCCTATTTTGGGGAAAGTATAACCCGGCGCGGCAAAGGGGTCTCTTTCAAGGTTAAGAGCAGGCTGGATTGAGAATTTGCTGCCCGGCTTGAACTGGTCCGCCCACCTGCTCCCGACCTCAATTATTTCTCCACAGAATTCATGCCCTATTATCACAGGATTCACGCCGACATCATTTGGTACTCTTTTATGATCCGGTCCCTGTATGGAAGCTTTGTAAGACGACATACAAATACTGTCGGATATGATATGAGCAAGGATTTCATCATCCTTTATCTGTCCCAGTTCAAATTCTTCCATTCTGAGATCATTTTTTCCGTATAGCCTTACTGCCTTTGTTTTCATGTTAATATCACACCTTTTTATAATTGTTTTCATTTGTATGTTCTATTATAACATAATTATGATACTTTTTGTCATAATATTTCATGTTAAGAAATTTGCTCAAAATACAAAAAAACTGCCCTGAAGCAAGCCAGGGCAGTTTTTTTTCTTGTGAAATCCGATATCCTATTCGTATAAACGGCTCTGGATTTCTTCCGTATCTATATTTGTTGAATCATACCACAAAAATCCTGTATCTATATTTTTTTCGATAGATTCTCCCCTATGTGCTTTAACTGCTGCTTCAACCGCTTTATACCCAATACCAATGGGGTCCTGTGTAACAGCTCCTGCCTGGATGCCGTTTCTAATGGCTTCCTGCTGTTGTAAACCCGAATCATAACCAATGATGACCAATTCTTTTTCTTTGCCTAATTCCTTTGCCGCATTCAATACACCTATTATTGAACCTTCATTTGCTCCAAAAAATCCTTTCAGGTCAGGATATGCCTGCATAATAGATTTTGCTATTTCTGTTGATTTGAGCTGGTCTCCTTCACCATACTGTATATCAACAATTGTTATGTCCGGGTACTCTTCCATTTTTTCCAAAAACCCGTCGCGCCTGTCAATACCTGTACGGCTTGTCTGGTCGTGTACAATTACCGCAACTTCACCTTTGCCGTCTATGAATTCAGCCATTTTCTCTGCTGCCAATGCGGACGCTGCAATATTATCGGTAGCGGCAGTTGCCACAGGAATATCACTATCCACTCCCGAGTCAAAGCCTATAACCGGTATGTTTGAATCTTGAGCTCTTTGAAGCAAAGGAATAACTGCTTTGCTATCCAATGCAGCAAGGCATATGGCTGACGGATTTTTACCTAAAGCCGCATCCAGCATATCCAATTGTTTATCAACCATCGCTTCCGTCTCAGGCCCTTCAAAAGTTATTTCCACACCATATTCGGCTGCTGCTTTTTCAGCCCCCTGTTTAACTGCCTGCCAAAACTGATGCTGAAATCCCTTTGAAATTACAGGAATATATATCTCTTCCTTCTTTTCACTTTGCCGGCACCCAGCAAAAATACCTAACATGAAAACTGCCAAAATCAAACTCACCATTCTTCTTAATTTTTTCATATTTACCCTCCTAATCTTGAAATTGTAGTGTCAAACCCTGCTCGCTTTTTTACGTCTTACTATGTCTGAAAATACCGCAACGATGACAATAATTCCTGTTACTACCGTTTGCCATTCCTGAGGAACCGACAGCATCCTCAATCCGTTTATGAGCACACTCATAATAAAAGCTCCTATCAAAGTCCCTGCAATTGTTCCTTTGCCGCCGCTCATTGATGTCCCTCCAATAACAACTGCTGCTATTGCGTCCAGTTCATATCCCTGACCTAATGCGGGGTGGGCTGAGTTTAACCGGGATGCCATCAATACTCCTGCCAGTCCTACAAAGACCCCGTTAAGTATATAAATTGCTATTTTCCATTTATCAACATTAATACCTGAAAGTCTTGTTGCCTCTTCATTGCTGCCTATGGCAAAAGTGTATCTGCCCAGGATTGTTTTGTTCAGTATTATATGTGCTATTAAAGCGACTCCAAACATTATATAGACAGCAAATGGTATTCCTAACAATTCGCCTGTTGAAATTTTTGAAAAAACAGGCGCATCTAAAAAATAAATCGGTTTAGTCCCTGAGATGATTAAAGAAAGTCCCTTTGTTATCATCATCATACCCAGTGTGGCTATAAATGGCGGCAATTTAAGTTTTGAGACACACACACCCGAAACAAATCCGACCATGGCCCCTGCTGCTAATCCAACCATTACTCCAACCCATACAGGCAGTCCTAAAAAAGTTACCGCCACACCTATCATTACAGAAGCAAAAGTCATACTTGTGCCAATTGATAAATCTATTCCTCCGGTAATAATTACAAAAGTAACCCCTATGGCTAAAACCCCATTTACTGCTGTTGCCAGCAAAATACTGACTATGTTGTTTTTTGATGCAAAATTAGGGGAAGCAATGGAAAAAGCCGCTGTCAATATAATTAATGCACCCAAAGCTAATATTTTCTGAAATGTATTTTTATTAATCATACTTTTCTTAACAACAATGTTATCCTGCAAATATTTCACCTCCCCCTATTGTTTTTTGCCAGAAGCATAAACCTCTCTATTTTTAAAGCATTAAATCAAGGAAATTTAAATCCAAATACCATATTTACGACTTTGATGTTGCAAGCTCCATAATCTTATGCTGTGAAGCATTTTCTATAGAAAGCTCACCTGTTTTTCTGCCTTCGCACATCACCACTATTCTATGGCTCAATCTTAATATTTCCGGCAGTTCAGATGAAATCACTATAATCGATTTTCCCTGCTTAGATAAATAATTAAGCAGCTTATAAATCTCACTTTTAGCTCCTACGTCAATACCCCTTGTGGGCTCATCAAAAATCAAAATATCACATTGCCGTGTCAGCCATTTCCCTATTACTACTTTTTGTTGGTTTCCTCCAGATAAATTCAAAAGCAGCTGTTTTTCCGAAGGTGTTTTTATTTTCAATAAATCAATCTGTTTTTTTGCATTTTTGCATACTTTATCCTTATTGACCCAGCCAAATTTTTTTAAATAATTACCCCAATCAGCCATCACCGTATTGGTTTCAACGTCAAGTCCAAGTATGACACCGTACTGCTTCCTGTCTTCCGATAAATATCCAATGCCATGCTTAACAGCGTTTTGAGGCGAATTTATCTCAACCTCCTTGCCATTTAAATATATTTTACCGGAATCTTTTTTATCAGCACCAAAAACCGCCCGGGCAACTTCTGTTCTGCCGGCACCCATAAGACCTGCAAAACCAAGTATTTCACCTTTTCTAAGTTCAAAGCTCACATTTTTAATTAATTTTTTCCTGTTTAAATTTTTTACTTTTAATATTACCTGGTTATTTCCTTTATATGGTTTTTGAATTTCACTTCCATAAATCTCCCTGCCAACCATCATGTGTATAATATCGCCTATGGTAACCTGTTTTAAATCCCTGGTTGCAATATATTTTCCATCTCTCATAACCGTAACCCTATCGCAAATTTGTTTTAATTCTCCCATCCGATGTGATATATATACTATGGAAACCCCTTTGGCCTTAAGGTCTTTAATTATTCTAAACAGTTCTTTGATTTCAGATTCTGTTAATGCTGCTGTGGGTTCGTCCATGATTAATACTTTAGAATTGAAAGACAGCGCCTTTGCAATTTCAATCATTTGCTGCTGTGCAACGGTTAAGTTTTCCACCTTCGTTTTCACATCCAGCTTTACATTCATTGTCTCCAGTATTTTTTTTGATTCCCTGTTAATAATTTCATCATTTAAAAAGCATCTGACAATTTTTCGTGTTTCCCTGCCGATAAATATATTTTCCGCTATTGTCAAATCAGGCATTAAATTTAATTCCTGGTGGATAATACAAATACCTAAATCCTGGGCCATTTTAGGATTCAATATTTCTACTTCCCTGCCTCTATATAATATTGTGCCGCTGTCTTTTTTGAAAACCCCCGTAAGCACTTTCATCAATGTTGATTTCCCGGCTCCGTTTTCTCCTACCAGAGCGTGGACTTCACCTGTTTTCAACTCGATTTGACATTGATTCAAAGCGTGGACCCCGGGGAATCTTTTCTCTATCTCTTTCATTACAACAATACTTTCCCCCATCTTTTCCGCCTCCAACTTTTCTAAAAAAGCCTAATTGTTTACCCGATCTGTTTAATCTGGCTGAAACATAAATTACTATTTAATTTTAACGTATTTAAATTATAGATTCTTTTTACAGGATTTTTTTTGAATATTCTGACCAAAATGTTGATAATTTTGACTTGTATTATTTAGCAAAAGGAAAAATAAGCTTCTGGTTTTCCTTCTCATATAAATTCTCTTTAGTTATCAGAACCGATCCGGTATCAATGAATTTTTTCTCCGCTTTATCATTTTGATATTCTTCCACAGCTTTTTTAATACCCATATAGCCCATGTTAAAAGGTTTCTGGATCATAACAGCATCAATTACCCCTTCTTCAATAAGCTGAACCAGTTCTTTGTTGCTGTCAAAACCTATTACTTTAACTTTGCCCGCTAATCCTTTATCCTTAACAGCTCTTCCAATCCCCACGGCGGTTGTTTCATTTGTTCCAAAAATACCTTTTATGCCGGGAAATTCCTCTAACATGTTTAAAGTCTCCCTGTATGATTTTTTTGTATCGGCGTCACTATAAAACATTTTATCAATCAATTGTATGTTCTCATAGGTATTTATTTCTTCACGAAAACCACGTTCTCTATCTATTGCGGTACTGACTCCAAAAACATGGCTGATTATTGCTACTTTTCCTTCCTCTCCTATTACCTCTGCCATTTTCCTCGCTGCTTCTTTTGCTGCTTCAATATTATTGGTTGCAACAAAGCTGTGTTCATAACTGGTTTGAACTTCTGAATCTAACGTAACCAGGGTTATATTTGAGTCCATTATTTTCTCCGCCGTATCTTGCAGCCTTGTAAAATCACTTGCAGCCAATACTATGGCATCAGGCTTTTTTAATATGACTTCATTAACAATATTGATTTGTTCGTCTACATCCGTTTCCGCCCGGGGACCTAGCCAAACAACATCAACACCCAACTCTATGCCGGCTACATTTGCCCCGCTTTTTGCAACCTCCCAAAACTCAACATCAGGGTCAACAGATTTAACAACAACATACACAATGGGCCTGGCAAATTCTTTTCTGTTAATGACTTCTACTGTTTTCATTATTGCAATAAATGTAATTACCGTTAAGACAATTATTAAGATTACTAAAATACTTTTTTTATTCAACTTATCACCTTCATTACGGTATTATTTTTCCAGGGGCAGCCATATCTTTACTATTGTTCCTTCAAACAGCTCGCTTTCAAAGCAAATACCATAGTCATCACCATAATTTAGCTTTATTCTGTCATCCACATTTTTTATTCCGACTCCGCCAAGCTTTTTACCCTTTTCATTTTTATTTTCCAGTACTTTTTTAATGGTTTCCCGGTCCATTCCCATTCCGTTATCTTCTACTTTTATTAAAATCCTGTTTTCTATCCGGTCTATGGTTATTTTTATCTTACCCTGTCCTGATAATTTTTTTATACCGTGGTAAATTGCATTTTCAACGATTGGCTGGATAACAATTTTAATGATTTTATAATTTAATAATTTTTCATTTGCAATTATTTCATATTGCAGTTTATCACCATAACGAACTTTTTGTATTGTCAGATAGCTTTCTATATGCTCTATTTCCTCTTTGATTGTAATGAATTCTTTTCCTTTACTGATACTTATCCTGAATAATTTTGCAAGTGACGATGTCATTTTAATGACGCTATTATTTTTGCCTGCTTCCGACATCCAAACTATTGAGTCCAGCGTATTATATAAAAAATGGGGGTTTATCTGTGATTGAAGTGCCTTTAATTCACTTTTTCTTTTAGCTTTTTCGATTTCCTTATTCTTTGATACCAGTGTTTTAATTCTTCCTGTCATGGAATTAAAAGCTTTTGCTATCTCACTTATCTCATTTTCCTGCTTAATTTTTATATTTATATCCAGGTCTCCGTCCTGAAATCTTTTCATTCCTTCCAATATGCCTTTTATAGGGCTCAATATATGTGAAGAAACCAGTATCGCAATAATGATTGCAACTGAAACAGCTATCAAGCTCATTATTACAAAAAAGTTTCTCAAATAAGGCTTATACTTTAGTATATCTTCTATATAAACTGCTCCAACTACTCTCCAACCCGAATATTTGGATGTTGCAATTGTATATTGTTTTTCCAAACCATCTTCTTCTACTGTTACATTTCCATCATTTGAGTTTAAAATCAACTCGATATTCTCTTCTTTTATGTTACTGTATAGTAATTGCTGCTTTGGATGGTATACAATATTTCCCTCTTCGTTGATGATAAATATATAGCCTTTATCACCTAAAACAATTTTACTTACCATATCCTCTATTATGTTGTAATTAATATCTATTAAAAGCATTCCCATAAATTCCTGGTTATCCGGTTTCTTCAATACGGTGCTGCATGAAACGACCCAATCGTATTTGCCTACCAGTAAATTTTGAACATGGGAATCAGACACTTCAAACTTTCCGGTGGAGAGAGCTTTCTGGTACCACATTTGCTCATTTAAATCTATGTCATCCTTAATTTTCAGGTTATGATTGTTAATTACAACCTTGCCTGTATCAGAAATCAAAGCTATGCTGTTAACATCTGTACGGGTTTCTATCACCGTATTTAACTGTTCTCTTATGTTTTTTGCCAACTCTTCATTATTATCACTGTCATAAAGCAAAAATGCCTGTATATCCTTATTGTATTGAAATGACAGGGCTATATCCTCAACATTTCCTAAATAATATTCTATATTGTAGTTTACCTGCCTTACAAGCTGGTACACATTTTCAGTTGAATTATCCTTTACAATATTACCTGTAGTATAATAGGATAAAACTCCGACAATTATAATAATACCTGCAATTAAAACAGCAAATACAAAGGTTATAACAGCTTGGATACTTTTCACATGAAATTTTCTTGTTGTTTTTTTTTCATAGTTATTATTCATGGACAAAAAACCCCTTTTATCCTTTACGGTATTCCGAAGGGGAAACACCGGTTTGCTTTCTGAAATTATAACTGAAGTAATGAGGATCATTATATCCAATATATTCTGAAATTTCTGTAATTTTCATTGCAGATGTTTTTAACAGCTCCTTAGATTTATCCATCCTTACTCTTGTCAGGTATTCTACAAAAGTTTCACCCGTTGACCTTTTGAAAAGCCTGCTAAAATAACTGGTGCTAAGGTGCAGGTACTCTGAAATCATTTGTACATCCAGCTCGCTGTTCCTAAAATTGTCATATATATATTTGACGGCACTTTTTATCAAGTCTATTTGATTGTTTTTTCTGTATTCAATTGCTATATTTAATAAATTGTTACATAAATTCAAATAATACTCCTTGATTTTATCAATATTTTCCTTGTTAAAAACTTCGCTGAACAGCTCAAACAGCTTCCAGCTGTTATCATCCGTCAAATCATTGGAAACCTCCATTATTGAAACATTCAATTTTAGTAATATGGTTTTGAATTCAGCTATGGTAATTTTTGAGCTTTTTATAAATTCAAATAAAAAGTCAACCTGTTTACCGACTTTTTTAATGTCACTTATCTTTATATAATGCTTTAGCTTTTTTATTATTTCATCAATTTTCTTGGCTGCCGGTTTTCCTTTGCTTTCAATATCGGACCGGACAATAATCTTTCCATTTCCCACCAGCAATTTGTATTCCAATGCGGAAAGTGCATCCATGTATGAATATGAAATCATCTCTATTGATGAATATATGTCCCCGACCCCTACAGATATTTCCAAATGGAAAATTCTTTTTATATTAAACATAACCTGGTTTATAATGTCAATGCAATAGTCATTAAAACGATTCACCATTGGCCCAGTATCTTTAAATATTATGATTAGCTGTCCGTCCGGACCAATAAAAACAATTCCCTGTTTATACTGGTTCAATATTTCTCTAACCACATTACATATTGCAAAGTCCAGCAGCTGAAAATCATTGTCCCACTGCGACTTGACTATTTCGTCAATATTTTCCGCTACCAAAACACTTACAATGTAATTTTCAGCATCCAGATCAATCCCAAGCCTGGCAAAGTATTCAATGGTTATATATTCTTTTCGATTGCTGTCCAACAGGTTTAAAAATGCTTTTTCTTCTAATATCTTCCGGCTTTCTTCATACTGCTTTTTATAATGATTCAGGCTTCTCTTTTCTCTTATTTCATCATCCAGTTCCGTTTTTAACTCAACTAAAATACCTGTTAACTCTGCAGCAGTTATTGGTTTAAGAATATACTTGTTAACATTTAAATTTATAGCTTGTTTTGCATATTCAAATTCACTATAACCGGTTAATATTACTACTTTTATTGAACGGTTTATTTCCATGACTTTTTTTGTTAATTCCAGCCCGTCCATTATTGGCATGCATATATCGGTAAATAACACATCAGGCTGCATATCTTGTATGAAGTCAAGGGCTTCTTGTCCGTCATTTGCCTGAAATACCAATTCAAAACCATGCTTTTCCCAGTCTATTACTTCACTTATTGCCTTTCTAACGGGTTCTTCATCTTCTACAATAACTATTTTATATAAATGATTATTCAAAAAAACAAGCCTCCGAAAATTCGTTCGTCCTAAATGGAATATCAATATTTCTTTTGAATATTGGATCACTGCATCTGCTGCATTTTCAATACAACCATGCCTGTTGATATATCTTTCACAACAGTATATATACTACAATAGAAAAGCCAATTTTGTCAATAAAAAACCGGTTTTTAATCTCTCCCATTTTTTTGGTATAGATTGAATTTATGCGTATTATGAAACATTTATCATTGGGAATGAATATTGTCTAAAGCTCAATCCACCTGCTTTCGCTGTCTGACTGGTAGGCTTTTTCCATTACGTACTGTATGTAAGCTCCATCCCTGAAAGACGGACTTGCCTGTTTTTTATTATATACACAGTCAAGGAAGCTGTACAGGCTGTGGACGTGAGACCTTATCCAGCCAATTGAAAATTTGGAGCTGGGAAAACTTCCTCCCGGCTTCTCAAATCTTTGAACACATTCTATTTTCTTAAACCCTTTATCTCCGCCAAGGGGTACTTCCGTTATAGTATTATCATAATATTCGAGCCAATTTGGGTCCATAAGGTTAAATCGCACCGATCCCTTATCTCCATGAATCTCGAACCTTAGCTCATCATTCGTACCTGTTGCAACCTTTGATGCTTCTATGGTTCCTGTACCACCGTTTTTCATATTTACAACCATAAATGCCAGGTCATCGGCTTCAATATCAACTATATTACCGCTTTTATCAGGCCTTTGCGGATATATTACTTTGGTTTTGGCAAAAACTGATGCATATTCCCCCAGCAGGTAGTACATTATATCCAGTACATGGGACCCCAGGTCAAAAAGTACTCCTCCTCCTCCAAATTTTTTGTCCTGCTTCCATCCGATAGCTTTATTCGGGTCAACGGAGCCGGAGTGGAGATAGCATGCTCTGAAGGACATTATTTTACCAATTCTTCCCTCATCAATTAATTTCTTCGCTCTCATTGTAGCCGGAAAAAATCTGTATTGAAGAGCCATCTGGGTTATGCAGCCATACTGGTCCAAAACACCTGTAATCTCTTTTGTTTCCACGAAGCTTGTCGCAAGAGGCTTGTCGCAGTAGACGTTTTTTCCTGCATTTAAGGCCTTCAAAACAGCGTCCTTGTGATAAATGTTAGGTGTACATACATTTACTACGTCTATGTCATCCCTGCAAAAAATATCATCGGCATTGTCCGTAGCAAAATCAAAATCCAGCGTATCCTTTGCATATTGGGCCGCTTCCTTTATCGCGTCACATACCATGACCAGCCTTACTTTAAAAGGTAAATTGCTATAATAAAGGGGAATGGTCTTGTACCCATATGTATGGGTTTTTCCCATAAATCCAAACCCTATGATTCCCACCCTTATCTCATCCATTTAAAAACCCCCCGCATATGAATTTTATTTTTCATAAACTGCAAATTTCTCAAAGCGTCTATTGTTTACATGTTTCGATATTCTTATTTTTTTGTTTCATATTTGTTATGTTTTTATATTATATTATTTTTGTTTCATTGTCAATATACAAAGATTTTGAGATTCCCCCATTTTTAACATTAAAAAGATTTATGTGTATAATGAAACAGTTATCATTGGGAATGCACAAGGGTTTCAAAAGTCATATCACATAGGATTACGACCACAGCATATAATACTTATATTACAACTGTCCAAATGACATAAAAAAAAAGAAGGACTCCAAGATTTTCTATCCTGAAACCCTTCATTTTACTGGTGGGCGCTGACGGGGTCGAACCGCCGACCCCCTGCTTGTAAGGCAGGTGCTCTCCCAGCTGAGCTAAGCGCCCTGGTGACCCATAGGGGACTCGAACCCCTGTTACCGCCGTGAAAGGGCGGTGTCTTAACCGCTTGACCAATGGGCCCTATTCAAGGTGGGATATATGCCCTCCCACCTTGGAATGGTAGCGGCGATTGGAATTGAACCAACGACACTACGGGTATGAACCGTATGCTCTAGCCAACTGAGCTACGCCGCCACAAAACAGGCACACAATAAATGTGCTTTACTATAATAACAGCAGGGTCAAAAAAAGTCAAGTAAAAAAATATTTTAAGCATTTCCCCTTTTTAATATTGAGAAGATTCATGTGTATAATGAAGCACCAAGGTATCTACACCTTTTTCCATTTAACACCCTGGGGAGTGTCCTGAAGCTCAATATCCATGCTTTTAAGCTGGTCTCTTATTTCGTCCGCCAGCTTATAGTTTTTGTCCTTCCGGGCCTGCTGCCTTTTTTCTATTAAAGCTTCGACTTCATCATCAAGCTTTGAGCTGCTTTGCTTTTGAGCTATATTCAAAACTCCGCATAATTCTTTTACTGTCTTTTCAATTTGAATAACCATTTTTTTCGAGCTGCTGCCCGACAGCTTGGTATTTCCCTGCCTGACCATTTCAAATATTGAAGCAACGGCATCTGCGGTATTAATGTCGTCGTCCATTGCGGCTAAGAACTTATTCTTTAAATCTCCTATTGTCTTCAATACAGCTTTTTCGTTTTCTAAAAATTCCCTGTCCTGTGTATTATCTTTCAAATAATTAAGGTTATCCAAAAAATTATATATCCTGTCCAATCCGTTTTTTGCCTGTTGAAGCTGGTCACTGCTGAAATTGATCGGACTTCTGTAATGGGCCGTAAGCATAAAAAAACGGATAACTTCATAATCAAAATGCTTGGAAATGTCCCTGACGGTAAAAAAATTGCCAAGGGATTTAGACATTTTCTGATTATCCACATTGAGAAAACCATTATGCAGCCAATACCTGGCAAATGGTTTTCCATTGGCTGATTCACTCTGGGCTATTTCATTTTCATGATGCGGAAAAATCAAATCCTGACCTCCGCTGTGTATATCAATTGTTTCTCCAAGGTACTTATTCGCCATAACGGAGCACTCTATATGCCATCCCGGCCTTCCCTTGCCCCAGGGACTATCCCAGGCAGGTTCACCAGGCTTTTGTGCTTTCCACAGAGTGAAATCCGCCGGGTTCTTCTTTTTTTCTCCAACATCAACTCTTGCCCCTGCTTCAAGCTCTTCAAGGTTTTGCCCTGAAAGCTTGCCATATCTGTCAAGCTTTGAAGTATTAAAGTATACGTCACCTGAAGCTTCATAAGCAAAACCCTTTTCTACAAGCTTTTTAACAAACCGGATAATATCACCAATGGTTTCGGTAGCTTTAGGATGTACATCAGCGGCTTCAATTCCAAGACCTTCAGCATCCGTAAAATATTCATTTATAAATTTATCGGCCAGTTTTTTTACATCAATGCCCTGCCCATTGGCATTTTCAATCATTTTATCATCAATGTCCGTAAAATTCTGTACAAACTTAACTTTATAGCCCTTGTATTCAAAATATTTTCTCAAAGTGTCGAATATAATAAAAGGCCGGGCATTTCCTATGTGAAAATAATTGTATACGGTTGGCCCGCAGGAATACATTTTAACTTCTCCTTCATTAACTGGTACAAATTCTTCTTTTTCCCTTGTTAAGGTATTATATAATTTCATAATTTTCTATCCTCCCTTTCGATTTTACCCTCCAATTTTTCTATTCTTATAAGCAGCTTGCACAGCTCCTGGGAAACCGGGTCAGGTATATGGATCTGATCAAGCTCCAACGAAGGAACAATTCTCTCACCTGCCCTTTTGACTGTCCTTCCGGGCACACCAACTACCGTAGAATCCGGCTCCACATTATTAAGCACAACTGCGTTAGCACCAATTTTTGAATTGTCTCCGACAACCAAAGGTCCTAAAACCTTTGAGCCTGCACTAATCAAAACATTATTCCCGATAGTCGGATGCCTTTTGCCGGTTTCCTTACCCGTCCCCCCTAATGTTACACCATGGTATATTGTACAGTTATCTCCAATTTCCGAAGTTTCACCAATCACTACAGCAGTTCCATGGTCTATAAAAAGCCCTTTTCCTATTTTTGCACCCGGATGTATTTCTATTCCAGTTGCAAAACGTGAAAGCTGTGAAATTAGCCTTGCAATAAAAAATAATTTTCTTTTATAGAACCAACTCGCTATACAATGCAGGGTTACCGAATGAAAACCGGGATACAAAAATATTACTTCCATCAAGCTTTTCGCAGCCGGATCCCTTTGCAATATAGCCCTTGCATTATAAAGCATATTTTTAAACATCAACATCCCTCCATAAATAAAACCCTGCTCCACACATATGTGTATAGAGGCAGGGTTATGCGGTTCCACTCTAAATTATACTACTCCTTGCGTTTAACGGAAAATTCCGTGAAAACCTACTTTGTTAATTTCAGTTCCCAAGCTCACGGGTGCACTTTTCGAAAAACCTTTACCTGAAATTGCTTTCAGCAGCGGGCAATTTCTCTCTTTAAGGACCAGTCAATGATACTCTCCCGATCAAAGCCATTTAAATGTTCAGTTTAACTTATTCTAGCAAAAAGAATATAGAAAATCAAGGAATTCTACATTTGAGTTTCTCCATTTTTTAGAATAGGTATAAATTTATGCGTATAATGAAACATTTATCAGTACAATCATTAAGAAAAAGTAAGTGTCTAGAACCTTGAAAAAGGCTACCCGGCATATTCACCATCCGTAGTTCAGATGCCGGCTTGCGGCCTCCATGCCGCAATTTACGCCTTTTTCAAGAACCTATACACTAACATTTTCTAAATTCCTTCCCAATGATAACTGTTTCATTATACACATAAATCTTTTCAATGTTAAAAATGGGGAAACTCAAATAGATTATTTAAATAATTCAATATATTTAGTTAACATAAGTAACAGGAAAATATTATCAGAATATAATATACATAGGCGTATTTGTTTTTCTTTGCCCGCTTTACATATTCATATTACAGGAGGTGAAAAGATGTCTTTTAACAACTTAATTATTAACGGGGGTTTTGAAACCGCATTATTAGCTCCATGGACATCAATAGGTGCAACAATAACAAATGAATTTACCCATTCCGGTTTTTATGCTGCCAGATTAGAAGGCGGGCCAATATGTTCATTTGTATCTCAAACAGTTCCCGTAACTCCAGGACAGTCATTTGAATTCCTTGTTTCACTGTCAAGAATAGGTGCTGAACCTAATGCACTTGTAATAATTTCTGTAGGATATTTTGACGCAGGTCTTAATTCTACTGGAGTAGGACTTGTAAAAAATGTTCAAATGGGTGATCTTCCCAACGCAGAAGAAAACACATGGTTTGAAATTTATGATGTTACCGCACCTGTGCCTCCAGGAACAACACAAGCTATTGTATTTGTAGGCAAGCAGGCAGAAGCAGGTACTGCCGATTTAGTTGTTGATGATGTAGCCTTAATAGAAGTAGAAGTTAAAGGTGCCACCGGGGCTCCTGGTCCACCTGGAGCTACAGGTGCTACAGGAGCCACCGGGGCAACAGGCGCCACTGGATCAACAGGCGCTACTGGGGCAACAGGCGCCACTGCTGCAGCCGGGGCTACCGGTGCCACTGGGGCAACTGGGACAACTGGAGCCACTGGAGCAACTGGAACCACTGGGGCTACTGGAGCCACTGGAGCAACAGGCGCCACCGGGGCTACTGGAGCCACTGGAGCTACAGGTGCCACTGGGGCTACTGGAGCCACTGGAGCTACAGGTGCCACTGGGGCTACTGGCGCCACTGGGGCTACTGGCGCCACTGGAACTACTGGAGCCACTGGAGCCACTGGGGCTACTGGGGCAACCGGAGCCACTGGAGCAACAGGCGCCACTGGAGCAACAGGCGCCACTGGAGCAACAGGCGCCACTGGAGCTACTGGTACCACTGGGGCTACTGGTGCCACTGGGGCTACTGGAGTCACTGGAGCAACAGGCGCCACCGGAGCTACTGGTACCACTGGGGCTACAGGCGCCACCGGGGCTACAGGCGCTACTGGGGCAACAGGTACCACTGGAGCTACCGGAGCCACTGGGGCAACCGGAGCCACTGGATCTACTGGGGCTACAGGCGCCACCGGAGCTACTGGTACCACCGGGGCTACAGGCGCCACCGGAGCTACTGGCGCCACTGGAGCTACTGGTGCCACTGGTGCTACTGGTGCCACTGGGGCTACTGGTGCCACTGGAGCTACTGGAGCAACAGGTGCCACTGGGGCTACAGGCGTCACCGGGGCTACAGGCGCTACTGGGGCTACTGGT
>JANQLN010000058.1 GCA_028280575.1 Clostridia bacterium
GGAAATACGGTTTTGGGAAACAAATACTTGGAAATAGCAACATCACAGGCAAATCATGCGGCAATGGAAAAAATCATTAACAATAAAAAAAGCTCCGACTATTTCATATTTGACGAAAATGGTACTAAATACCTTTATACGTTCCAGAAAATTGAGAATCCTGAGTGGATATTTATCAGCAAGCTTCCCTACAATAAAATAATCGGTGAAATTTCAAACTTGAAATCCAATATGATAATTGCTGCATTTGTTCTTCTTGTTATAGGTATTATTGCCACCGTTATTATTTCAAATTTATTAAACAAACCTTACAATAAAATATATGCGCAAATTCAATCCCTGGAAGAATATAATGACTCTGTTAAGGATACTATCAGGTCGAACTTCATTAAAACCTTTGTTATGCATGGAAATCAAAGTAATATTAACAATTTTATTTCACAGTCAGGTGAATATGAAATAACTATTGATTTTAACAAGCCCTATATTTTAGTATTATTCTATATTGGCTGGTTTGCCCAGTACAAGAAAAAATATAAATTTCAAGAGAGAAAAAAACAAAAAGAAGAAATGTTGTTATTTGCTTCGGAAATGGTAAATACCTTATATAAATGTGATGTTTTTACATTGCCCGGCCGCTGCATGGGCATGATTATTTCAACAGAAAGTGTAAATGATGAAACCATTGAAAAACAAATTACGGATATTTTAGACAAAACACTAAAAGGAATTAATGATAATTACTCATGGGAAATTTCTGCTTTATTTAGTGAACCCATAGATGATTTTTCAAAAATCCAGATTATTTATAATAGTTTGGAAGAAGATTTGTGGTATATGAAAATATACGGTTATCCAAAGGTGATTGCGCATTCACAAATAAAAAAGCTAAAACCTGCCCAGGATTATGTATATCCTGTAAACAAGGAAAAAATAATTATTGACTGCATGAAAACAGGAAGCGGAAAAGAAACAGCAATTAAAACATACCATGATATGATCGACGAGGTATTGGAATATACTTATGAAGCCCACAAATATTGTTTGCTAAACCTGATGTTTACCGTTCACAAAACCATAATGAAAATAAGTGCCAATCCAAATTTCACGGTATATTTTGATATAAAAAACTATTTGGAAAACCTGGATTTATATGAAACATTGTATGAAATAATCAACAGGTTTGAAAGTCTTATGAACGATGTATTCAACCAGCAAAAAGTTAAAAAAGGAAGCAAGCAGGAAATGACCATAGAAAAAATCAAACAAATTGTGGAAGCAGATTATGTAAATAAAATTTTAAATATCAACTTGATAGCATCTAAGCTTGATATGTCGCCTGTTTATTTAAGCCGTATATTCAGACTCACTACCCAGGAAACATTTACAGAGTACTTGAACAGGATAAGGCTTGAAAAAGCATGCACAATTTTACAGGATAAAAAAGTATCTGCCGTAAAGATTGCAGACATGACAGGCTTTAACAGCAACTCATATTTTTCCAGGCTCTTTAAAAAACAATATGGTGTTACTCCAAAAGAGTTTAGAAACAGCCTGGAAAAAACAAGCCAATAAAATACTTTCAATATAATCAAAATGCTTTTAGTTATAATATCAATAATATAATTTTAAAGTCCGGTAGCCATGTCTCTTATTTTCCATTCTGAGTCTTCCTTTACCATAATAAAATATCTCACCGGATCTTCTTCATACGCTGTGTAATTTCTTTCAAGAAATTCTGTTTCAAAATAAACAAGGTAGATTCTAAATTCATTGTATATTTTACCATAGTAAAACTTTTCAGATTCTTCTCTTACAAATTCAATTTTATTAAGTCTGAAGTATTTAAAGCTCTTTGAGTAGCCCTCTGCTATCTTTTCATATTCAGAAGCATCCGGTATTTTTTCTGAAACCCACAAGTTAAAAGCACGTTCATACTTCTGCTTATCTATATACAAAGACCATTGAGATATAACCTTTTTACATGCCAAGTCATCATTCATAAATACCTTTGACTGAGCTATAAAAATGTACGCTATAATAATTATACCTATTACTATATAAAACCATTTTCTCTTGAAAACCGAAATATTCACTTTACCCTGCTCCTTAATTGTAAATAATTTCCCTGCAGGATTATATTTTATCTTATATTGGACACAAAAGCCATATCATTTGTTCTACACCTATTAAATTTTTTAAAATATCAATAAGTGTTAAGCATACAGCAATAAATGCTAGAGATAAGAAGTGTTTTGTGATATATAATTTTGTTAAATGTTAATATTATGGGGGTGTATTTATGGAGACTTTTAACGGATTGGGTGTCAATATGGGGAATTTGTCAAGATTGTCATCGGCAAAATCCCGTTCAATCAGTCCGGAAAACTTTACGGGGGAAAAAGGCAAAGGCGGAATGGCAATCGAAGGCACCGGTTCCGGCTGTGCAAGGGATTTAGGTACAGGGTGGAAAATATCACCGTCGGTAAAAATTGATGCCGGAAGTACATTCACAATAGCTGATATTGAAGGCCCGGGAGCTATTCAGCAGATATGGATGACTGCTTCTGGATGTTGGCGGTTTTCAATTTTAAGGATTTATTGGGATGATCAAACCCACCCGTCAGTGGAATGCCCTGTTGGTGATTTTTTTGCAAGCGGATGGGGTAAGTATTCTCAACTATCATCCCTGGCAGTATGTGTGAATCCGGGCAGTGCTTTCAATTGCTATTGGGAAATGCCTTTCCAAAAAAAATGCAGGATAACATTGACCAATATTGCAGATGAAGATATGGTGTTATATTATCAGATTAATTATACATTGACAGAAGTTCCAAAAAATTGTGCCTATTTTCATGCCAGGTTTGGAAGGGTTAATCCACTGCCTTATAAAGAAGTCTACACAATACTTGATCATGTGGAAGGAAAAGGTCATTATGTAGGAACCTACCTTGCATGGGGAGTCAATAACAATGGTTGGTGGGGCGAAGGAGAAATTAAGTTTTACTTGGATGGAGATGACCAATATCCCACCATCTGCGGAACCGGAACGGAGGATTATTTTTGCGGCTCATATAATTTTGAAAATAAAAATAATGCGGAGCGTAAATATCAGGATTTCACTACGCCTTATGCAGGATTGCATCAGATTATCCGCCCTGACGGACTGTATCAGTCCCAAATGCGGTTTGGCATGTACAGATGGCATATCACAGATCCGGTCCGGTTTGAAAAGGATATCAAGGTAACCATTCAAGCTCTGGGATGGCGCAGCGGCGGGCGTTATTTGCCATTACAGGATGATATTTCTTCAGTGGCTTACTGGTATCAAACCTTACCTACCGTGAAATTTCCAGAACTGCCCGAAAAGGACTATCTGGAAGTAAAATAAAATATGGTTCTGATATATTGATACGTGAAAAGGGATGAGCTTATTTATAAAACGCTTATTGTCGAAAGGTTTTTTCTCATCCCTTATTCATGGAAACTTAAAAAGCAGCGAAATTGATGAAAGGCTGATATACAGGTGAAATTTGTTTCATCTGGCTTTACGCTATATATTCATAACTATATTGTGTTCTTTTCCATCTGTAAATATGGGTATCATGCAATCATCCGATTTTTTCATATCAATGTAAACCTCCTTATTATTACCCGAGCTGTTGTTGTTTATTTCAATATGATATTTGCTGCCTCTGTATTTTCTCGTTATACTAACCTTTTTCCAGCTTGACGGAAGGCAGGGTGATAGTTTAAGGCCTTTGTATGTGGCTTTTGCACCAATAAAGTCGTTAATCAAAACATGGTTATACCATGCCACTGAGCCGGTTATCCATGTGAATTCCATTTGAAATCTGTTATTCCTGTGTTCTTCACCATAATAGCAGTTTGCATACATAAAGGGATGGCAGTTTTCTTTATGTTTGTTGGATTGATTGATATATCCCGGAGTTATTCTTTTAAAAATATCATAAGCTTTGTCCGGCTGGCCACTTCTAATGAGCGCTAAAATCATCCATATATTCACATGGGAATAAATTGTTCCATTTTCACATACACCCGGCTCAAGACAGCTTATCCGTCCAATATTGTCATCTTCTTCAAGGAAAGTGGGAGCCAAAACCTTGTATCCGTTAGGTGTCAACAAAAAATTGTCACATGAGTTAACAATTTTGTCATATTTATTCCTATCTGCTATACCGGATATAATAGACCAGCTTTGCGAATTTAAAAATATCCTTCCGTAGGTGTTCTCCTTAGAACCTACCGGACGCCCGTCATCATCAAAGCATCTTATATACCAATCACCATTCCATGCGTGTTTATTAATTGCTTCTTTCATGCTTTCATATCTATTGAGGTATGAGCTTTCCAGTTCCCTGTTTTTTAAAAAATTAAACAGGTCAGCCATTTCAAGAAGTGCGGCTGCATAAGCCTGGCTTAGCCATACACTTTCACCACTGCCCTTTTTCCCCACTGCGGTTAATGAATCATTCCAATCGCCAAACTTAATTAAACAGAGGCGATGGCTGCCTTTATTGTTTTCGAGGAAATCCAGTGCTTTTTGAATGTGCTCTAAAACCGTTGCTTCACTGCCGTCATAATATGCTACAGGTATATCAAGAATTTTTATATCCCCGGTCTCTTTAATATATGCCGTTAAAGTAAAAACAAGCCATAAAGCGCTGTCCGAATAGGACTTTTCATCAACCGGGTTCCAACCTCTTAATGCCGGACCATGCTTATACTGGTATTGCAAAGCTTCAAGCAGTATTTCTTTTGTCCTATCGGGATTGATGGTGACAATGCCTAAACCATGCTGAACAATATCACGATAACCGTTCCAACCCCATCTGCACCATTTTGCTCCATATGCGACTGCCTGTTTTAGCCAGACGTTCAGCATACGGTTAAACTGGGCGTCGGGAGTATGTACTTTGTTTTGTTCTACCTGCTTCTTACCCTTCTTTTGTAATTCAGCAAATAAAGCATCAAAATGTCCAAAGTATTTTTCTTTTATTGCCGGTATATGCTCTTCCTTGTCGGTTACTCCCAGTATCATGGATATTTTTTTGCCATCATCCATAGCTAAATCAAGATTAAACTGCAAGGCACCGATTGTAGCATCCGAGCATCCGGGAGTATTCGTGCATTTGCCATTAACAACCGAAGAAGGTTCTTTTAATGTATTATACATACCCACAAAAGAATCACGCGTGCCGTCAAAAGCAGTAACAGGATAGTCAGATGTAACAAATCCTGTCAAAAAATCGTGGGGCCGGTAATACGGATGCTTGGAAGCAATGAAGGAATTTAATTCTTTATTAAACCATGATCCCCTGAATATCATATCCCCATAGCTGTCAAATCCCCACTTGTACTTGAATTGGAACTGATTGTATACAAAAACAGAAAGGTCTCTTTTCTTTGAAGATTTATTAACAAGGTTCAATGTCCATAGTTCTATAGCATCATTTCCTAAAGGAATAAAAATTCTAAATTCTGCCTGTATGCCATTTACAGTTGTACCGATAATGGTGTATCCCAACCCATGGGTACATGCATAATCTTCATAGGGGTGTTTTACAGGTTCCCAGTTGACTGTCCAGAAATCCCTGGTTTCATTATCCCTGATATAAATGATTCTACTCATTAAATGGTCCCTGCCAAAAACATCAAAATCACATATTCTCCCAACCCCTGTCAAGAGCTGAACAGCCTCTTTATCACCGGGCTGGTAATCAAAATAGCCTGTCCCTGTTTGCTGAATATTGGAAAAGGCAGCATCATTCCAGATAAAGTTGTCAAAAGCTCTTGGTGTCCCAGGATTGGTAACGGTAAATTCAGTGCCGTCTTCATTAAAATATCCATATTTATATTCAGATCTCATATCCAAACACTCCTTGACGATATATTTATTATTGTATTAATAATACTTTGCTGTTAAGAAATCGTCAAGTGAAGCTGCTTATCTTTTGGGTTATAGCATAATGAAAATAACCCGCATTCTTTAAAAATAAAGATTCTCCCAATTCATAAAACACCTCTTTTGCTGTTATGTCCTAAAGTTATAATTACATTTCCCTTTTTATGCCCTTTGTCAACATACTGGTGAGCCTCGACAATCTGCTCCAATGGATAGCAGCTGTCTATGACCGTCTTTATTTTCCCAGCCTCAATAAGTTCTTTAAGGAAAACTAAATCTTTACTTCCAACGGATGCTGCCCCAAAAATAACTTTCTTGCTACCTATAATTGAAGTCCATAGTGCTTGAACAAGAGGCCAGTCAACCGTAAGATAGACTCCTCCCTGGTTTAGCGAGCTTTTACAGCGCGAAAACGATGTCTTGATTACCGTGTCAAAAATGGCGTCATAGGTCTGGCCGCTTTTGGTAAAATCCTCTTTGGTGTAATCAATTACCTTATCGGCTCCCAGAGATTTCACCAGCTTTAAATTCGTAGTACTGCATACTCCAGTAACTTCTGCACCGAAGTATTTGGCAAGCTGTACCGCAAAAGTGCCTACACTTCCAGAGGCTCCATAGATAAGGATTTTTTGTCCGCTCTTGATATTTCCTTTTCTAAGAAAATGCAGTGCTGTAAGTCCCCCAATAGGAACAGCGGTGGCTTCCTCATAGGTCATATTGGCCGGTTTTATTGCCACTAATCCTTCAGGCAGACATTTGTACTCGGCATTAGTACCACCAAAACATAACTCACTGCAAGCTCCGAAAACCTGGTCACCTTTCTTAAATAGTTTTACATTTTTGCCTACTAATTCAATTTCACCGGCTAGCTCATTCCCTGGTATTGTTTTCCTTGGTTTTCTAAGACCAAACATTATTCGCCCAGGAAGCCAGAACCAGGGAGAAAATGTGAAACTTCGAATTCTGCAGTCCCCTACTGTTACTGTTGAAGCATGAACTTTTACCAGTATTTCATTATCCCCAGGAGTAGGTTTTTCTACTTCTTTGAGCTGAAGAACATCAGGAGGTCCGTATTTTTTGCATACAATTGCTTTCATTATAAATCTCCTCTTTAGCCAATTGAATCTATTATTTTTATATGAATGTGTTAAACAATTAAACTTGGCTTTAAAAGCATTTCATACAACTCTTCACCTTTCTAAACATATGTTCGCAAGGTCAAGCACTTCTGCTTCTTAGCAGCCATTATTTCATATAAATTCTCTATCTCATTGTATGTTTTTTCCATGAAATCGTCAAGCCAAAGCTTAAGTTTTGACAATCATTTGCCACTTTATCTACAATGAACAAAATAGACATGCGTGAAAATCGTTAAATTCTTTTCTGCAATTAAGACACTTTTGGCAGTTGGAAAAAATCTAAACATTTATCATTGAAGCTCTTAAAAATGAGCAGAAAATCAATGACAGCATCTATGTTAAAAATCTTCTATATGATTTAACTGATTTACCATTTTAACTTTATAGACACTCAGTTTTTCTGGGTGTCTATCCCCTATTTTAAAATTATAGTAGCCAGTAATTTGCATATTTCGACTTTTATGCTATAATCAAGTTTGTAAGCAGTTCAGGGTGACGGCTGAAATCCCCTTTGAAGGGGGGTGACGGCTATGATGAATACATATGAGACAATCTGTGTTGTTTTCATGTTCGGTATGCTACTTATAGCTATACTGAAATTCAATCATAAAAAATAATCACCCTGGCCGGTGATTATTTTAATTAAATAATTTAACTCGCTCAGCCGTTATCGGCTGGACTGCTTACATTTATATTATAACCAATCTTTTGACGAATATCAAATT